>CAJXNV010000007.1 GCA_913057155.1 uncultured Actinomycetes bacterium | reverse complement strand
GCGGAGACCGTGCGTAAGGCGCTATCCATGGGTGCCGACGCCGGAATACACATCCTCGACGACGCCCTGCACGGCTCCGACGCCATCGCCACGTCCGCGGTGCTCGCCGCGGCCCTGGCCGACAAGGGCTTCGACCTCATCGTCTTCGGCTCCGAATCCACCGATGCCCGGATGTCCGTCGTCCCCGCGATGGTGGCCGAACGACTCGGCCTCGCCCAGGTGACCTTCGCCCAGCGGGTGAGCGTCTCGGGTGATGAGGTAACCATCGAGCGGGTTACCGACTACGGCTTCGACACCGTGACCGCGCAATTGCCCGCCGTGGTCAGCGTGGTGGAGAAGATCAACGAACCCCGGTACCCCTCGTTCAAGGGGATCATGGCCGCGAAGAAGAAGCCGGTGGAAACGCTCGGTGTCGCCGATCTCGGACTCGAACCCGCGTCCGTCGGCCAAGCGGCCGCCTGGAGCGGTGTTCGCGATTTCGCAGCACGTCCGGCCAAGGCGGCCGGCACCGTCATCACCGACGAAGGCGACGGAGCAAGCAAACTCGCCAGCTACCTCACCGAGCAGAAATTCATCTAGGAAGGAACGCGCTATGGCACCCGTCCTCGTCCTCGCCGAGCACGAACGCGAAACCGGCTCGGTCAAGAAGACCACCTTGGAACTGCTCACCCTCGCGCGCAGACTCGGCGAGCCCGTATGCGTGTGGTTCGGCTCCGGCGCCGGCGACGCCGCCGCCACACTCGGTGAGTACGGCGCGACCGCGGTGTACGCCGCCGACTCCGACGAGATGAACGATCACCCGGTCGTCCCGATCGTCGACGTCCTCGCCGACCTCGTAGCTTCCCTGGCGCCCGCCGCGGTGCTCGTCCCCTCCAGCGCCGATGGCAAGGAAGCCGCCGGTCGCCTCGCCGTGCGGATCGGCAGCGGAGTGATCACCGATGCCGTCGACATCGACGAGGAGGGCGTTGCGACCCAATCGGTATTCGGCGGCAGCACCATCGTGCACTCCACCGTCTTGACCGGCACACCGATCTACACCGTGCGCCCGAACTCGGTAGCCCCCGAGCCGGCCGCAGCGAACTGCACCGTCGAGCAGGTGTCGACCGCGCTCAGCGATTCCGCCAAGAAGGCAACCGTCACCGAGCGCACCGTGGCCAAGCAGGGCGGCCGGCCGGAACTGACCGAGGCGGCGATCGTGGTCTCCGGCGGACGCGGGGTGGGTGGACCCGAAGGCTTCGCCATCATCGAGCGTCTCGCCGATTCCCTCGGCGGTGCGGTCGGTGCATCACGGGCCGCCACCGACGCCGGCTGGTACCCGCATCAGTACCAGGTCGGTCAGACCGGCAAGACCGTCTCGCCGCAGTTGTACGTCGCGAACGGCATCTCCGGTGCCATCCAGCACCGTGCAGGCATGCAGACCTCCAAGGTCGTCGTCGTCGTCAACAAGGATGCCGAGGCGCCGATCTTCGAATTGGCCGACTTCGGTGTCGTGGGGGACCTGCACGAGGTCGTCCCGCAACTCGCCGAGGAAATCGAGTCGCGCTCGAGTTGATGGAAGGGACAAGCCGGGGTGGGCCCTGGATCACCGGCGGCTGGGCAACGAGCAGCCGGCCAGCGCCCTGGCTACCATCGCCACGTGGCAGGTAGTGCGAAACGGCGGGCGTTCGTCGATCACGCGGCCACCGCGCCGCTGCTGGCGCCCGCGCGGGAGGCGTGGCTCGCCGCGAGTGAATCGGTAGGCAACCCGTCCTCCCTGCACACCTCCGGGCGCCGGGCTAGGCGCATCGTGGAGGAAGCTCGGGAGTCGATCGCCGATGACCTCGGGACCAGACCGTCGGCGATCGTGTTCACCTCCGGTGGAACCGAGTCCGACAACCTGGCGGTCAAGGGCCTGTTCTGGGCCGGGCGCCGGCGCCTGGGCATCGACGCACCGACGGTGGTGTCCTCATCGATCGAGCACCACGCCGTACTCGACCCGGTCGAGTGGCTCGTCAAGCACGAGGGGGCCGCGGCGTATTGGCTCGATGTCGATTCGCGCGCCCGGGTTCGAACGGACGACCTTGCGGGTTTCCTGTCCGAGAACGCCGAGCGCACGGCGCTGGTCACGGTCATGTGGGCCAACAATGAAGTCGGCACCGTCCAACCGGTCGCGCAGATCGCCCAGTTGTGTCGGGAATACTCGGTGCCGTTCCACACCGACGCCGTGCAAGCGCTCGGCCAACTACCGATGGACTTGTCCGAGGTCGGCGCTACCGCCGTGACCATCAGCGGACACAAGATCGGCGGTCCGGTCGGCACCGGCGCCTTGATCATCGATCCGTACACAACCGTCGAACCGGTGGCGCACGGCGGTGGACAAGAACGTGAGATTCGCTCGGGCACCCTCGATGCCGCAGGTGCGGCCGCATTGGCAGCCGCCGTGCACTACGCGGTCGAGCAGCAAGGCGAGCATGCGCGCCACCTGGCCTCGTTGCAGTCGGCACTCGTCGAAGGCATCCGGCGCGAAGTGCCCGACGCCATCATCAACGGAGCCGAACCCGACGATTCGATCACCCATGGTGAACGGCTTCCCGGCAATGTCCACGTATCCATCCCCGGAGCCGAGGGCGACGCCCTACTCATGCTGCTCGATGCAGCGGGAGTGGATTGCTCGACCGGCTCGGCCTGCACGGCCGGTATCCCCGAGCCGAGCCATGTGCTGCTGGCGATGGGGGTGGATGAGCGGACCGCGCGCTCATCGCTGCGCTTCAGTTTCGGTCGCACCTCGACCATGGACGACGTCCAGGCAGTGGTCGAGGCCTTACCCGGGGTCGTCGAACGAGCCCGCCGCGCCGGATCGGTCTCCGCATCCGTGCACACCTCGGTCGGTGCAGCCGCCGGACGGGCCGATTGATGCGGGTTATCTGATGCGGGTTATCGCCGCGCTGTCCGGCGGGGTCGATTCCTCGGTGGCAGCTGCACGCATGGTCGATGCCGGACACGAGGTAGTCGGCGTCCACTTAGCCCTCGCGCGCTCGAAGTCCACGGGTGGACGCTCCCGCGGATGCTGCACCATCGATGACGCACGCGATGCGCGTCGAGTGGCGGACATGTTGGGCATCCCCTTCTACGTGTGGGACTTCTCCGCGGAGTTCGCCGAGGACGTGATCGGTGACTTCCTCGCCGAGTACGAGGCAGGGCGCACCCCCAACCCCTGCCTGCGCTGCAACGAGAAGATCAAGTTCAAGGCTGTGCTCGATCGCGCCCTAGCGCTGGACTTCGATGCCGTCGCCACCGGTCACTACGCGCGGGTGCTCGATGGACCCGATGGCCCCGAATTGCACCGGGCCGTCGACGAGGCGAAGGACCAGTCCTACGTCCTCGCGGTGATCGATCAGCATCAACTCGCCCACTGCCTCTTCCCACTCGGCGATACCGTCAAGGACGAGGTGCGCAACGAAGCGCGGGAACGGGGCCTGCGCACGGCCAGCAAGCCCGACAGCCATGACATCTGCTTCATCCCCGACGGCAAGACCGCCGACTTCCTCGTGGACCGCATCGGACAACGACCGGGGCGCATCGTCGATTCGGCAAGCGGCGCCGAACTCGGTGAGCACCGCGGCACCTTCACCGTCACCATCGGCCAGCGCCGCGGACTGGACCTACGCACACCCGGGGAGGACGGGCGGCCGCGCTACGTAGTCGATGTCGACCAAAGCACCGACACCGTCTACGTCGGCTCCGCCGATCAGTTGGACGTGGTCGCGCTCGATGCCGATCACGTGATCTGGATCGGTCCGGGATTGTCGGGGGATTGGCGTGAGGTCACCGCGCAGGTGCGGGCGCACCACCCGGGTGTGCCGGCTCGTGCCCGAATGGTCGATGCGGCGCTGCAGGTGGAGTTGCTCGAGCCCGTCCGTGGCCTGGCCACCGGTCAAAGCGTGGTGCTGTACGACGGGCCGCGAGCACTGGGATCCGGGCGAATATCGGCCACCGGACGCGTCGGGGACGCGGCGGCGGTGTGAACAGGCCAGCGCTGTGAACGAGCCCGCACTGTGAACCAGCCCTGCAATTGGCCCTACCCGGCGGTCGCCACGGGAATCGGCCCCATGCCCGGCGTCGACTCCCGGGAGGCGATGAACATCGCGGCCGGGGAGTTCGCCGACTTCATCCCGCTCATCGAGTTACCCGCGCGCGGACCGGGGGCCGATCCGGTGGGTCGCACCGCTGCGTTGCTGGCCGAGGTCGATCGATCCTTCGAGGTGGAGACCACGCCGTCGGGGTGGCGACTAGGGCACACCGGGCAGCGGGTCCTCGCGCGAGCCCGCGGCTACCTGTCCGAGGACTTCGACGCGCTCGAGGAGTTCGCAGCTGGCTCGGGAAACGCGGTACCTATCAAGGTGGCCATCGCCGGCCCGTGGACCCTCGCGACCGGGATCGCCGATCCGGCCGGGGAGGCCTTGCTGCGCGATGGCGGTGCGGTCGGTGACTTGACCGAAGCGCTGGCCCAGGCAGCCGGCGACCTCGTGCACCGGTTGCGCCGCTGGGTCGCCGACGACGCTCTCGTCATCCAACTCGACGAGGACGTCGTGCCCAGGGTGCTCGCCGGTCGGGTGCCCATGAGCAGTGGTCGGCTCGCGCACCGCAGCGTGGAACCCGGCATCGTGCAAGGACGGCTGCGCGCGGTCACCGCCGCGATCCAAGCCGCCGGAGCCCGGGTGGTCATTCGGTGCCATGCCAAGCAGGCGCCCGTCGATCTCCTACGTGATACCGGAACCGATGCGCTGGCTGTCGACCTCGGCCGTGAGCAACTCGACGACGAGGCGCTGCCGCGTGCCTGGGAGGCCGGGTTCGGGCTACTACTCGGGTGCGTGCCGATCGTCGACGCGGCCAGTGATACCGCCCGTTCTGGCGACACAGCGCTCAGTGCCCGCTTGCGCGGGTTCATGTCCGATCATGGATTCGCCTCGGTGCCCGCGAACATCGCCATCACGCCGCGCGGTGGCCTTGCCGATATATCGATGGCAGCTGCCCGAGCGACGATCTCCGCCTGCGCGCGGGTCGGTGCCGTCGTGCGAGACGAGCGGGAGAACGCCGATGTCCGCTGACGACACCGAGTCCCAGGCCCGGCCGGAGGCATCCGTTCGGAGGCGGTGGAGCGAACTGGTCGATGCGATCAATGCAGCCCGTGCGGCGTACTACCAGGCCGAGCGACCGACGATCGCCGACGACGAATACGACCGGTTGTTCCGCGAGCTCGAGGAGATCGAGCAGGCTCACCCCGAACTCGCGAGCGGTGAGTCGCCTACTCAGACCGTCGGTGGTGAACGCGCCGAGATGTTCGATCCGGTCGAACACTTGGTTCGCTTGTATTCGTTGGATAACGCGTTCGACGACGATGAACTCGAAGGTTGGTTCGATCGGGTCGAGAAGGCGCTCGGTGCCTTTCCGTCCCTGCTGTGCGAGGTCAAGATCGACGGGTTGGCCGTCGATCTGGTCTACCGCGACGGCAAGCTCGCATCGGCCGCAACACGTGGCGATGGGATCACCGGTGAGGACATCACTTACAACATGCGCTTCATCGAGGCGATCCCGGCGGAATTGACCGCCGATAATCCGCCATCGCTGGTGGAAGTGCGCGGCGAAGTGTTCTTATCGACACGGAACTTCGAGCGAGTGAACGACGAGCAGATGTCCGTGGGTGCCACGCCGTTCGCCAATCCGCGCAATGCGGCTTCGGGCACGATCCGCCAGCGCATGGATAAGCGCTGGGAGGAGTTGCAGGCCGCCCGCGCGGTCGATACCGAACGCGGTCGCTCCCGAGTCGAACGCCTCGAGCGCGACTATGCCCTCGCCTCGGGTCGCTTGGCGGCCCTCGGCTTCACGGCCCATGGTGTCGGCGCCCGCGAGGGCATCGACATCGGTTCACAAAGCGAGGTCTACGCACTGCTGGCGGACTTCGGAATACCGGTGAGCGAACGCATGAAGGTGCACACCACGCGGGACGAGGTTCGCGGGTACATCGCCTATTACGCCGAACACCGGCACGACGTCGAGCACGAGATCGATGGCGTGGTGGTGAAGGTCGATGACTTCGCCGCGCAATCCGAACTCGGTGAGACCTCCCGTGCTCCGCGGTGGGCTATCGCCTACAAGTACCCGCCCGAAGTGGTGCGTACGCGTTTGCTGGACATAGCGGTGAACGTCGGGCGCACCGGCCGGGTTACGCCTTTCGCTGTGATGGATCCGGTACGGGTGGCCGGCTCCACCGTCTCGATGGCTACCTTGCACAACCAATACGAAGTTCAGCGCAAGGGCGTGCTGATCGGGGACATGGTTTTCTTGCGCAAGGCCGGCGATGTCATTCCCGAGGTGATCGGTCCGGTCGTCGAAGCGCGAACAGGTACCGAACGCGCTTTCGTGATGCCCACGCAATGCCCGGAGTGCGGAACCGAACTGCGCCCCGAGCGCGAAGGCGACAAGGACATCCGTTGTCCGAATACCGCCGGTTGCCCGGCGCAGTTGCGCGAGCGCCTGTTCCATGTGGCCTCGCGCGGCTCGCTGGACATCGAGGGCCTGGGCTACAAGGCGGCGGTCGCACTCTTGGACTGCGGCGTCGTGGCCAACATGGGTGATCTGTTCCTGGTCGACTCCGAGGCATTGCGCGAGTGCCCGTTCTTCACCCGGGATCCGGCCAAGGGCGAGACGGGCCGGCAATTGACCGAGAACGCCAAGACGATGCTGGCCAATTTGGAGAAGGCGAAAACCAAGCCGCTATGGCGCATGCTGGTAGCGCTGTCGATCCGGCACGTGGGTCCGACGGCCGCCCAGGCCTTGGCGCGGCACTTCGGTTCCATCGAGGCCATCGCCGAGGCCGGCACCGAGGAATTGGCTGCCGTGGACGGTGTCGGTCAGGTCATCGCCGAAGCGGTCGTGGAGTGGTTCGAGCAGGCATGGCATCGCGAGATCATCGACAAGTGGCAGCGCGGCGGCGTGGTCATGGTCGATGCGTCCGCTGGCGCATCCGACGGTGTGGATGCTCCCGAACAGACCCTGGCCGGTGCGGTGGTCGTCATCACCGGATCCGTGCCTGGCTACACCCGCGAAGACGCCACGGCCGCGGCCGTTTCCCGCGGTGCGAAGGTGACCGGATCGGTCTCGTCCAAGACGACGGTCCTCGTCGCCGGCGAGAGCGCCGGATCCAAACTCGACAAGGCGTCGTCGTTGGGTGTGCCGGTGGTCCCCGCGGAGTCCTTCGATGTGCTCCTCGAGCAAGGCATCGACGCCGTGCTGGAAGGATGAGGTCATGGCTGCCATCACCCGCGCGGAGGTCGAGCATCTCGCTCGGCTCGCCCGATTGGAATTGACCGAAGGCGAGATCGATCACTACGCCGAGCAACTGTCGGCGATCGTCGATGCCGTGGCCCGTGTCTCGGAGGTCGCGGCCCAGGACATCCCGCCCACATCCCATCCGATCCCGGTGACCAACACCTTCCGCCCCGATGTCGTGCGTCCCGGCGTGGATCGTGACGAGATCGCAGCGGGTGCCCCCGCGTGGGAAGACGATCGTTTCCGGGTGCCGCGCATCCTGGGAGAGAGTTGAGATGGCGCCGGTGATGGATAGCGATCTCGTGAGGCAGAGCGCTGCCACGCTCTCCGCCGCGATGCAGGCGGGGGAGGTGACCTCGGTGCAGGTCACCGAGGCGTGCTTGGCGCGCATCGAGGAAGTCGACGACAAGGTCCATGCCTTCTTGCACGTGGATCGAGAAACTGCCCTAGCGACGGCGGCCGATATCGACACCCGTCGGGCAGCCGGTGCCGAACTCGGTCCGCTGGCCGGCATACCGCTGGCGTTGAAGGACGTCTTCACGATGAGGGGTGTGCCCACGACCTGCGGATCCCGGATCCTCGCCGATTGGCGCCCCCCGTACGACTCCACGGTGGTCGAGCGACTTCGAGCCGCGGGTGTCGTCATCTTGGGGAAGACGAACATGGACGAATTCGCGATGGGGTCCTCGACCGAGCACAGCGGCTACGGACCCACGCACAATCCGTGGGATCTCGAACGGATCCCGGGAGGTTCGGGCGGTGGATCGTCCGCTGCGCTCGCTGCGTTCGAAGCGCCGTTGGCGATGGGCACCGACACCGGTGGATCCATCCGCCAGCCCGCTGCGGTCACCGGGACCGTCGGCGTCAAGCCGACCTACGGCGGGGTGTCGCGTTATGGACTGGTGGCGCTGGCGTCGTCGCTGGATCAAGCCGGCCCGTGCGCGCGCACCGTCCTCGATGCCGCCCTGTTGCACGAAGTGATCGCCGGACACGATCCACGGGACTCCACATCGATCGATGCCCCGGTTCCGGACGTCGTCGCCGCCGCCCGATCGGGCGATGTGCGCGGCATGCGGATCGGGTTGGTGCGCGAACTCGGTGGGGAGGGCTACCAGCAGGGCGTGCGGCAACGTTTCGATGAAGCCGTCGCGATACTCACCGACCTCGGCGCCGACGTAGTGGAAGTCTCGTGCCCGAACTTCGAATACGCGCTCGGTGCCTACTACTTGATCCTGCCCGCCGAGGCATCCAGCAATCTCGCGCGCTTCGACGGCATGCGGTACGGACTGCGGGCCGGGGACGACGGCGATGCCTCGGTCGAGGAGGTCATGTCGCGTACCCGCGAGGCCGGCTTCGGTGCGGAGGTCAAGCGCCGGATCATGCTGGGCACCTACTCACTGTCCAGTGGCTACTACGACGCCTACTACGGACAGGCGCAGAAAGTGCGCACACTCATCGCGCGCGATTTCGCCGCTGCCTTCGAGCAGGTGGACGTGCTGGTCTCGCCGACCACACCCACCACGGCTTTCCGGCTCGGCGAGAAGCTCGACGATCCGCTGGCCATGTACCTCAACGACATCGCGACGATCCCGGTCAACTTGGCCGGGAACTGCGCGATGTCCGTACCCGTCGGGCTCTCCCCGGAGGACGGCTTGCCGGTCGGCCTGCAGATCATGGCGCCGGCGCTGGGTGATGATCGGCTCTACCGCGTCGGTAGCGCCCTCGAAGCAGCTTTGGTGGACCGCTGGGGACACGTCTTGACCGAGGAGGTGCCCGCCCTATGAGCGGCAGCACGGCTATCACGCGGATGCCCTTCGATCAGGCACTGCAGTCCTTCGAGCCGGTCCTCGGCCTCGAGACGCATGTCGAACTCGGTACCGCTTCCAAGATGTTCTGCGGCTGCGCCACCGAGTTCGGTGGTGCCCCCAATACCCAGGTGTGCCCGACCTGTCTCGGCCTTCCGGGATCCCTGCCGGTCGTCAACGCGGTCGCCGTGGAATCGACGATCCGGATGGGGCTGGCATTGCATTGCGACATCGCTTCGTGGTGCCGCTTCGCGCGCAAGAACTACTTCTACCCGGATATGCCCAAGGACTACCAGATCAGTCAGTACGACGAACCACTGTGCTTCGACGGCTACCTCGACGTCGTCGTCGCAACCGACGACGGCCCCCGCGAATTCCGTGTGGAGATCGAGCGTGTCCACATGGAGGAGGACACGGGCAAATTGACCCACGCTGGAGGCGACACCGGCCGCATCCACGGTGCCGACTACTCCCTGGTCGACTACAACCGAGCGGGGATTCCGCTGATCGAGATCGTCACCAAGCCGATCGTCGGGGCCGGTTCCTTGGCGCCGCTCGTGGCGCGCGCCTACGTCACCGAGTTGCGTGATCTGATGCGCGCGTTGGGTGTGTCCGACGTCCGGATGGATCAGGGTTCACTGCGGTGCGATGTGAACGTCTCGTTGGCGCCGGCGGGTGAGCCGTGGGGGACGCGTTCGGAGACCAAGAACGTGAACTCGCTGCGCTCGGTGGAACGTGCCGTGCGATTCGAGATCGAACGGCAGGCCGCGGTGCTGACCGACGGCGAACGCGTGGTGCAGGAGACCCGGCACTTCCACGAGGACACCGGCGAGACCACTCCCGGGCGATCGAAGGAACATGCCGAGGACTACCGCTACTTCCCCGAACCCGATCTCGTTCCCGTGGCCCCTAGTGAGGACTGGATCGAGCAGCTGCGCTCGACGCTCCCGGAGGTGCCATCGGCGCGGCGGGCCCGACTTCGCGACGAGTGGGGAATCAGCGATCTGGAGATGCAGACTCTCGTGAACGCCGAAGCGCTCGAACTCGTGGAGGCGACGATCGCCGCCGGGGTCGATCAAGGTGCGGCGCGCAAGTGGTGGACCGGGGAGTTCACGCGGGTCGCCAACGAGCAGGGCGTCGCGCTCGAGGACCTACGTGTCACCCCCGCGCATATCGCCCGGGTCGAAGCGTTGATCACCGACGGAAGTTTGACCGACAAGCTCGCACGCTCGGTGTTCGAAGGGGTTCTCGCCGGCGAAGGCGACGTCGACCAGGTGATCGCCGAGCGGGGCTTGGTGGTGGTCGGGGACGACTCCACGCTGATGTCGGCCATCGAACAGGCGCTCGCCGACCAGCCGGACGTCGCCGAGAAGATCCGCGGCGGCAAGGTGCAAGCGGCAGGTGCGATCGTCGGCGCCGTCATGAAGGCAACCAAAGGCCAGGCCGATGCGGCGAAGGTGCGCACCTTGCTGCTCGCGCATCTGGGAGTCGAGGAATAGCGGGCGTGCCCGGCGAAGCCGTCTTAGTCCCCGACTTCCTCGCACCGGAGGGCCTTGCCGACTGCGTGCGCTACCGCAGCGGGGAACTGCCCGATGAGGCCACCTGCTCCACCGTCGGGTTCTTCGTCCCGGACTACATCGACGCTCCCAACCCCGAGTGGATGCCCGAGCTGGCGAACCTCGAAGTGGTGCAACTACCGACCGTCGGTTTCGATTCGGCCCTGCCGTACCTGCCTGTCGGGGTCACGCTGTGCAACGCAGCCGGTGTGCACGAGCAGAGCACGGCGGAACTCGCGGTCGGTTCGATCATCGCGCGGTGGCGGGGCATCGACCGTGCGGCTCGGGATATGGCCACCGGGCGCTGGGATCACCGCAGGGGACGTTCCCTGCAGGAGGCCACCGCGGTCATCGTCGGAGCCGGAGGAGTCGGCACCCGCATCGCTACTGCCCTCGCGGCCTTCGGCTGCCGCCCCCGCTTGGTCGGTCGAACTGCGCGCGATGGCGTCCTCGGTGCGGCGCAATTGCCCACGGTGCTGCCCGAGGCCGACATCGTGGTGCTCGCCGTACCGCTCACGCCCGACACCGAGCGCATGGTCGACCGGGAGTTCCTGTCGATGCTGCGCGATGGTGCGCTGCTCGTGAACGTGGCCCGGGGCAGCGTGATCGTCACCGAGGACCTACTCGCCGAGATCCCGCGCATCGAGGCGGTACTCGACGTGGTCGATCCCGAGCCGTTGCCGCCGGGGCATCCGTTGTGGTCGGCTCCGGGGGTGCTCATCACACCCCACATCGGAGGCGATACCGATGCCTTCCCCCGGCTCGCCCGGGAGCTGATCGGCGCACAGGTGCAACGCTGGCGGCGCGGCGAGCCTTTGCGCAACATCGTGCGCGCTCCCTGACGAATACGCCTTAAGGAATGCGCATTAGGGTTCCGTTATGCCCGATATCAAGCCACGAAGCCGAGACGTAACCGACGGACTGGAGCGGGCCGCTGCGCGCGGGATGCTTCGCGCCGTCGGCATGGATGACGAGGACTTCCAGAAGTCCCAGATCGGCATCGCCTCGAGCTGGAACGAGATCACCCCGTGCAACATGTCCTTGGATCGGCTGGCCACCGCGGCCAAGGAGGGCGTGTTCGCCGCAGGTGGTTTCCCGATGGAGTTCGGCACCATCTCGGTCTCCGATGGCATCTCGATGGGCCATGAGGGCATGCACTTCTCCCTCGTCAGCAGGGAGATCATCGCCGATTCGGTCGAAGCCGTGGTCCAGGCCGAGCGCCTCGATGGCATCGTCACCTTCGCCGGCTGCGACAAGTCGCTGCCGGGCATGTTGATGGCGTCGGCTCGTTTGGATATCGCCTCGGTCTTCGTCTACGCAGGTTCCATCCTCCCCGGGCACGTCAAGCTCAGTGACGGCACCGAGAAGAACGTCACCATCATCGACGCCTTCGAAGCCGTGGGAGCGTGCGCGCGAGGCTTGATGTCCCGTGAGGACGTCGATCGCATCGAGCGGGCGATCTGTCCCGGTGAGGGAGCCTGCGGTGGCATGTACACCGCCAACACGATGGCCAGCGCAGCCGAGGCGATGGGGATGTCGCTGCCGGGCTCTGCCGCTCCGCCTGCCGTGGATCGCCGCCGCGACAGCTACTCCCATAGGAGCGGCGAGGCCGTGGTCGAACTGCTGCGTCAGGGGATCACCGCACGGGACATCATCACCAAGCAGTCCCTGGAGAACGCCATCGCGGTGCTGATGGCTTTCGGCGGATCCACGAATGCGGTGTTGCACCTGTTGGCGATCGCGCACGAAGCCAACGTGGAATTGCACATCGAGGACTTCCATCGCATCGGCTCGAAGGTGCCGTTGCTTGCGGACGTGAAGCCGTTCGGTCAGTACGTGATGAGCGACGTCGATCGAGTCGGCGGTGTGCCGGTCGTCATGCGCGCACTACTGGACGCAGGCTTGCTGCACGGTGATTGCTTGACCGTGACCGGTAAGACGATGGCGGAGAACTTGGCCGACATCGAGCCACCGGATCCCGATGGCACGATCTTGAAGGCCTCGCGGGAGGCGATCGCCCCCACCGGTGGGATCACGATCTTGTCGGGTTCGTTGGCGCCGGAGGGTGCGGTGGTGAAGAACGCGGGTATCCCGGTGGAGGTGTTCGAGGGGTCGGCGCGGGTGTTCGAGCGTGAGCAGGCGGCGATGGATGCCTTGGAGGACGGCACGATCCAGGCCGGGGATGTCGTCGTTATCCGTTATGAGGGGCCCAAGGGTGGTCCGGGGATGCGGGAGATGTTGATGATCACCGGCGCGATCAAGGGTGCGGGCCTCGGTAAGGACGTGCTGTTGATCACCGATGGTCGTTTCTCCGGCGGTACGACGGGTCTGTGCGTGGGGCATGTTTCGCCGGAGGCGGTGGACGGTGGCCCGATCGGGTTGTTGCGTGATGGGGACAAGATCCGTATCGATATCCCTAATCGCACCCTCGATGTCCTGGTGGACGACGCCGAACTCGCCTCCCGGCGCGAGACCTTCGAACCACTACCGCCGCGCTACACCCGCGGGGTACTGGCGAAGTACCAGCGGCTCGTCGGATCGGCCTCCAAGGGCGCCGTCACCGACTAGCCCTTTTTCCCACACTCCGGGGAATCGACCGTGATCTTCCCGGTAACTGGGAAAGGGCGACCCTTTTTCCCAGCCAGGTAGACATACATACATACATACAGACAGCTAAACAACGACGACGACGCACGAAGGAGTAGTTCATGAAATTGGCGAGGATCGGCGAACGGGGTCACGAAGTCCCGGCCATCCTCGATGCTGCGGGGGTTCATCGAGATCTATCGACCGTCGTGGATGACTTCACGCCGGATTTCTTCGCGGCCGACGGCATCGCGCGCTTGCGGGATATCGATCCGGAGACCCTGCCTACTGTCTCGGGACGGATCGGGGCTCCCATAGCGCGGCCGAGCACGATCTTGTGCGTTGGTCTGAACTACGTGGATCACGCGAACGAATCGAGCATGAAGGTGCCCGAAGAACCGATCTTGTTCACCAAGGCACCCAATTGCCTTGTTGGGCCCTACGACGACGTACTGGTCCCACGCGGTGCTTCGAAGGTCGATTACGAAGTCGAGTTGGCGGTGGTCATCGGCAAGCGCTGCCGTTACCTCGATTCCCCGGAGCAAGCACTCGGCCATATCGCGGGCTTCACGATCAGCAACGACGTGTCCGAACGCGAATGGCAACTAAGCCGCGGGGGCGGTCAGTGGATCAAGGGCAAGTCCTGCGAGACGTTCAATCCCTGCGGTCCCATGCTCGTCACCCCCGACGAAGTCGAACTCGCCGCGGGCTTGGACCTGTGGTGTGACGTCAACGGTGAGCGACGTCAAACCGGTTCAACCCACGACATGATCTTCGACACCGCGGTGATCTTGCACCACGTGAGCCAGTTCATGGTGCTGGAGCCAGGGGACTTGGTGAACACCGGAACGCCACCGGGTGTGGCGATGGGCATGCCCGATCCCGCCTACCTGCACGCGGGGGACGTGATGACGTTGGGGATCACCGGTCTCGGTGAGCAGCGTCAGGAATTGGTCTCCGCGTAGGAGTCCCAGTCACCACCGGCCAGGATCCCGCCTTCGATCACGATCCCCTGGCCGGTGATGTAACTGGACGCGGGCGTCGCGAGGAAGACGACCGCGCCGACCAGTTCTTGCGCTTGGGCCAAGCGACCGACGGGAGTCGTGTCGCCGAACCAGCGGTAGCGATGCTCCTCGCCCCACAGCGGCTTGGTGAACTCGGTTTGGACGACCGCCGGCTCGATGCAGTTGACGCGGATGTCATCGCCAGCCCATTCCCGAGCGAAGCTGCGCGTCATGCCGGACACGGCGGCCTTCGTGGCTGCGTAGACCGAGATCGTGTTGAAGCTGTAGCGGGCGCTGAGGGAACTTAGGTTCACGATCGATCCACGCCCCGATGCCTTCAGATGTGGATGCGCGGCCTGGCTCAGCAGGTATACCGCTCGCATATTCACGGCGGTGATGGCGTCGAAGTCATCGACCGTGACGTCGAGGATGGGCTTGCGGCGATTGATGCCCGCACCGTTGACCAGCACATCCAGTCCACCGAGGGCACCGACGGCGGAATCGATCAATTCGGTGCATTGGATGGGATCGGAGATGTCCGCCGCGATGGGATACGCCTGCCCACCGGCATCGGTTATCTCCTGCGCCAACGGTTCGACCTTGTCCAGGTTCAGGTCGTGTACGGCCACCGCAGCGCCGAGATCGGCGAACGCCTTGGCAAGGACCGATCCGATGGCACCACCGGCTCCCGTGAGCAGGACGCGCATGCCGTCCATCCGGAAGAGCTCGTTGGTGGGAGGCAAAGTCGGTGCGGGTCGCATGATCACCTTTCAATCGGAGGGTAGGGGGATGGGGGTCAGGCTGTGGCCGGGCACCGTGAAATCGTCCCCGGTGCCCATGTGGATGGATTGATCGTCGGCCGTCCAGTTCGCGACCAGCGCCACCTTGTTCGTTCCATCGCCGACGATGAGTACATCGACGATCTCCGGATCACTCGAGGTGCACCCGTACGCATGGCTCATCCCGGCGAGGGTGGAGAAGACCTGCCACACCGGGAAGGGCTGATCGGGTTCGGTGATCCCGGTGATCCCGGTGATCCCCTTCCACCCGAAGGCCTCGAAGTAGGTGGCGGTGTCCACGCTGTCGGCCGCGGCGAGGTACTTCACGCTCATGGCCGTCCAATTCGCGGCGAAGTACGTGTCTTGACGCGAATCGACGTCGCTGGGCAGATCGGTGTTGCTCACATCGGATTCCGGATCGGTGGCGTTGGGATTGAAGCGTGGACGCAAGCTGATCGGTGACACCGAGATCCGTGCCGGATCGGTGATGCGTGGTGCGTCCTGCGCCACGATCTGTTGGGTCATGGTGTTCTGGATCAGCGTCCGGTCGTCGAAGGCGTGCACCTGCGGATTGAGCGAGAAGTTCAGCACATCGAACGCCAGCGGATCGGGTGGCTCACGGTTCAGTTCGGTGAAGTACAGATCCGTCCCACCACCGAGGAGTACGTGGGCCCAGGAGTCGCCCAGGGCGGCCCGTGCCGAGGTGGACCAGGAGTCCGGAGTCACCTTGTCGGTCGAACTGAAGACGTACACCGAGCGGATAGGGGTTAACGCCTGCTGGGGCAGGCCCGCGAATGCGGAGAGTTCGCTGGGATCGGCACACGTGACCGCCAGGTGCAGTGCGCAGCCGAGATTGCCAGCCACTTCGCAAGCGCGGACGATAGTCGGCACACCCTCCGGCGACGCCGCATCGACATCTACTCTCAAGTGATCCAAACCCAGGTCGGCAAGTTGCGATAGGTGTTCATCCGATCTGGCCAAGTCCTCGTGGCTGAGGCACAGGCCCAATCCGGGTAGTGCGTGCACGCTTCCGTGCACATCGATGCGAACCGAAGCGTCGTCAACCGGGGGAGTGGAACGACCACCGGCGAAGGACACCTCGACTCGGTGATCGATCCGATCGCCTGTTGCAACCTCCACCGGGAAAGGAAGCGAGATCGGAGTGCAGTAGGTCTTGAACGAAGCATCCGTCCAGTTGCGGTGATCCTCCATCTCGTAGGTGTCACCCATCAGGCGAACGCTCGCCTCGCTGCCATCGGGCAGCTCATGGGTGATCGCTCGGATATCGACGAACGGCTGGAAAGGCGAGAGTTGGACGGGGAACCGGCCCGCCTCGATCTCGCCGTCGACGTGTTCGATTCGCACTTGCGAGCCGGAGGCGGTCATCGGATGCAGCACGCACATCCCCAGTCGATTGCGCAGGAAGGGTGATGAGGCTTCGGCCGAGAAGCGGTAGTCGATTCCATCGGCTCGGATCTCAGCCGCCACCTGCCAGCGCAGCGGCTCGGCATCGAAGGAACCACTTCCCGTGGCCACGAGCGATACCGAATCCGATCCCTCCTCGACGTGCTGTGACTCGATGCGAAACGGCCTATTGGTCCAGTTCCGATCCTGGAAGACCGGATAGATCCTTCGAACGGCCTCTTGCCCATGCCAACGGATGTCACGCAGATCGATCCCGTCGATGGTGACGGCAAGATCACCGATACGAACTTCCTGGGTCACAGCAGGCTTCCCGCGCGGTACGGCTCACCGGTTTCCAAGGATTGATAGGCCCCGAGGGTGAGATCTAGTACCCGTAGCGTGTCCGCTCCACTGGTCTCCGGCGTGGTTTTGTTCGTCAGGCATTCGACCCAATGGCGCTGGACATTCACAACGCTGTCCTGGATGCAGTTCCACGGTTCGGATGTCCACGGATGCTCCGGGATGACGAGTGTTTCCTCGCGGACGCCCTCAGGCGAGACGACCTGCAATCGGTAGTCCGGTCCGAGGGTCACCGTTCCCTCGGTTCCCTCGATCGTGACGAAGGTTTGCGGGTAGGTGTTGTGATCGGACTTGCTTTCGTAGCTGGTATCCACGATGCAGGTAGCCCCGGGCAAGTGCAGCACGATGGTGGCGACATCCTCACCTTTGATCTTCGGGTTCACCCGGATGGCATCGGTGAACAGTCGCTCCGGCTCACCGAGGAAGAACCGCGTCAGGTCGAATTGGTGGACGGACACATCGGCGATGATCATGCGCTCGGCATCCATGCACCACGGCTGTGCCGAGTAGACGTCGTGGGCCGTTCGGAAGCTGATGCGGCCGAAGAAGGGTCGGCCGATCGCCCCGCTATCGATCACCTCCTTCACCTTGCGCATCGGGTACTGGAAGCGGAAGTTCTCGTGCACCATGAACGGAAGATCCTTTTCGGCCATGGCTGCGACCATCGCCTGCGCGTCCTTCATGTCCCAGGCCAACGGCTTCTGGCAGATGGCGGCGACTCCATGCTCCGCGGCCAATTCCACCATCATCCGATGGGTCGGAGGTGTCGTCGCGATGTCGACGAAGTCGAGTTCCTCGCGCGCGAATAACTCGGCGGCGTCGGTGTAGGGCGTGCCACCGAATCGGTCCGCAGCGGCGAGCGCGCTCTCGTAGTTCACATCGCAGGTGGCGACTAGTTCGACCTCGGGCATCTGCGCCCACGCTTGTAGATGGTTCTGGGCGAAGAATCCACAGCCGATCAAGGCGAATCGATAGGGGCGGCTCACAGTTCCACCTCCCTGTTCGGATCGATGATCCACTCACTCCAGGACCCCACGTACATACGAGCACCAGGTAGGCCAGCGTGCTCCATGGCCAGCACGTTCTGTGCAGCGGTCACCCCAGATCCGCAGTAGAAGATGATCTCGCTGGGATCCTGGCCCGCCCGCAATGAGTCGTAATGCGCACGCAACTGATCGGGCGTGCGGAAGGAGCCGTCCTCGGTGATGGTCTCGGCGCGGTCGGCAAGGCCCGCGCCCTTGATGTGGCCGCGAACCGGGTCGTAGTACTTGCCTTGTCCGTGGTAGCCCTCCGGTCCGCGCGAATCGAAGACCCGAGTCGGCTGGGATTCGCGAACTTGGTCGACCTCGACTACATCGGCAACCATCTCCTTTCGCTCGCGTGCGACGAACGACGACGACGGCACCGGCGGGGCGAGGACATCGCTGGTGAGCGGATTCCCCGCAGCGACCCATGCCGGAAGGCCACCATCGAGGACCGCTACGTCGTCGTGGCCGAGCCAGCGCAGCATGAACCACACGCGCGAAGCGGCCATGAGGCCACGATCGGCGTCGTACACAACGACCTGGGTTCGCGGTCCGATACCCCAGCCCTGCACCGTCTCGGCGAAGTCCTCGGCCCGCGGGAAGGGGCGTCGGCCCGTCTTGCCTTCCACGATGGGTCCGGCCAGATGTCGGGATAGATCGGCGCGTTGCGCTCCCGGGATGTGTTCCTCGGCGAACGCACGATCACCCCACTCCTCGTCGTCGAGTGAGAACCTGGCATCGAGGATGACCAGTTCGGCGCCGGACTCCTGGAGCGCTTGTAGTTGCGATGAATCGATGATCGTTCGGTACGTCACGTCGCTGCCTTTCGATCGTGTGCGGCCGTAGTCTTGCGTGCCTTGCGTGCAAGACCCCCGTGCGTGACCCCCGCTATGCGACCCCCGACGTTCGCGTGTTCCTAGACTACGAGAATGTCTAATCCCTCGTCGATGAAACCTAGAAGCTATCTCGTCACCGAAGGTCCAGACCGCGCGCCGAATCGGGGGATGTTGCGCGCACTGGGCATGGACGATGCCGATTTCACAAAGCCACAGATCGGCATCGCGAACAGTTACAACCGGATCACTCCCTGCAACATGTCGCTGCGAGACATCGCAGGGGGAGTCGCCCAAGGGATCGAAGCCGGCGGTGGCTTCCCGATGGAGTTCGGCACCATCACCGTCTCCGACGTCATCTCCATGGGCCATGAGGGAATGCATTTCTCCCTCGTCAGTCGTGAAGTGATCGCCGATTCGGTGGAGACGGTGGTCGAGGCCGAGCGCCTCGATGGCATGGTCACGCTCGTCGGGTGCGATAAGTCGATCCCCGCGATGATGATGGCTGCCGGCCGCTTGGACATCGCTTCCGTGCTGCTGTACGCCGGTTCGTTGCTACCCGGCAGGGTGAAGTTGACAGACGGTACGGAAGAGACCGTCAACATCGTCACCGCCTTCGAAGCCGTAGGAGCGCGAGCTCGCGGACTGATGAACGACGAGGATGTCGACCGGATCGAGCGGGCGGTCTGTCCGAGTGCGGGAACGTGCGGTGGCATGTACACCGCGAACACGATGGCCAGCGCCGCCGAGGCGATGGGTCTGTCCTTGCTTGGGTCGTCATCCCCTCCGGCCGTCGATGCCCGGCGCGACAACCTGGCACGGCGCAGCGGGGAAGCCGTCGTCGGAATGCTGCGTCAGGGCATCACCGCACGGGACATCATCACCAAGAAGTCCCTGGAGAACGCCATCACGATGATCATGGCTCTCGGCGGTTCGACCAACGCCGTCTTGCACCTTCCCGCCATCGCCCATGAGGTGGGTATCGATCTGAGCATCGATGACTTCAACCGAATCGGTGAGCGTGTTCCGCACATCGCGGACCTCAAGCCGTTCGGCGAGTACCTGATGTACGACCTCGATCAGGTCGGTGGAGTGCCCGTGGTGCTCAAGGCACTGCTGGATGAAGGCTTGCTGCACGGGGATTGCTTGACCGTGACCGGTAAGACGATGGCGGAGAACTTGGCCGAGATCGATCCACCGGAGGTCGACGGCACCGTGGTTCGCACCATGGACGATCCGATCGGAGCCACCGGTGGGATCACGATCTTGTCGGGTTCGTTGGCGCCGGAGGGTGCGGTGGTGAAGAACGCGGGTATCCCGGTGGAGGTGTTCGAGGGGTCGGCGCGGGTGTTCGAGCGTGAGCAGGCGGCGATGGATGCCTTGGAGGACGGCACGATCCAGGCCGGTGACGTTGTCGTGATCCGCTACGAGGGCCCCAAGGGTGGTCCGGGTATGCGGGAGATGTTGATGATCACCGGCGCGATCAAGGGTGCGGGCCTCGGCAAGGACGTGTTGTTGATCACCGACGGGCGTTTCTCCGGCGGCACCACGGGTTTGTGTGTTGGGCATGTTTCGCCGGAGGCGGTGGATGCTGGCCCGATCGGCCTTCTGAAGGATGGCGACCGGGTGCGCATCGACATTCCCAACCGCACGCTCGATGTCCTGGTGGACGACGCCGAACTCCAGGCTCGGCGGGAGACCTTCGAGCCGCTGCCGCCCCGGTACGACACCGGGGTGCTCGCGAAGTACGTCAAGCTCGTGGGAAGCGCCTCCAAGGGCGCCGTCACCGGCTAACCCTTTTTCCCAGGGTCCGGGAAATTCACCGTCAACCTCCCTTGAATCGCCAAATCAGGGGCGAATTTCCCGGACCCTGGAAACAGCGTGGAGGAGGTCGGGGGGTGACAGGAGGGACCCGAGGGGTTACAGTGCTCCCGTGTCGATAAACACAGCACGAATTCTCGTAGTACCCAGGCGCGCTCGCTGACGCACACCGTCACCGGCGCGCTCCCTCCTACCCACCCGGGTGTGGAGGGTTTTTCATTGAGAAGCGCAAGATCCGATCCGAAGGCAGGGAAAGAACGATGGGTGAGCAGATCACCGGAGCCGAGAGCCTGGTCAAGTCCCTCGAGGCGGCCGAGGCGGAGGTGGTCTTCGGCATTCCCGGCGGCGCCATCCTGCCCGCCTACGACCCGCTCATGGACTCCACGAAAGTCCGGCACGTCCTGGTCCGCCATGAGCAGGCGGGCGGACACGCGGCCGAGGGCTACGCGGCGGCTACCGGCCGGGTGGGCGTGTGCATGGCGACAAGCGGCCCGGGTGCGACGAACCTGGTGACCCCCATCGCCGACGCCCACATGGATTCGGTGCCGATGGTGGCTATCACCGGCCAGGTGCCCAGCGCGGCCATCGGAACCGACGCCTTCCAAGAGGCCGACATCCGTGGCATCACCATGCCCATCACCAAGCACAACTACCTGGTCACGAACCCCGACGAGATCCCGCAAGCGGTCGCGGAGGCTTTCCACCTCGCTGCATCCGGACGACCCGGGCCGGTGTTGGTCGATGTGTCCAAGGACGCCCTGCAGGCCACCACCGAGTTCCACTGGCCGACCGAGGTCAATATGCCCGGCTACCACCCCACCACGCGTCCACACTCCAAGCAGATTCGCGAGGCAGCTCGCGCCATCTTGGCTAGCCGGCAGCCGGTGCTCTACGTCGGCGGCGGGGTGATCCGGGCCGGAGCGACCCAGTCGCTACGTCGGTTCGCGGAACTGACGGGCATTCCGGTGGTCACCACGCTGATGGCTCGTGGCGCGTTCCCCGACTCCCACCCTCAGCACCTCGGGATGCCCGGCATGCACGGGACAGTCGCAGCGGTGGGCGCGTTGCAGAAGTCCGATCTGCTCATCACGCTCGGCGCTCGATTCGATGATCGCGTGACCGGGAAGCTCTCCACCTTCGCCCCTCGCGCGTCGGTTATCCACGCCGACATCGATCCAGCGGAGATCGGCAAGAACAGGCACGCGGACATCCCGATCGTCGGCGATCTCGCCGAGGTGATCCCTGAACTCGTGACGGCGGTCGAGGCCGAACTCGGCGAAGGTGCCGCGCCCGACTACGCCGATTGGTGGGGTCAACTCAATCGGCTACGGGAGACCTATCCGTTGGGCTACGACCTCCCCGACGACGGAACCTTGTCCCCCCAGTACGTGATCGAGCGGCTCGGCAAGATCTCCGGCCCCGATTCGATCTACGCCGCCGGGGTGGGCCAGCACCAGATGTGGGCGGCGCAGTTCATCGGATACGAACACCCGGGAACCTGGCTCAACTCAGGGGGTCTGGGCACGATGGGGTACGCCGTTCCCGCGGCGATGGGTGCCAAGGTCGGTCGACCCGACACCACCGTGTGGGCGGTCGATGGAGACGGTTGCTTCCAGATGACCAACCAGGAGTTGGCCACTTGCGCCATCAACAACATCCCGATCAAGGTCGCGCTCATCAATAACTCGAGCCTGGGCATGGTTCGTCAGTGGCAGACGCTGTTCTACAACGAGCGCTACTCCAACACCGATCTGCACTCGCATTCGTTCCCGGACTTCGTGAAACTGGCGGAGGCCTACGGTTGCCACGGCCTGCAAGCGACTTCCGCCGAAGAAGTCGACGGCATCATCGAGAAGGCCATGGGAATCAACGACGCCCCCGTGGTGATCGATTTCCGCGTTCACAAGGACGCCATGGTCTGGCCGATGGTCGCGGCGGGAACCAGCAACGACGACATCATGGTCGCACGCGCCATGGCACCGGAGTGGGGGAGTGACGACTGATGTCCCGACACACGCTTTCCGTCCTCGTCGAAGACAAGCCAGGTGTCCTGGCGCGCGTGGCCAGTTTGTTCTCGCGACGTGGCTTCAACATCGAGTCCCTGGCCGTCGGCCCGACGGAGTTGCCCGAGGTCTCACGGATGACGATCGTCGTCAATGTGGATCGGCTCCCGCTCGAGCAGGTCACCAAGCAACTGAACAAGCTGATCAACGTCTTGAAGATCGTCGAACTCGAAGAGGAGACGTCGGTCCAGCGGGAGATCATGCTGGTGAAGGTCAAGGCCAATCTCGATACCCGCTCCCACATCCTGGAGACCGTCCAACTGTTCCGCGCCAAAGTGGTGGATGTGAGTACCGATGCGGTCACGATCGAAGCTACGGGTGCGCACGACAAGCTCGAGGCCCTGCTTCGTGTACTCGAGCCCTTCGGAGTGACCGAACTGGTGAAGTCCGGTCTCGTAGCCGTGGGCCGAGGTTCACGTTCGATCAGCGAACGTTCGCTGCGACCGGTCGACCGCTCGGCGTGACCGCCGAGGGCCACCGATAGCCTTCCCACCACCCATCCACCGAGGAGTGAGCCACCGTGGCTGAAATGTTCTACGACGACGATGCAGACCTTTCGATCATCCAGAACCGGAAAGTGGCCGTTATGGGCTTCGGCAGCCAGGGCCACGCGCACGCGCTGTCGCTGCGCGATTCCGGCGTCGATGTGCGGGTCGGTCTGCAAGAGGGCTCGCGTTCGCGCGCCAAGGCGGAGGAAGACGGCTTGCGGGTCGTCGATCCAGCCACGGCTGCTGCGGAAGCCGACGTCATCATGGTGCTCGTTCCGGATCCTGCGCAACGGAAGTTGTACACCGAAGCGATCGAACCGAACCTGAAGGACGGCGACGCGCTGTTCTTCGCCCACGGCTTCAACATCCGCTTCGGGTTCGTCGAGCCCCCGGCCAACGTGGATGTGTGCATGGTGGCTCCGAAGGGCCCCGGTCACCTGGTGCGCCGGGAGTACGTGGCAGGTCGAGGCGTGCCCGTCCTGGTTGCCGTCGAGCAGGACGCCACCGGGAATGCCTGGCCATTGGCCCTGTCCTACGCGCGTGCCATCGGCGGATTGCGGGCCGGTGGTATCAAGACCACCTTCACCGAGGAGACCGAGACGGACCTGTTCGGTGAGCAGGCGGTGTTGTGCGGTGGCGCGAGCCAACTGGTCATGTACGGATACGAGACCCTCGTCGAGGCCGGTTATCAGCCCGAGGTCGCCTACTTCGAGTGCCTGCACGAGTTGAAGCTGATCGTGGACTTGATGTACGAGGGCGGTATCGCCAAGCAGCGTTGGAGCGTGTCGGACACTGCGGAGTACGGCGATTACGTCTCCGGTCCGCGCGTTGTGGATCCGCGCGTCAAGGAGAACATGCAGGCCGTGCTAGCGGATATCCAAAACGGCACTTTCGCCCAGCGATTCATGGACGACCAGGACGCCGGTGGCCCTGAGTTCAAGGCGTTGCGGGAGAAAGGTGAGAAGCACCCCATCGAGGCGGTCGGTCGTCAACTGCGCAAGTTGATGAGTTGGGTCAAGAACGACGACGATTACGTCGAGGGCACCGCGGCTCGCTGATAACCCATGCCAGGTCGACCAGGGGATACGAAGACATGCGTGTCCTGTGGTCGGGAGATGCAGTGGCGCAAGTCCTGGGCTAAGAACTGGGACGATGTCCGCTACTGCTCCGATGCCTGCCGCAAGACGAAGGTCAACGACACCGATCGCGCCCTCGAAGCAGCCATCCAGACGCTGCTCGACCAGCGTGCCCGCGACGCAACGATCTGTCCGAGTGAAGCCGCGCGGGCCGTCGGTGGTGAGAACTGGCGGGAGTTGATGGAGCCGTCACGTCGCGCGGCCCGTCGTCTGGTGACTGAGGGCGTGGTCGAGATCACCCAGAAGGGCAAGGTCGTCGACCCCTCCACGGCCAAAGGCCCCATCCGAATCAGGAAGGCGTGAGCATGGCCGTGCAGCTGCCCAACCCGCGGGCCGTCGTGCCGCCGGAACGTGGCGACATCGTGGGATGGGTGAGTTCGCACCTCGGGGACGTCGCGGCGGGCGACCCACAGGCTGCACCGACTCGCGGTGGGCAAACGGCGGCAGATGCGGCCCTGCAGGCCTTCGATGTCTCCGGATACGCGCGCCGGCGCAACAACGTGCTACCGGAATCGCGGCGCGGTGCCTCGCGTCTATCCGCCTACATCCGGCACGGCCTGTTGCCGCTTCCCCGGGTGTGGGCTCATGTGGCCGATGGACCGCGAGATGACGTCGAGAAGTTCCGCGACGAGTTGCTGTGGCAGGAATACGCCCGCCATCTGTACGCCCGACTCGGTACAGCCACGCGGCGCTCCCTGCGATTCGTGGTGGACGAGGACGCCGCTCGGCCCGAGCACAACCCTTGGGATGTGCAGGCCGCTTGCCTGCAAGAGTCATGGCGCGAGTTGGTCGACACCGGCTACTTGACGAATCAGGCGCGGATGTGGCTGTCATCGCACTGGGCCGTGCGGCACCGATGGGGATGGCGCGATGGAGAGGATCTGTTCTTCCGCCACCTGTTGGATGGCTCCCGCGCGGCTAATCGAGCCGGGTGGCAGTGGACGAGCGGTGCCTTGACCGGCAAGCCGTACGGCTTCTCACGATGGCAAGTAAAGAAGCGTGCACCGCAACTGTGCGAGCGCTGCCCGCTGAACACGTCCTGCCCGATCGAGGACTGGCCCGAGGACCTGCCACCGGAGCAGCGGGCGATGACCGATCAACGGATGCGGCGAGATGAGGACCCCGAGGCGACCGGGGGACCGAGTGCCGTGCAACGGACCAATCCACCCGATTCGGTCTGGTTGACCGCCGAGAGCCTGGGTTCGCAGGATCCGGCGCTGTCGGCCCATCCGGAACTTCCCGTGGTTTTCGTGTTCGACGACGCACTCCTGCGCAGGCTTCGCCTGGCGTACCCGCGACTGGTGTTCTTGGCCGAGACCCTTGCGGAGATCGCCGAGCAACGTGAGTTGCGGCTCTTCCGTGGGGATCCCGCGGAGGTGTTGGCGGACTACTCGCCAGCCACGACCTTCGCACCGGTGCCAGGCTGGCAGCGCATCACCGCGCAGCGACCACCGGCGGAAATCCATCCGTGGCCGTGGCTACGCCGCCCGCACGGTGGATCCGTGACGTCCTTCACGGCGTGGTCCAAGTCACGTGGCAATCGCCGCTGAATGCGAACCATGCGCGCGCCGGTAGGATCGCGCGGTGCCTAAAACCCGTGTGTTGATCGCCGAAGAGCTGTCCCCTGCAACCGTCGAGGCCCTCGGGCCCGATTTCGAGATCGTGCGATGCGACGGAGCGAACCGTGAGGAACTGCTGCCGGCCATCTCCGATGTCGATGCGATTCTCGTGCGCTCGGCCACGAAGGTCGACGCTGAGGCGATCGGGGCGGCGAAGAACCTGAAGGTGATCGCACGAGCCGGGGTGGGACTCGACAACGTCGATGTGAAAGCAGCCACCCAGGCCGGGGTGATGGTGGTCAACGCGCCCACCTCCAACATCGTCAGCGCCGCGGAACTCGCCGTCGGGCTGCTGCTGGCCAGCGCGCGCAACATCGTCCCAGCGAACTCCGCCCTGCACCGGGGCGAATGGAAGCGCTCCAAGTACACCGGTGTCGAGGTTGCGGACAAGACCGTCGGCATCGTCGGACTCGGCCGGATCGGAATCCTGGTCGCCCAGCGGCTCGCCGCATTCGGCGTCAACCTGATCGCCTACGACCCGTATGTCCAGCCTGCGCGCGCGGCCCAGTTGGGCGTGCGGATGGTGACGCTCGATGAACTACTCGCCGAATCAGACTTCATCACCGTCCACCTTCCCAAGACTCCCGAGACCGTCGGCTTGATCGGTGAGGACGCACTGTCGAAGGTGAAGCCGACCGTCCACATCGTCAACGCCGCTCGCGGTGGCATCATCGACGAGCAGGCTTTGTTCACGGCGATGTCCGAGGGACGGGTTGCCGGTGCCGGGTTGGATGTCTACGCCTCCGAGCCGTGCACGGATTCGCCTTTGTTCACTCTGGAAAACGTCGTTGCCACCCCGCACCTGGGAGCCTCCACGGACGAAGCCCAGGAGAAGGCCGGCATCGCCGTAGCCAAGTCCGTCCGACTGGCGCTCGCAGGTGAACTCGTACCTGATGCGGTCAACGTGCAAGGCGGTCAGATCGAGGAAGACGTCAAGGTGCTCTTGCCCCTGGCCGAGCAGATCGGGGCCGTTGCCTGCGGCCTGGCCACTGCTGCGGTCGAGCGGGTGGACATCGAGGTACTCGGAGACATCATCGAGCACGACGTTCGGGTGCTGGAACTCTCCGCACTGAAGGGCGTATTCCAGATGCTCGTGCACGATCCGGTGTCCTACGTGAATGCGCCGGTTTTGGCGGAACAACGCGGTGTGGAGGTTGCCCTGACCACCGACGCGACCAGTGGTGACCACCGCTCGCTGCTGCGCGTGTTGCTCACCCTTACGGACGGCACCACGGTGTGCGTCGGTGGGACCGTTGCCGGTCCGCGGCATCAAGGCAAGATCGTCGAGGTCGACGGGTTCGATGTCGACGTACCGCTGACCGAGTACTTGGCCTTCTTCCGGTACCACGACAAGCCTGGCGTCGTGGGCATCGTCGGGCGCCTGCTCGGTGACGCCGGCATCAACATCGGTGGCATGCAGGTCAGCCGGGATGACACCGATCACGCCCTGATCGTGCTCAGTGTCGACTCACCGATCCCCGGTGACATCGTCGACACCATCACCGAGCAGATCGGCGCCCACTCAGGGCGTTTCGTGGCTCTTTCCGCGTGATCGATTCCCGAGTTCGCTCGGGATTGTTGTGGGCGTTCGTCGCCGTTTTCCTGTGGTCGTTCACGGTGCCCTTGACGAAGGTCGCCGTCGAAGGGTTCTCGGCTGTATTCACAGCGACCGGGCGCGCCGTGATCGCGGGGATCGTCGCGGCGATAGTCCTCGCAGTGCGGCGGGTACCACCGCCACCGAGGCACCTGTGGCGACCATTGGCATACGTGATGCTCGGAACCGTCTTCGGCTGGCCGATCTTCATGGCTATCGCATTGAATTCGACCACGGCGGCGCACGCGTCGGTCATCGCGGCCTTTCTGCCGCTGGCCACGGCCATCTTCGCCGTCGCTATCGCCCATGAACGGGTGACGCGCACTTTCTGGGTTGCAGCCACCGTCGGAACGATCGCCGTGATCGCCTTCTCGCTGAGCCGGGGTGGGGTCGGACCGGGGTCGTTGCTTGCCGACGGGCTGTTGATCCTCGGGGTCATCGCGGCGAGCTTGGGGTACGTATTCGGGGTGGATGCCACGCGTTCGTTGCCCGGTTGGCAGGTGGTCTCGTGGGTCGTGGTGGCGGCGCTACCGATCACGATCCCGGTGAGTGCCTACCTGTGGCTCTTCGCGGACGGTGTGCGTTCACCCGACGGAAGCCAATGGTCGGCTCTTGTCGTCTTGGGCCTTTCATCGATGTACCTGGGATTCTTCGCGTGGTATCGGGGGCTGTCGCAGGCCGGAACCGCCTATGGCGGTCAGGTGCAGCAACTTCAGGTCCTGCTCAGTTTGCTGTGGTCGGCTCTGTTGTTGGGGGAGGCGGTTACCTGGGTGACGATCCTCGCCGCAGTGGTGGTCGTGGGCGCGGTCACCTGGGCGCAACTGTCGCGTGGCAAGAACCCGATCGTCGCACCGGAGGAGTGATCAGGGGGACTGTTCGTTCCATCGGGACATGAGCACTGCGGCCAGCAGTCCCAGAATGAACACGATCGCCGCGCCGGCGAAATACGTTTCCGCTGCCGCGAGTTCGAACGCCGATCGAATGCCCGATTCGATGCTTTCTCGTTGGCTTGCCGGTTCGCTCGCCGCTGCCGCGAGCGCGGATTGCACCGAGCCACTGTCCGCACCGTTCACTGCCTGTTCGCGACCGCTGAAGGTGGAGGAGAGGACCGTGCCCAAGATGGCCACCCCGAAGGAGGCTCCGAGGAAGCGCGAAAGCATGCTGGTGCCCGAAGCGGTTCCGGTCAGGTTCTCGGGCAGCGCATTCAAGATGACGACCGACCCCAAGGGCACGCTGAAGCCCCAGCCGACACCGCTCACGCAGGTAGCCAGGATGACCAGGCCGACGGATCGTTGGGTGCTGGTGATCGCCAGGATGAGGAAGCCCGCCAACATGAACAGCAAGCCGACATCCAGTGCCCGTGCGGTACCCCAGCGCTTTGCGAGTTTCGGGCTCAGTCGCGAGGTCAGCCAGAAGACCAAGGCGAAGGGGATGAGCGCCAGCCCGACCGAGAGGGCGTCCAAGCGTTCGATCGCATCGAGGTGCTGCGGAACCAAGAACAGCGTTCCGGTGAAGGAGACGTAGGTGACGAAGAGCGCAAGCGCGGCACCTGCCACTGCTGGATAGCGCAGCACGTCGAAGTGGAACATCGGGCTGGGGGTGTGCATCTCCCACAGAGCGAAGAGCGCGAGAACCAACAAGCCGACGGCTCCGACAGCGAGGACGATTGGGTTCGTCCAGCCGTAACGCGGCGCTTCGATGATCGCCCCGAGGAGCATCGTGAATCCGATGACGGACAACACGGCCCCGGGGATGTCGAGTTTCTCCTGAGCGTTGCCGCGTACGTCGGGGATCGTGCGAATGCCGATGAGAACTACGACGGCCATGAACGGAACGTTCACCAGGAAGATCCAGTGCCAGTCCAGGAACTGGATCAAGGTGCCGCCCAGGATCGGTCCGGCGGCCAGTCCCGCGGCGCCGGCGGTCGCCCAAGCACCGATCGCCTTGGCCCGTTCGGCGGGCGCGAATAGCCCGGAGATCAGGGACAGGGCAGGCGTCAGCAGCATCGCCGCACCGATCCCCATCACCACACGGGCTCCGATGAGCGTGCCGATGTTGGGGGAGAGCCCGGCCAGGAGCGAGCCGATGCCGAAAGCGCTGAGCCCGCTGAGGAACACCAACTTCCGACCGAAGCGTTCACCGAGTGCACCGCCGAGGAGGAGCAGTCCGGCGAGTGCGATGTTGTAGGCGTCCATGACCCACTGCAGGGCGGAGGTGGAAGCGCCTAGTTCGGTGCCGATGCTCGGCAGCGCGACGTTGGTGATCGTGATGTCCGTGGCCACGAAGAAGCCGGCGATGGCAATGACGACCAAAGCAGCGGCCTTGCTGCTCCGGCTGCCTCCCGGCTCGGAAGGACTCGGCACCGCCACCGCGGTCGCCGCCGCAGGATGCGCATGGGTGCCGAGAATGTGCATCAACCCTCCCGTTGGGCCCGATTCACGGCACTGATGATGCCCTTCAAGGAGGCGGTCGTGATGGAGGGATCGATTCCCACGCCCCAGAGCACCTTGTCGTGTACCGCGCATTCGAGATACGCGGCCGCACGGGCATCCCCGCCAGCGCTCATGGCGTGCTCGGCGTAGTCCAGGACTCGCACATCGATTCCGTGGCTGGCCAGGGCCTGGCAGAAGGCGGCGACCGGCCCGTTGCCCGAACCTGTGAGTGAGATGTCACTTCCGTGGTCTGTCATGGTGACCGCCACGGTCGTTTCTCCGTCGACCGCGGAGTCCTGTTGGACGGATGTGAGGGCGAATCGTCCCCAGGGAGCATCCGGGTTGGGCAGGTACTCGTCATAGAAGCACGACCACATCTCCTCCGGTGATACCTCGCCACCTTCGGAGTCGGTGATGTGCTGCACAACCTGGGAGAACTCGATTTGCAGCCGGCGCGGGAGATCGAGGTTGTGCTCGGTGCGCATCACGTAGGCAACACCGCCCTTGCCCGATTGGGAGTTGACGCGGATCACGGCTTCGTAGGTGCGGCCGACATCCTTCGGATCGATCGGCAGGTAGGGGACCTCCCAACGGAAGGAATCCACATCGGTGCCTGCGGCCTGCGCATCGGTGGCCATCGCACTGAGGCCTTTGTTGATGGCGTCTTGGTGGGAACCGGAGAACGCGGTGTAGACGAGGTCACCGCCGTAGGGGTGGCGCTCGTGGACCGGAATCTGGTTGCAGTACTCGACTGTGCGGCGGATGTGATCGATGTCGGAGAAGTCGATCTGCGGATCCATGCCCTGGCTGAAGACGTTCAGGCCGAGGGTCACCAGGCAGACGTTGCCGGTGCGCTCACCGTTGCCGAATAGGCAGCCCTCGATCCGATCGGCACCGGCCATGTAGCCGAGTTCGGCAGCGGCAACCGCCGTTCCACGGTCGTTGTGCGGGTGCAGCGACAACACGATCGAATCCCGGCGGTCCAGATTGCGGTGCATCCACTCGATGGAGTCCGCATATACGTTCGGAGTGGCCATCTCAACCGTGGCCGGCAGGTTCAAGATGACCTTGCGATCGGGGGTCGGCTGCCACACATCGGTAACCGCGTTGCAGATCTCCAGCGCGAACTCCAGTTCGGTCCCGGTGTAGGACTCGGGGGAGTACTGGAAGTAGACGTCGGTCTCGTCCTTCATCTCATCTGCGAACTTCTGACACAGCTGTGCGCCGTGCACGGCGATGTCGACGATCCCCGCCTTGTCCAGGCCGAAGACCACGCGACGCTGCAAAGTCGACGTCGAGTTGTATAGGTGGACGATCGCCTGCTTGGCACCGCGGATCGATTCGAACGTCCGCTCGATCAAGGCCTCTCGCGATTGGGTGAGGACCTGGATGACTACGTCATCGGGAATCAGGTCCTC
>CAJXNV010000006.1 GCA_913057155.1 uncultured Actinomycetes bacterium | reverse complement strand
GGCACCTCGACGGTGACCGTCGACGGAGTGGAATCGCTGCAACCGGTCGAGCATCGGGTGGTTCCCGATCGGATCGTCGCCGGCACCTGGGCAGTGGCCGCGGCGATCACCGGGGGAGACATCACGGTCGAAGGCGCGGACCCCGAGCACTTACGCATCGCGTTGGACAAACTGCAGACCGCCGGGGCCGAGGTCCACGTCACGGATACGACGTTTCGGATCGTGATGGAACGCCGCCCCAAGGCCGTGGACATCGTCACCTTGCCCTACCCGGGGTTCCCCACCGACCTGCAGCCGCAGTTCATCGCCTTGAATTCCATCGCCGACGGCGCCGCGTTGGTCACCGAGAACCTGTTCGAAGCGCGCTTTCGTTTCGTTCGGGAACTGGCCCGACTAGGGGCCGATGTCCGCACCGACGGCCATCACGCTCTGATCCGAGGCAAGGCCGGGTTGTCCGGCGCACCGGTGGAGGCCACCGATATCCGCGCCGGCGCGGGGCTGGTGCTGGCCGGGCTGGTGGCCGAGGGTCGCACGGAGATCTACGGGGTGAGCCACATCGACCGCGGGTACGCCGGCTTCGCCGAACAACTGAGCGAACTCGGCGCCCAGGTCGAGCGCATCAATGCGTGAGGACCTCGCGCGCCCGCTGTTCGTCCTTCGGCCACACCATCACCCGGGGCCCGTCCAAGGTGGTGGCCAGGTTCGCGCGGATGCCGGCATCCTCCAAGCGGCGCCGCAGCATCTCACCGTCGATGTAGGTGGCCGGTGAGGCGATCGGCGTGAGCATCCCGTACTGATCCTCCGCGCCGGGCTTGGAGGCGGCGGCGACCACGGAGGTCTTCTTCGCGCTGAAGGCCCACCGCAAGATGACGATGAGCACTCCGATCGCCACCATGGCGATCACGGGCCCGAAGAGGTAGGAGAAGGAGTTGGCCACGGGCCCATGGTGGACTGCTCGCTGCCAATCCGCCACCTCAACGCCCTGCGCCTCGTACCCTGGTGGCGTGAGTGATGCCCGACAGGACCGCGATCGCCCCTGGTTGATGCGGACCTACGCCGGCCACTCCTCGGCCTCGGCCACCAACGAGTTGTTCCGACGGAACCTGGCCAAGGGTCAAACCGGCCTCTCGGTCGCCTTCGACCTGCCCACCCAGACCGGCTACGACCCGGACTCGGCGATGGCCGCGGGGGAAGTGGGCAAGGTAGGGGTGCCGATCGCCCACCTCGGGGACATGCGCCGGCTGTTCGATCAGATCCCACTGGCCCAGATGAACACCTCGATGACGATCAACGCCACGGCGATGTGGTTGCTGGCGCTGTACGTCGTTGCCGCCGAGGAGCAGGGAGCCGAACCCGCTGGGCTCCAAGGGACCACGCAGAACGACATCATCAAGGAGTACCTGTCCCGAGGTACCTACGCCTTCCCGCCCGAGCCGAGCTTGCGGTTGATCACCGACACCATCGTGTACACGGTGCGCGAGATTCCCAAGTGGAATCCGATCAACATCTGCAGCTACCACCTGCAAGAGGCCGGAGCCACTCCCACGCAGGAGATCGCCTATGCGATGGCTACCGCGATCGAGGTGCTCGATCGGGTTCGTGCCCGCGGCGTGGTGCCTGATGCGGAATTCGGTGCGGTGGTTGCGCGGATGTCCTTCTTCGTCAACGCGGGTGTGCGCTTCGTCGAGGAGATGTGCAAGATGCGCGCCTTCGTCGAGATGTGGGACACCATCACCCGGGAGCGCTACGGGGTCCAAGACCCCAAGCAACGACGCTTCCGCTACGGAGTGCAGGTGAACTCCTTGGGGCTGTCCGAAGCGCAGCCGGAGAACAACGTCTACCGCATCATGCTCGAGATGCTCGCCGTCACCTTGTCCAAGGATGCGCGCGCGCGTGCGGTGCAATTGCCGGCGTGGAATGAGGCATTGGGCCTACCGCGGCCCTGGGATCAGCAATGGTCCTTGCGTATGCAGCAGGTTCTCGCCTACGAGACCGATCTGCTGGAGTACGACGATCTGTTCGCCGGCTCCCCGGTGGTGCAGGCCAAGGTCGACGAGATCGTGCAAGCCGCCACCGCCGAACTCGACACCGTCTTGGAGATGGGTGGAGCGGTGGCTGCGGTGGAGTCCGGATACATGAAGCAGCAACTCGTGGCCTCGCTCACCGAACGGCGGGCGCGAATCGAATCCGGCGACGACGTCGTCGTAGGCCTGAACGCCTTCGAACTCAGTGAGCCGAGTCCGCTGCAGATCGAGGGCGAGAACGCGGTGTACGTGGTCGACCCGGCAGTCGAAGCCGAAGCCGTGGAGAGCCTGGTGCGCTGGCGGGCCGAACGTTCCGACGACGCGGTTGCGGCTGCGCTAGCGGAGTTGACGACTGCTGCGGCGCAGGATGCCGATCTGATGATGCCGACCCTGGCGTGTGCGCGCGCCGGAGTGACCACCGGAGAGTGGGCCGAAGCCCTGCGCGGGGCGTTCGGCGAGTACCGGGCCCCCACGGGCATCGACGCGACCCCGGCGATCCTTCCGCGGGGGGAGTCCGGTTCCGGGATCGCCGAGGTCGCATCGCGAGTTCGCGACCTGTCGACCCGGCGCGGTCGGCCGTTTCGGTTCCTGGTCGGTAAGCCCGGGTTGGATGGGCACTCCAACGGCGCCGAGCAGATCGCCGTGCGTGCGCGGGATGCGGGCTTCGAGGTGATCTACCAGGGCATCCGGTTGAGCCCGGAGCAGATCGTCGATGCCGCGATCGCCGAGGACGTCGACGTCATCGGCCTTTCCATCCTGTCGGGTTCGCATCGCTCGCTGGTGCCCGCGGTACTCGAGGGGTTGCGGGCAGCGGGTGCGTCGGATATCCCGATCGTGGTCGGTGGCATCATCCCGGCCGAGGACGAGGCGTGGCTGCGTGAACAAGGGGTGGCCGCGGTGTTCACGCCCAAGGACTACGACGTCGCCATCATCTTGGATCGGGTAGTGGATCTGCTCGCCGCGTAGGGTGGCGCGGTGCGTTTGCTCGTGGCCCGCTGCACGGTCGACTACCAGGGGCGATTGACGGCCCACCTTCCCGAAGCCGTCCGGCTCATCATGGTCAAGGCCGATGGTTCGGTTCTCGTGCACGCCGACGGTGGCTCCTACAAGCCGTTGAACTGGATGTCGCCGCCGTGCTGGCTGACCGAGCACGAGGGTGCGGGCGACGGCGAGCCTTCCGTCTGGGTGGTGGAGAACAAGGCGGCAGAGCGCTTGACCATCACCGTGCACGAGGTCCTGCACGATTCCGAGCACGAACTGGGCACCGATCCGGGGCTGGTCAAGGACGGCGTGGAGTCGCACCTGCAGAAGTTGCTGGCCGAGCACGTGGAGTCCTTCGGTCCGGGTTGGACGCTGGTGCGCCGTGAGTACCCCACCGCCATCGGGCCGGTGGATCTGCTGTGCCGGGACGCCGATGGTTCGACGGTGGCGGTGGAGATCAAGCGGCGTGGGGAGATCGACGGGGTCGAGCAACTCAGCCGCTACCTGGAATTGCTCAACCGGGACCCACTCCTGGCACCGGTATCGGGCGTCTTCGCCGCGCAGGAGATCAAGCCCCAGGCCAAGACGTTGGCCCAGGATCGGGGGATCCGGTGCCTGGTCGTCGATTACGAGGAGTTGAAGGGAACTTCGGATTCCAGCCAACGGCTGTTCTGAGGTTTGGCACACTGCACCGATGGGGATGGACATCAAGACCGTAGCCGTCATCGGCATGGGAACCATGGGCACGGGAATCGCCGAGGTGCTCGCTAGGCACAACTACTCAGTGCGGGGGATCGACGTCGACGACGACACCCTCGACCAGGCGCGCTTGAGGATCGAGGCCTCGACGGAGCGAGCGGTCACCGGCGGGAAGATGACGGCCGATGAGCGAGGTGCCGCCCTCGACCAGATCACCTACTCGACCAACATCCAAGAGTGCGTGACCGCCGATCTGGTCATCGAGTCCGTCACCGAGGATCTGCAGTTGAAGCGGGACGTATTCGCACAACTCGATGGACTGGTTCCGGACCATGTGATCTGGTGCACGAATACGTCGTCGTTGTCGGTAACCGAGATCTCGACCGCGGTCAGCAACCCCGCGCGCCTCGTCGGCTTGCACTTCTTCAATCCGGCGCCGGTGCAGGATTTCGTGGAACTCGTCCGGACGGTCGTCACCGACGAAGAGGTCGTCGAGCAGGTACAAGCCTTCGCGCAGTCGTTGGGCAAGGAAGCGGTCATCTGCGACGACAAGGCCGGCTTCATCGCCAACAGCTTGCTGTTCGGCTACCTCAACCACGCTGCTTCGATGTACGAGCAGAAGTACGCGACCCGCGAGGACATCGATACGGCGATGCGCTTGGGCTGCGGCCTGCCGATGGGACCGCTGGCGCTGCTCGACCTGATCGGTCTCGACACCGCGTACCAGATCCTGGACACGATGTACCGGGAAGGCCGCGACCGGCTGCACGCTCCCAGCCCCATCCTCAAGCACATGATCACCGCGGGCTTGAAGGGTCGAAAGAGCGGCCGCGGCTTCTACACCTACGCCGAACCGGACTCACCGGAAGTCGTGCCGGACGCGCGAAGCGAGGACGGCACCCAGCCCGAAGCGGTGCCGCGTCCGGTGGAGTCGGTGGGCGTCGTGGGTTCGGGCACCATGGCAACGGGGATCATCGAGGTCTTCGCGAAGGCGGGCATACCCGTCACCTTCGTCGCCCGATCCGCGGACAAGGTCACCAAGGTGATCGGTGCCATCGACCGGAGCCTGGAGAAGGCCGTGCAGCGCGGGAAGTTGGAGCAAAGCGCCGCCGACGATGCACGCGCGCTAATCCAAGGCACCACGCACTTGGAGGAGTTGGGCGAGGTAGACGTCGTCCTCGAAGCCGTCATCGAGGAACTCGATGTCAAGACCGCGCTGTTCGAGAACCTCGACGAGATCTGCAAGCCCGGTGCGGTCCTCGCCACGACAACCTCCTCGCTCCCGGTGGTGGACCTCGCGGCGGTGACCTCGCGGCCGGCGGACGTGGTCGGGTTGCACTTCTTCAACCCGGCACCGGTGATGAAGTTGGTCGAGATCGTCGACACCGTCGCCACCGCACCGGATGTCATCGCGACCGCCGAAGCGCTGGTCGAACGGATCAAGAAGGTGGGTGTCCGTTGCGGTGACCGGGCCGGTTTCATCGTCAATGCCCTGTTGTTCCCGTACCTGAACGACGCCATCAAGATGGCCGAGGGGAACTACGCCGGAACGCAGGACATCGATACCGCGATGAAACTCGGCTGCGGTTACCCGATGGGTCCGTTCGAACTCCTCGACGTCGTCGGCCTCGATGTTTCCTTGGCCATCCAGCAGACGCTGTATCGGGAGTTCCGGGAACCCGGTTTCGCGCCGGCTCCCTGGCTCGAGCATCTGGTCACCGCCGGTTACACCGGCCGGAAGGCCGGGCGGGGGTTCCGCTCCTACGCTTAAGCCGATGGGACGCAAGAACCGACGCAAGGACGACTCCGGGCCGCTACGCGCGCCGGGGCCGCCCGCGCCGCGCGTGGAATCGCATGCCGACGGCGATTGGTATGTGCGATCGCTGACCGGATCGTCCTCGACCAAGACCTACCGCTGTCCGGGGTGCGATCACGAGATCCGACCGGCCACTCCGCATATCGTCGCCTGGAGCGCCGATGACCCCAGCGGGGCGGATGATCGTCGGCACTGGCATACGCCGTGCTGGCAGGCGCGCGGACGTCGGAAGCCCGCGCGATGAACACCGAATCGGAGATCACCGCGAACTCGGTGTTGCCCGCACGTCGTCTCCCGCTACGCCTGCAGACCTCCGACGGCTTGCGGCTAGTGGGGGAGTTGGCGTTGCCGCAGGAAGCGACCCCGAAAGCCACGATCATCTGCGTGCACCCGCTACCCACCCACGGCGGGATGATGGATTCCCACGTGCTGCGCAAGATGGCGTGGCGGCTACCGGCCCTGGCCGATATCGCGGTGTTGCGCTTCAACACCAGGGGAACTTCCAGCGACGCCGGAAGCAGCGAGGGTGCCTTCGACGAAGCGCGGGGCGAAGGACGGGACCTGCGCGCCGCCATCCACTACGCGGTCGGCCAGGAACTCGCGAACATCTGGTTGCTGGGTTGGTCGTTCGGTACCGACGTCGTACTCAAGCACGGCGACATCGAACCCGTTCGCGGCGCCCTGCTGCTGAGTCCGCCGTTGCGTTTCACCACAGCGGAGGAACTTCGCGCCTGGCAGGACTCACCGCGTGAAGTCGTGGCGTTCGTGCCCGAGTACGACGATTTCCTGCCACCCGACGAAGCCATCGAGGCCTTCGCGGTGGCACCACGCATCAAGGTCGTGCCCGTACCCGAAGCCAAGCACCTGTGGGTGGGCGAGCGATTCGTGGCCGATCTGCTGAATCGGATCGTCGCGCAGGTGCTGCCCGGGAGTCCGCCGCTGCCGGCCACCTGGTCCGGCCCGATGGAGCGATGGAGCGATCTATGACCAGGCTCCGTTGGCTCGATGCGGGCACGGGTCCGGCGGTGGTGTTGTTGCACGCCTTCCCCTGCGATCACCGGATGTGGGATGCCCAGGTACCCGTGCTGGTCGAGGCGGGCTGGCGCGTGCTGGTTCCCGATCTGCCCGGTTTCGGTGACAGCGCACTGCCTCAGACACTGCCAGACGCACGGCCCGAGAGCCTGCCGGAAGCAGGGCCATCGTTGGGCGCGGTAGTGGAGCTGATCGTCGCGGACCTGCTCGAACTCGGCATCGACCGGTTGATCGTCGGTGGCTTGTCCGTCGGCGGTTACCTGGTGATGGAGTGGCTGCGAAAGGATCCGCAGATGCTCGCCGGGATCGCCCTGTGCGATACCAAGGCCACTGCCGATGCACCGGCGGCTAGGCAGGGGCGGCTGGAGATGGCCGCAGCGATCGAGTCCGATCCGACGGTCACCGCCGCACTGCTACGCGAACGAGTGCTGCCGGTGATCGTCGGGGAAACCACCCATACGCAACGCCCCGAGGTGGTCGCTCGCGTGGCGGGGTGGATGGATGCGGCAGCCCCACAGACGATCGCCTGGTACCAAAGGGCGATGGCGGCGCGGCCCGATTCGCTGGCCACGCTCGCCGAGTGCGAGGTTCCCGCGTTGGTGCTGTGGGGTGAGCAGGATTCGATGTCCGATCGCAGCGAGCAGCAACTGATGCTCGACGCGCTGCGCGATGCCCGGTTCACCGTCATCGCCGGGGCTGGACACCTATCGGCGATCGAGAACCCAGCGGACGTCGGCTCCGAACTCCTCGCCTTCGCGCAGGCGGTTCGCCGCAGCACCCTCGATGGCTAAGGGTCGCAGCGGCGAGCCGTGTAACTAATCGACTAGGCGGAAGCTGACGATCCGATCATCATCAGGGCGCGGGTCGCCGCGGCCGTCGGTGTTGCTGGTGGCCAGCCACAAGCGCCCATCGGAAGTGACCTCGATCGTGCGCAGCCTGTTGCCCTTCTCGACATCGACGGCGACCGGCTTACCGGCCCGGGTGCCCTTGAGCGGCACGCGCCAGAGCACCTCACCGCGCAAGCTCGCCACGTACGCAGCGCCGTCGGAGATGGCCAGCCCGCTGGGCGAGGCCTTCGAGGTGGGGGTCCACACCACCTTGGGGTTGGTGAAATCGGGGTTGTCGCTACGTCCCTCGACCACGGGCCAGCCGTAGTTTCGTCCAGCGCGCAGCAGATTGAGTTCGTCGGCGATCCGCGTACCGAACTCGGTGGCCCATAAGCGCCCGTCCTCGTCGAAGGCCAGGCCCTGCACGTTGCGGTGTCCGAGGGTGAACACCGGGGAGTCGTCGAAGGGATTGCCCGGCGCGGGGTTACCGCGATAGTCGACGCGCAGCACCTTGCCGGCGAGGCTGTCGGGGTCTTGGCTTAGTTCCGGATCCCCGGCATCCCCGGTCGCTACGTAGAGCGTGGAGTCCGGACCGACCAGGATGCGTCCGCCGTTGTGGTAGCTCGCCTTCGGGATCCCGGTCAGGATCGGGGTCTGCTTGCCGAGGCGCTGGCCGTCCCAGGCGATGCGCACCACGCGGTTGTCGCGTTTGCCGGTGAAGTAGGCGAACAGGAAGTCCGGGTCGGTGTCGTCCTCGGTCTCGGGGACGGCGATGCCCAGGAGTCCGCCTTCGCCATCGGGCCGCACCCCCTTCACCTTCCCGACCACCGGGGCGTCGGTCAGCGATAGGGCCGGCCGGCCATCGGCGCGTGCCGGAATGCGGCGGATCCGGGCGGTGTCCCGCTCGGAGACCAGCGCCGAGCCGTCGGGCAAGAAGGCCAGGCCCCACGGGGTGTCGAGGTCCTCGGCGATGGTGCGATCGGCGATCACCCGGACCGTCGGGCCTGCGGCGGCCGGTCCGGCGCTTAGGGAGGTGATCGTCACCGTGGCGGCCACCGCGAAGACGGCCCCGCTGGCGAGTGCACTGGCTATCCACGTTCGACGTCGCATGAATCCAGTATGCGTCACGATCGGGCATCCGACATCCGCCGTCCACCACCGCCCCTCCCCTCCCCGTTGCGGCGTCGGTTGTCGGGGAGAAATTTCGATTTCGAGCCCGACGACCGACGCCGCAACGGGGAGGGGTTAGAGGTTGGCCGTTTGCTTGATCAAGTCGGCGAATGCCCGGGCACCCTCGCCGGTCAAGTGCACGCCGTCGGAGACGAAGAACCCGCCCTCGCCGTCGGCGCGGGAGTTCCAGTCGGCGATCACCACGTTCGGGTAGTCCGGGGCGACGTCGTCGATGATGGCGTTGTTCGGCTGCTCCCATGACCGCGGCACCGAGGCGTTGACGAGCACCACCTGCTCGTAGTCGGTGAGCGGGTCGAGGGTGTTGCGCAGGATCTCCTCGGTGAGCACGCCGTTGGTCGCCGTGTGCAGGACCACGATGTTGGCGAGCTTGTCGCGCCGGTTGAGCTTCTTCACCCGCCCGGTGAACGCCCCGGGCATCCGCGAGACCTTCGCATCGACCTTGGCCCCGGGGATGGCGTCGGTAATGGCATCGCGGGCACCGAGGACCACCGAGTCGCCCAGCACGCTGACGCTTCCGTTCTCCGCGCGGATCTCCTCGATCGTCGGCTCGGGTGCTTCGGCGGTCGCCGGCTCGGGTGCTTCCTCGATCGCGGGCCCACCCGTTTCTTCGCCTGGCGAGCCCACCGGATCGCCGGCCTCGCTATCGGTGGCCTGGGCCTCGATCGTTCCCCGGTCGGGCGGCTCGTCGTCGATCGCCACTTCCAGCGGGCCGCCGTCGGCGATACCCATCGCCTCGGCTACATCGGGGGCGATGGCATCTCGGCCTTCGCCGGGGGTGAGCACCAGCGCGAGTGCCACCGCTGTCGTCGCGACGGTGGCGATGATCGCCGTGGCCACCGCGACGATCGCCCGCAGCCCGGTGATCGCACCCGAGCGAAGTCCCTTCCAGGTCCGCCCGAGCACGCCGCGGCGGATCGGCATCTCCACCAGGCGGTAGCTCGCCTCCGCGATCGCCAGGGTGATCGTCATGCGCGCCACGAAGGCCACCGGCTCGCTCCAGGGAACGTCGATTCCCGGCCTGGTCACCATGAAGATCGGCCAGTGCCACAGGTAGATCCCGTAGGAGCGACGCCCGAGGTAGCGCAGGACGCCCACGCCGAGCAGCGGTCCCAGTGGCGACGACGGGTGCGTGACGGCGGCGATCAGCACGGCGGTGAAGACGGCGAGGGCGAGGAAACCGCCGCGGTACAGCCACGGAGTGAACTCACCGACGAAGAAGTAGAAGCCGAGGACGACGGCCAGCATCGCGACACCGATGCCGGTGACGATCGCCCGCGGCGAGCTCGGTAGCGATGCGTTCAATCGACCCGGACGCCAGACGGTGGCCAGCGCGGCACCGATGAGCAGTCCCATGCTGTGCGAGTCGGTACCGAAGTAGGCGCGGGACGGATCGGCATCGACCGGGTAGCCGCCGCGGATGGCCAGGAACGCCATCCACACGGTGGAGGCGACGGCGACGACGATGGCAACCCGGCGCACGAGCGGACGGCCGCCGCGACGGACTAGGAAGAGCGCGACGGCGGGCCAGATCAAGTAGAACTGCTCTTCGACCGCAAGGGACCACAGGTGCTTGAGCAGCGGGGGTCGGCCCATCGATTCGAAGTAGGACTGATCGAGGGCGATGTACCACCAGTTGTTCAGGTACAGAATCGTCGCGAGTGCGTCCTCGCGGAAGGCGCTGAGCGCATCGCGGTAGAACAGCAGCACGGCCGCACCCACCACGACCAACAGCAGCAGCACGGCCGGTAGCAAGCGGCGGGCCCGGCCGAGGTAGAAGCGCCGGAAGTCCACGCGACCGGAACGGTCGTACTCCTCCAGGATCAGCGAGGTGATCAGGAAGCCGCTGAGGACGAAGAAGACGTCCACCCCGAGGAATCCACCGGGGACCCAGTCCAGGCCCGCGTGGTAGAGCAGCACCCCGATGATGGCGATGGCGCGCAGCCCGTCCAGGCCCGGGAGGTAGCCCATCTCCCCGGCGGCCCGACCCTTATCCAGCCGCCAGGGCATCCGTTCGTCGACGGAGGCGGCGGCTGGGGAGGTCACCTAGTCATGCTAGGCGAGCGAAGGTGTACGGGGGGTTATCTGGACTGGCGGAAAAGGTTAAGACGTTCGCCCACCTTCTCGCGCATCGCGAGGTCGGTGACGCCCATTCCCTCCGCCGGGGCCAGGCACAGCACGCCGACCTTCCCCTGGTGCATGTTCCGGTGCACTTCCCAGGCCGCTTGCCCGGCCTCGGACAACGGCAGCACCTTGGACAGCGTCGGTTGGATCATCCCCTTGGCCACCAGCCGGTTGGCCTCGTAGGCCTCCCGGTAGTTGGCGAAGTGCGTGCCGACGATGCGCTTGAGGTTGTTCCACAGATAGCGGTTGTCGTACTCGTGCAGGAAGCCCGAGGTGGAGGCGCAGGTGACGATGGTGCCGCCCTTCTTGGCGACGTAGACGCTGGCGCCGAAGGTCTCGCGTCCGGGATGCTCGAAGACGATGTCGACGTCGTCGCCGCCGGTGAGTTCGCGGATCTTCTTGCCGAGGCGCTGCCATTCCTTCGGGTCCTGGGTGTGCTCGTCCTTCCAGAAGCGGTAGTCCTCCGCCGAACGGTCGATGATCAGCTCGGCCCCCAACGATCGGACGATCTCGGCCTTCTGCGGACTGGACACGACGCAGACCGGGATGGCGCCACCGTTGAGCGCCAGCTGCGTGGCGTAGGAACCCAGGCCACCGGAGGCACCCCAGATGAGCACGACATCGCCTTGCTTCATCGCGCCACCGTTCTTGGAGACCAACTGCCGGTAGGCCGTGGAGTTCACCAATCCCGGAGCGGCGGCCTCCTCCCAGGTCAAGTGCTCGGACTTGGGCATGAGCTGGTTGGCCTTCACGACGGCGAGTTGGGCCAGGCCACCGAAGTTCGTCTCGTATCCCCAGATCCGTTGCTGGGGGTCGAGCATGGTGTCGTTGTGGCCGAGCGGTGATTCCAACTCCACCGACAGGCAGTGCGCCACGACGCGATCCCCGGGTTGCCAGGCGTGCACACCCGGACCGGTCCGCAAGACCACGCCCGAGGCGTCCGAACCGATCACGTGGTAGTCCAGCGCGTGCCGCTTGGCGTCGTCGTTGGCCTTGGCGTAGCGATCTAGATGCCCGAATGCCGACACCGGTTCGAACAACGACGACCACACGGTGTTGTAGTTCATGCTCGAGGCCATCACGGCGATCAGCGCCTCGCCGGGTGCGAGCTCGGGAACCGGCACCGGCTCGATGTGGATCGACTCGCGCGGATCCTTGTCGCGCGATTCCCGCCCGGCGAACATCTGCTCCTCGTCGCGATGCAAGGTGGCGGCCAGGTACTCCTGCGGCAGCGGCAGTTCCCCGAGGCCGGGGTCGCGGGCTTCGATGGCGGTGACGATGTTCTCGAGCTTGTCGGTCATGGGGCCATTCAACCGAAGTCAGGAAAGCGAGGGGAGGAATCCGGCATTCCAGGCAACGAGCAGGCCGACCGAGGCGACCGTGCCCAGCAGCACCAGGCGGCGAACGCGCTTCGCGGCGAACAGGGCCACGGCGGCGACCACGGCGCCGACGACGACCCACGCGGCACCCGGCAGTTGCGAAAGCGATGGCAGGCCGTCGGCGAGTCCGGCGGGCAGTCCGATCGGGAGTCCGTCGGGGAGTAGATCCCAGGGAAGCACGCGTTGATTGTGGGGTACGGGCCGGTGATCTGGCGGTAACCGCGCCCTAGGTCAGCGCGCTACTCGGCGTGTTGCACCAGTTCGATGAGCACCCCGCCGGTGTCCTTGGGGTGGGTGAAGTTGATGCGTGAGCCGGCCGTGCCCTGCTTGGGATCGTCGTACAACAGCCGGACCCCGGCTGCCCGCAGGTGCTCGCTGGCGGCCTCGATATCGGTGACCGTGTAGGCCATCTGCTGGATGCCCGGGCCGCTGCGGTCTAGGAACTTGCCGATAGGTGAGTCCGCCCGCAGGGGTGCGAGCAGTTGGATCCACGAGCCGGATTCACCGACCTCGAGCATCGCCTCGCGGACTCCCTGTTCCTCGTTGACCTCCTCGTGGGCCACCGAGAATCCGAATGCCCGGGAGTAGAAGTCGATGGCGGAGTCGAGGTCGGCGACGGCGATCCCGACGTGGTCGATGCGGGTAACCCACGGCTGCATGGCAACTATGGTGTCACCAACGTCCGCGCCGCATGCGCGGTTCCCGGGGAAGGAGAGCCCATGTCCTTGCAAGACGGAGCAGTCGTTCTCGGTGGTGCGCGCACGCCGATGGGGCGCCTGCAGGGTGCGTTCGCCGGGCTGTCGGCTGCCGACCTGGGGGGAGTGGCCATCGCCGAAGCGCTGGTCAGGTCGGGTGTGCCCGCCCCGGACGTGGACTACGTGATCATGGGTCAGGTCCTGCAAGCCGGCACCGGTCAGAACGCGGCCCGCCAGGCTGCGATCAAAGGTGGCCTGGGGATGGACGTGCCGGCCCTGACCATCAACAAGGTGTGCCTGTCGGGGATCGATGCCATCGCCCTGGCCGATCAGGTGATCCGTGCCGGGGAGTTCGACGCGGTGATCGCCGGCGGTATGGAGTCGATGTCCGGCGCCCCGCACCTGCTGGTCGGCTCGCGCGATGGCGTGAAGTACGGGGACTGGACGATGACCGATGCCATGGCCTTCGACGGCCTGACGTGCGCCTTCGATGAGTGCGCGATGGGCGAAGCCACCGAGAACTACAACTCCCGGTACTCGCTCACCCGCGAGGAACAAGACCAGGTCGCGGCCGCTTCGCACGCCCGCGCGGCAGCCGCGCAGGAAGCCGGCTTGTTCGCCGAGGAGATAGCCGCGGTGACGATCCCCCAGCGCAAGGGCGATCCGATCGTGGTGACCCAGGACGAGGGAATCCGCGCGAACACGACCGTGGACTCGCTCGGTGGACTGCGTCCGGCCTTCGCGAAGGACGGCACCATCACGGCGGGCAATGCTTCGCAGATCTCCGACGGCGCAGCGGCGCTGGCCGTCGTATCGCGTGATGAGGCAGCAGCGTTGGGCCGAACTCCCATCGCCTCCATCGGCGCGCACGGCGTGGTGGCCGGGCCCGATCCTTCGCTACACGAACAGCCCGCGGCGGCCATCGAGGTGGCGTGCGCCAAGGAGGGGATATCGGTCGCCGATATCGATCTGTTCGAGGTCAACGAGGCATTCGCCGCAGTCGCGCTGGCCTCGATGCGTCGACTCGGCGTGGATGATTCGAAGGTCAACGTCAACGGCGGGGCGATCGCACTCGGACACCCGATCGGGATGTCCGGGGCGCGGCTGGTGCTGCATCTGATCTACGAGTTGCGGCGCCGAGGTGGCGGTATCGGAGCAGCGGCCCTGTGCGGGGGCGGTGGCCAAGGCGATGCGCTGTTGATCGAGGTCCCCGCTGCATGACGGTGCCCGATGAAGGGTCCTCCCGGCTCGAGACCGTGGTCGACGGGGTCGTGGCGCGGCGGACCCGGGACGTCGCGCGGGCCATCACCATCGTCGAGAACGGCGGTGCTGCGGCCCGCGAATTGATGGCGGAACTGTCCACGCGCCCGCAAGCCCAACGCCGCTGTCAGACCATCGGCCTGACCGGTTCGCCCGGGGTCGGTAAGTCGACCATGACCGCCGCGCTGATCGCGGCGCTGCGCGAGGCGCAACGTTCGGTCGCGGTGCTCGCCGTCGATCCGTCCTCGCCGTTCTCCGGCGGGGCTTTGCTCGGTGACCGGATCAGGATGCAATCGCACTCAGGCGATGCCGATGTCTTCATCCGATCCATGGCATCGCGTGGTCATCTCGGTGGCTTGGCGGCCGCAGCCGGACAGGTGCTGCGCGTCTTCGACGCCGCGGGTTTCGACGTGGCGCTCATCGAGACCGTCGGGGTGGGGCAGTCCGAAGTGGAGATCGCCGCTGCCGCCGACACCACCGTCGTCCTACTCGCGCCGGGAATGGGCGATGGCATCCAGGCGGCCAAGGCCGGCATCTTGGAGATCGGCGATGTCTTCGTGGTCAACAAGGCCGACCGGGAAGGTGCGTCGAGTACTGCGCGTGAGTTACGGGCGATGATCGCGCTATCGGACAAGGACGCCGCAACCGGCGACGACCGCGAATGGACGCCACCTGTCGTGACGTCGGTGGCGAGCACCGGTGAGGGTGTGGTCGACGTGGCCGAGGCGATCGACGCGCACGCACGGTGGGCGAGCGAGCACGGCGAATTGACCCGACGCAGGCTGCTGCGCGCCGTCGAGGAGATCACCTCGACGTTGACCGGCTTGCTGCGATCGAGGCTGGAAACCGAGCCGCTGTCCGAGCAAGTCGAACACCTCGCGCAGGAAGTCGCCACCGGTCGCGTGGACGTGCATCGGGCCGCGGAGCGGTTGTGGGAGCGCGTGGTGGACGGCGGCACCGGTTAGTTGCGAACGCCGGTTAGTCAGCGCCGGTGCCAGGCCTCGGGGTCGTCGAGGTAGCCGCGCACTATCGACGGGAATCGACCGGTATGGACATCGGCCAAGGTGGTGTGCTCGAGGACGTCGCGCATCGCGGCCCGAAGCGCCACCCACACATCGGTCAGGTGCGTTGCCGCGCCGTCGTAATGGACGTCCTCGGGGCGCAACTCGCGCACCGCGGCCAGCGGACCATCGAGGGCGCGCACGATGTCGGCGATGGAGATCTGCGAGGGGTCCCGATCCAGTCGGTAGCCACCCACTGCGCCGCGTTGACTGAGCACGATCCCGGCCTGGCGTAGTTGCCGCAAGATCCCCTCGAGGAACTTCACGGGTATGTCCTGGGCGGTGGCCAGTTCATCGCCCTTGGTCAAGGCCTGGGGATCGACTTCGTGCGCCGCGGCCAGCTCCAGCAGTGCCCGGGTCCCGTAGTCCACGCGCGCGGAGACGTGCATGGGGCTCCCTTCAGCCGAACCGGTGAGCGTGCGAGGGTCGCGTGCCCGGCATGGGCCACAATAGGGCCGTGAGCACACCGAATTTCGCCGGAGCCGTCGACCTCGGAGCGTTGGCGGCCAGCAAGGAACAACAGCGCAAGGCCGATGCGGCGGTAGCGGGAGCACCCGCCGGGTCGATCGTCGATGTCACCACCGCGACCTTCCAGGCCGAGGTGATGGATCGGTCGATGTCGGTTCCGGTGATCGTGGATCTGTGGGCGACCTGGTGTGGTCCGTGCAAGCAACTGTCCCCGATCCTCGAGCGACTGGCGGCCGAGGCGGGCGGTCGATGGGTGCTGGCCAAAGTGGACGTCGACGCCGAGCAGCAGATCGCCGCGGCGTTCCAGGTGCAGTCGATCCCCTCGGTCTTCGCGGTGATCGGCGGCCAGGTCGCCCCGCTGTTCCAAGGGGCGCTGCCCGAGCAGCAGATCCGACAGGCCGTGGACAAGGTGCTCGAGGTCGCCCAGAGCCAGGGGATCGACGGCTCCGTGGCCGGTGCGCCGGCCGGCACGGATACGAACGCCGAGGATGTCCCGGCCGAGCCGCCCGGGGATCCGCGTTTCGATGCGGCCTTCGCGGCGATCGATGCCGGCGACTGGAGTGCCGCGCGCGCGGCCTACCAGCGGATCTTGGATGAAAGCCCTGCCGATCCCGATGCTGCAGTGGGCCTTGCGATGGTCGATCTGTACGAACGCAGCCAATCGCTGGATCCGGCGAGTGCGCTGGCCCAGGCGAGCGATCCGAGCGACGTGCAGGCCCAGCTCGCGGCTGCCGACGCCGAAGCCCTGACCGGTCAGTGGGCCGCCTGCTTCGATCGCCTGATCGCGACCGTCAAGGTGACCGGTGGTGACGATCGCGAGCGGGTGCGCACCCGCCTGTTGGAGATGTTCGCCCTAGCCGGGGACGATCCGGCGGTCGTGCCGGCGCGGACCGCGTTGGCGAGCGCGCTTTTCTAAGGGCGCTGTTCTAGGGGCGCCGCGACGCGAAGTAGCACCCGGCCAACGGGGGGATGGTGATCTCGGCGGACGCCGGGCGCCCGTCCCACGGCTCGTCGGTCGCCTGGACTGCGCCGAGGTTCCCGATGCCCGATCCGCCGTAGTGGGTGGAATCGGTGTTCAACACCTCCTGCCAGCGCCCGGCCCACGGCAGTCCGATCCGCACGCCCGAGCGGGGTACCGGGGAGAGGTTCACCACCGCCACGACGCAGTTGCCGTCGTCGTCCCTGCGCAGCCAGGTGAAGGTGTTGCTCTCGGCATCGTCGGCGCGGATCCACTCGAACCCGGTGACGTCGCCATCGCGTTGCCACAACGCGGGGTGTTCGCGGTAGGCCCGGTTCAAGTCGGTGACCGTTCGCAAGACTCCCTCGTGCTCGGCGAATTGCAGTAGCCACCAATCGAGGCCGCGTTCGCTGGACCATTCATCGGATTGGGCGAACTCCCCGCCCATGAACAACAGCTTCTTGCCCGGGTGCGCCCACATGAAGGCCAGGTAGGCGCGCAGGTTGGCCAGTGCCTGCCATCGATCGCCGGGCATCTTGCCGATCAACGAGGACTTCCCGTGGACTACCTCATCGTGCGAGAGCGGCAGGATGAAGCGCTCGGAGAACGCGTACATCAACGAGAAGGTCATGTCGTTGTGGTGGAAGCGTCGATGGATCGGATCGCGCTGCATATAGGCCAGCGAATCGTTCATCCATCCCATATTCCACTTGAACCCGAAGCCCAGGCCGCCGGAATCGGTGGGGGTCGTCACTCCCGGCCACGCCGTCGATTCCTCGGCGATGGTGACGACGCCGGGAACGCGCTTGTAGACCGTGGCGTTCATCTCCTGCAGGAATTGCACGGCATCGAGGTTCTCCCGACCGCCGTACTGGTTGGGAGTCCACTGCCCAGCCGATCGGGAGTAGTCCAGGTAGAGCATCGATGCGACCGCATCGACCCGAAGGCCGTCGATGTGGAACTCCTCGAGCCAGAACAATGCATTGCTGACCAGGAAATTGCGCACCTCGCGGCGACCGAAGTCGAAGACGTACGTGCCCCAGTCCGGTTGCTCGCCACGAAACGGATCGGGGTGTTCGTACAGGCAGGTGCCGTCGAAGCGCGCCAAGGCCCATTCGTCCTTGGGGAAGTGGGCGGGCACCCAGTCGATCAGCACACCGATCCCGGCCTGGTGCAATCGATCGACCAGGTAGCGGAAATCATCGGGAGATCCGAAGCGGGCGCTCGGTGCGAAATAACCGGAGACCTGATAGCCCCACGAAGGTCCGTAGGGATGCTCGGCGACCGGCAGGAACTCCACATGCGTGAAGCCGGCCTCGCTCACATACGAGGTCAATTGCTCGGCGAGTTCGCGATAGTCCAGTCCGGTCCGCCACGAGCCGAGGTGGACTTCGTAGATCGACATCGGTCCTAGGTGGGGATCGTGCGCGGCACGCTCCTCGAGCCAGCGCCCATCACCCCACTGGTAAGTGGATTCGTAGACGACCGAGGCGGTGTCCGGTGGCAACTGGGTGGCGAAGGCAAGCGGGTCCGCCTTGTCCCGCCACTTGCCGTCCTTGCCCAGGATCTGGAACTTGTAGCGGGTACCGACTCCGATGTTCGGGATGAACAGTTCCCAGACGCCGCTGGAACCAAGCGATCGCATCGGGAAGGCCGTGCCATCCCAGTAGTTGAAGTCCCCGATCACTCGCACGCCTAGCGCGTTGGGTGCCCACACGCTAAACGACGTCCCGTGGACTGGGCCGAAGACGCTGTCGAATCGGCGCACGTGGGCACCGAGGTGGTGCCACAGTTCCTCGTGGCGACCCTCTCCCAGAAGGTGCATGTCGAGTTCACCGAGGAGTGGCCAGAAGCGATACGGATCATCGGAGGGGATGGGATCGGCGTCGTACTGGACGTCGATCCGGTAATCCGGAACCTCGCTCGCCGGTACTACGGCGAACCACACGCCCCGTGCTTCGTGATCCATGGGTACGCGCGTTGGTGCGTCGTCGGTGTTCGGGAGGACCACCGTCACGGCGCGTGCCCCGGGGCGCAGGACCCTGATGGTGACGTTTCCCTCGAAGGGGTGGGCGCCCAGGATCGAGTGGGGGTCGTGGTGGGCGCCGTCGACGAGTCGATCGAGATCGGCTCGATCCACCGGAACCGGCTTCATGGCCTGCTCACCGAGACGACATGGGCGACGTTCTCCCACGGGCGCAAGCGCACGTAGGTCTGTGCACCCCAGGTCCACATGCCGGAGGTGATCTCATCGCGGGCGATGAAGCGCTCGGCAGGATCCATTCCCAAGGCGGCGAGATCCCACCAGATGGTCGACTCCTGTTCGCGGTGCGGATCGACCAGGCAGGTGACCAAGACGATGTCGTCACCAACCTGCTTGCTGAAGGCGATGACGGCGTCGTTGTCGCTGTGATGGAAGCGCAAGGAGCGCAGGTCCTGCAGGGCCGGGTGCGCTCGTCGGATCCCGTTGAGCAACGTCAAGTACGGAGCCAGACTGCGCCCCTGCCGCTGCGCTTGCTCCCAATTCCGCGGCCGGTACTGGTACTTCTCCGAATCCAGGTACTCCTCGCTACCGGGTCGAACGGCCACGTGCTCGAACAACTCGAAGCCGCTGTAGATGCCGTAGGTGGGCGACAAGGTCGCGGCGAGCGTGGCACGAATGGAGAAGGCGGCGGGTCCGCCGTGTTGCAGGTACTCGTGCAGGATGTCGGGCGTATTGGTGAACAGGTTCGGGCGCATGTAGGCCGAGGCGGGACCGGCGAGTTCGCTCAGGTACTCGCTGATCTCATGCTTGGAGTTGCGCCAGGTGAAGTACGTGTAGCTCTGCTGGAAGCCGACCTCGGCCAGGGCCTTCATCATCGGTGGCTTGGTGAAGGCTTCGGCGAGGAAGAGGACGTCGGGATCGGTCGCGTTGATCGATGCGATCAGCCGATCCCATAGCCACAGTGGCTTCGTGTGCGGATTGTCGACTCGGAAGATGCGCACACCGTGTTGCATCCACAATCGCACGATGCGCTCGATCTCCGCGTACAAACCTTCGGGGTCGGTTTCGAAGTACAGCGGGTAGATGTCCTGGTACTTCTTCGGCGGATTCTCGGCGTAGGCGATCGAACCGTCGTGGCGCTTGCCGAACCAATCGGGATGCTCGCTCACCCACGGGTGGTCGGGCGAGGCCTGCAAGGCGAGATCGAGTGCTACTTCCATATCCAGTTCGCGGGTTCGGGCGACGAAATCGTCGAAGTCCGACCAGGTACCCAGATCGGGGTGCACTGCGTCGTGGCCACCGTCGGAACTCCCGATGGCCCACGGCGATCCCGGGTGCCCCGCCTCGGCGTGCAGGGCGTTGTTGTGTCCCTTGCGGTTGGTGGTGCCGATCGGATGGATCGGCGGCAGGTACACCACGTCGAAGCCCATCTCGGCGATCCGTGGCAGTCGCTCGGCGGCGCTTACCAGCGTGCCGGATCGAGCATCGGCCAGCGATGCGCCTTCGCTACGGGGGAAGAACTCATACCAAGCGCCGACGAGGGCGCGTCGGCGTTGCACCCGTAACGGCCACGGCCCGCTCATCGATTCCTCGGTGCGTAGGGCGTGGGCGTCCATCGCCGAGGCGACGTCGTCGGTATTCGCAGCGGCGAGCCGCACGGCAGCGGGCAGGTTGCGGTTGCGCATCGCGGTGAGTGCGGCCTTCAACACAGCGCGGGCATCGGTCGCGGCGCGGGGGAGGCGCTTGAGGGTCCGGCTCATGATCGAGGCACCCTCGGCTAGTTCGAAGTCCACATCGATGTCCGCGGGGATCTTGACCTGCGCACGCTGCAGCCAGGCTCGCCACGGCTCGGACCAGGCGTGGATCGTGAAGGCCCAATCGCCCATCGCATCGACCGTGATCGCCCCGGTCCACCGGTCGACCCCCGCCGGGTCGGGATGCATCCGAACACTCGCCGCGGGCGCACCGGACGGGTCGATGGTCCGCACTTCCACGGTCAGGGGCAGGTGACCGTCGCGGAATACGGTCGCGTGCACCGGGAGGCTTTCCCCCACGGCGGCGGCGGCGGGTCGAAGGCCGCACTGCACCGTCGGCCACACGTCGACGATGGGGATTCGCGAGGTCAGCCCATCGTGCGGACCACGCGACCGCTGAGCCATGACCCGAGCGTAGTCATCGCCGACTCCGCACCGACAGGACTTTCCGGTGGTGCTCGGGCGACCTGCACGTGGACCTGCACGGGAAACGTCGCCGCAACCTTCGGGCACTACGGTTGCCGCCGTGAAGGCGATTCGACGATTCACCGTGCGGGCCGTCCTACCCGATTCCCTCGCTGGGCTCGAGGAGTTGGCGCTCAACCTCCGGTGGTCGTGGCACCCACCCACCCAGGACCTGTTCGCCGCCATGGACGCAGAGCTGTGGGATTCGGTGGAGCACGATCCGGTGCGGCTGCTCGGGGAGATCTCCGCGGGCCGGCTCGCCGAACTCGCCGCAGATGACGGCTTCGTCGACTGGGTCGGCCATCAGCTCGCCGATCTGCACGGCTACCTGCGAACGCCGCAGTGGTACCAACGCTGGTCGTCGGATAACGGTGTCGATGCCGATGACTCCCGGATCGCCCCCACCGGCATCGCCTACTTCTCTCCGGAGTACGGCGTCACCTCCGCGCTTCCGCAGTACTCCGGTGGCCTGGGCATCTTGGCGGGCGACCACCTCAAGGCCGCCAGCGATCTCGGGGTCCCGATCATCGGTATCGGGCTGTTCTACCGATCCGGCTACTTCCGCCAAGGCCTGACCCGCGACGGCTGGCAGCGCGAGCAGTATCCGGTGTGCGATCCCGACGGATCCCCGATCACGCTGTTGCGCGAGGAGTCCGGTGCACCGGCGCGGGTGTCGGTCCAACTGCCCGGTGAGCGGGTGCTGTCCGCGCGGATCTGGATCGCCCAGGTAGGTCGAGTGCCGTTGCTCATGCTCGACTCCGGCGTCGAGGAGAACGGACCCCAAGAGCGCGAAGTCACCGACCGGTTGTACGGCGGTGGAGGGGAGTACCGCCTGCAGCAGGAGATGCTCCTAGGTATCGGTGGCGTGCGCGCCTTGCGCACTTTCTGTCGCATCACCGGCGCCGCAGCGCCGGATGTCTTCCACACCAACGAGGGGCACGCGGGATTCCTGGGCTTGGAGCGCATTCGCGAGTTGCGCGACCAGCATCCCGATCTGGACTTCGCGGCGGCGTTGGAAGCCTCCCGAGCCGGAACGGTCTTCACCACGCACACGCCCGTGCCCGCCGGCATCGATCGATTCCCGATGTCGATGATCGAGCAGTACTTCGGCGGGGCCAACCAGCTCACCGACGTGCCCGTTGCCGATGTGCTCGCACTCGGTGCGGAGGACTACCCCGGTGGTGATCCCGCGGTCTTCAACATGGCTGTCATGGGGCTGCGGCTCGCCGGTCGTGCGAACGGGGTGAGCTTGTTGCACGGTCGGGTGTCGCGGGAGATGTTCGCGGGTCTGTGGCCGGGTTTCGATCCCGACGACGTCCCCATCACCTCGATCACCAACGGGGTGCACGCCCCCACGTGGGTCGCGCGCGAGGTCATGGACATCGCGCATGAGGCGATGGGAACCGATCTCCTGCAGCAGGCACGCGGTTGGGAGCAGATCGCGCACGTGGACTCCGGCCGGATCTGGGATGTGAAGTATCGGCTGCGCGAGCACCTCGTGCACATGACCCGCGAGAGATTGCGCGAGTCCTGGCAAGGTCGCGGTGCGGCCCCGGCGGAGTTGACGTGGATCGACGACGTCTTGGATCCGGGCGTCTTGACCATCGGGTTCGCCCGCCGCGTGCCTTCCTACAAGCGACTCACGCTGATGCTGCGCGACCAGGACCGGCTGCGCGAACTGCTCCTGCATCCCGAGCGCCCCATCCAGCTGGTGATCGCCGGCAAGGCGCACCCGGCCGACGACGGCGGCAAGGCGCTGATTCAACAGCTCGTCCAATTCAGCGACTCAGAGGACGTCCGGCATCGGATCGTCTTCCTGCCCGACTACGACATCGAGATGGCCGAGACGCTCTACCCGGGCTGCGATGTCTGGTTGAACAACCCCATCCGCCCGCTGGAGGCCAGTGGAACCTCGGGGATGAAGGCGGCGCTCAACGGTGCGCTGAACCTGTCCATCCTCGACGGCTGGTGGGACGAGTGGTACGACGGCGAGAACGGCTGGGCGATCCCTTCCGCCGATGGGATCGACGATCCCGATCGGCGCGATGATCTCGAGGCGGCGGCGCTGTACGACCTCATCGCGCATTCGGTCGCACCGACCTTCTACGAGCGCGGCGACGATGGCCTGCCGCACCGCTGGATCTCGATGGTGCGGCACACCTTGCAGTCGCTGGGACCCAAGGTCCTCGCCACGCGGATGGTGCACGACTACGTCACCCGGCTATACCAACCGGCCGCGGAATCGACGGCGGCGATCGCTGCCGATTCCTACGCGCCGGCACGCGAGCTTGCGACCTGGAAGTCACGGATCCGCGAGGCGTGGTCGGGGGTTCGCGTGGACCACGTGGAGTCCGAGGGAGTGGTGGGCGTCGTCACCGCGGGCTCCTCGGTCGGCGTGCGGGCCTTCGTCTCGCTCGGTGAACTGTCCCCCGACGATGTCAGCGTCCAACTGCTCTCCGGTCGGGTCGACAGCGACGACCGGCTCGAGGAGCCCGGGGTCGTCGCGATGCAGGCGGTGGAGCAGTACGAGCAGAACCGGTGGAAGTTCACCGCCTCGCTGGACCTAGAGCGGAACGGACCGTTCGGCTACACGGTGCGGGTGCTTCCGCGGCACCCCGGCCTGATCACCCCCGTGGAGTTGGGCCTGCAGGCCGTGCCCGATGCGGTGGCGGGCATGACCGACGGACCGTTGCGCTAGCGAGCCGCGCGGCTGGACCGCTGACCGACCGGGGGCGGTCCACGCTCGTTCACCTGCAAGACACCGACCGGTCGGATAGTGCCTGCATACTTCCCCCGCTATGGAGGCGCTAGCACGCAAGCATGCGGTTGCCCGAGTGCTCGACGAAGCACCGGTCAGCCGTCGACGCCTGGGCGTGTGGGCCCTGGCCGCATCCGGGATCGGTCTGGATGGCTACGACCTGTTCATCATGAGCGTGGCCGGTCCGCTGATCGTGGCGGACCTGGGCCTGAGCAGTTGGCAGGACTCGGTGGCCGTCGGCGCCGCGGTTCTCGGAGCGGTCCCCGGCGCCTTGCTATCGGGACGGATCGCCGACCGGATCGGGCGTCGGGCGATGCTCAAGATCGATCTGATCTTGTTCCTGGTGACCGCGATCTTGTCCGCGTTCGCCTGGGACGTGTGGTCGCTCGCGGTTTTCCGCTTCCTGCAGGGTGCCGCGGTAGGTGCGGAGTACCCGCTGAGCGCCTCGATGGTCAGTGAGGTCATGCCGGCCCGTAAGCGGGGCGTGTGGATGACCGGCGCCTTCTCCTTCCAAGCCATCGGCATGGTGCTCGGCGCCGGCGCGGGCTTCCTACTGCTGACGTTGATGCCCGAGGAGACCACCTGGCGCTGGATGCTGCTCTCCGGCGTGGTGCCGGCGGTGATCGTCGCCATCTTGCGACTGCGTATCCCCGAGAGCCCGCGCTGGGAAGCCGAACGCGGGAACTTGGACAGGGCTGAGAAGGACACCGAGTGGCTCACCGGTCAACGCCCGATCGTCACCGACGAGGACCGCGCGTTCGCGGAGGTCTACGAAGCGGGGCCGCAGCCGCGGATGACCTTCAAGGATCTGTGGGCTCCGGTACGCCGGCGCGCGTTGATCCTGACGACGGTGCCCTGGTTCCTGATGGATATCGCCTTGTACGGCATCGGCCTATTCACCCCGACGATCCTCGCCGGATTGACGGGTGCGGATCCGAACACGCACATGGCCAAGGACGATTTCATCGCCGCGGACATCGCCGCGACCGGTCAGGCCGCGTTCACCGACCTGTTCTTGATCATCGGCTTCGTTTTGAACATGATCCTGGTCGAGCGTGCCGGGCGCATCCAGCTGCAGATCGTCGGGTTCGTGGGCATGGCGGTCGGACTCGGCACGTTGGCGGCAGTGGGCAGCGGCGGTCCGCTGTGGATCCTGCTGGCCTCCTTCATCGTCTTCAACACCATGGTGAACATGGGGCCGAACGCGACCACCTACCTGCTGCCGGCGGAGGTCTTCCCGACCCGGCTTCGGGCTACCGGCCACGGTGTGGCCGCCGCCGCCGGCAAGGTCGGCGCCGTGGTCGGCACCTTCTTGCTCCCGATCGCGACGGCTTCGGTCGGCTTGAGCCCGACGATCGCGGTGATCGCCGTGCTCGCCTTGCTCGGTGCCGTGGTGACGTTCTTCTTCCGGATCGAAACCCGCGGACGCGAACTCCGTGACTGAACTAGTCCCTGGACTCGCGTGGCAGCACCTCGATGCTCTGGCCGTGCTCGGCCACGACCGCCGGGATGCCCAGCCGCGTACGGATCATCGCGGCGAGTTCGGTGGCCGCTTCCTCCTCCCCGTGCACGAGGTAGGCGGCGGCGGGTCGTTGCCGGGGTGAGCCGAGCCAGTCGAGCAGTTCGTCGCGATCGGCGTGCACGCTGAACGCCTCGATGTCCACGATCTCGGCGAGGACGGGCACCTCCTGGCCGTGGATGCGGATACTGCCGGCGCCATCCCGCAATCGCTGACCGGGAGTACCGGATGCCTGGTAGCCCACGAGCAACACGCAGTTGTGGGCATGCGGCAGGAAGTACTTCAGGTGGTGGGTGACGCGTCCGCCCGTGCCCATCCCGGACGCCGAGACGATGATCTTCGGCCCGGGTGCATCGAGCGCCTTGGAATCCTCCGGTGTCCGCGCCTGGTGCAGATCGGGGATGTCGATGGCATCGACCCCCTCGGCCAGCGCTGCCGTCGTGATCTCCGGATCGCCTTTCGCGATGGCGTCTTGGTACACATCGAACGCCGCGAGGGCCATCGGGCTATCGATATGGACGGGCACCCGCGGGATGCGGTGCTGATCCATCAGTTTGCGCAGCGCGGTCAGCAGGACCTCGGTGCGGTCGACGGCGAAGGCGGGAACCACCACTGTGCCCCCGCGCTCGATCGTTCGGCGGATGGCTGCGGCCATCTGCTCGATCTCGGCATCGACGTCGGCGTGTTCCCGGTTGCCGTAGGTGCTTTCCATCACGACCAGGTCGGCGTCATGCGGCCGCCGGGGCCCCTTCAGCAAGGGGTGGTTGCCCCGACCGAGATCGCCACTGAACGCGACGGTGGCACCGCTTCCCGAGGCCGGTTGGTAGGTCACGGTCACCGTCGCCGAGCCCAGGATGTGCCCGGCCGGATCGAGTCGGGCCGACAGATCGGTCGCTACCTGCCACGGCGTGGTGAAGTCCCGGCCGACCAACATGTCGATCGCCCGTTCGGCATCGGCTGCGTCGTAGAGCACTTGGGGTTGGGCGTGCCGGCTGTAACCGGATCGCCGGGCGTACGCGGTGTCCTCCTCCTGCAGTTTCGCGCTGTCCCGCAAGATGATCGGGATCAACCGCGCCGAGTTATGCGTGCAGTAGATGGGTCCGGCGAAGCCCTGCTTCACCAGCGCCGGTAGGTATCCGCAGTGATCGAGATGGGCGTGGGTGACGACGACCGCATCGATGCTGTTCGCGGGCACGGGGAAGGGTTCCCAGTTGCGACGCCGGATCGCCCGAGGACCTTGGAACATCCCGCAGTCGATGAGGATGCGTCCGGTCGGGGCCGAGAGCAGGAAACGGGATCCGGTGACGGTTCCCGCGGCACCGAGGAAGGTCAGTTCCATCGGCGATGGAGCCGATCAGCCGGTCTTGATCGGTTTGCCGTCCGGACCACGTTTGATCGGTTGGCCGCCGCGCGTGACCATCGGGGGAGGCAGCCGGAGTCGACGCAACTGCAGGGCGCGCATGACGGCGTAGAGCATCATGCCCCGCCGATCGGACTTCTCCGGGAACTGCTTCTTGGCCCGCAGGTTCAACTGCACGAGCAAGATGACGGTGTCGATGATGATGAGCGCGGTGACGGCGAAGAACGCGAGGGAGACGAAGGACTGCATCGCCGGGTTCTGGACGAAGCCGAGCAGTAGCACGGCGATCGCGATGAAGATGAAGTACTCGGCGACGGTGATGCGCGCGTCGACGAAATCCCGTACGAAGCGCTTGTTGGCGCCACGGTCGCGGGCGGGCATGTACCGCTCGTCGCCCATCATCATCCCGGCGCGCTGGCGGGCTCGGGATTCGCGTTCGGCTTCCCGAGCCGCCTTCTTGCCCTCCTTGCCGCCCTTGGCGCCGCGTCCGCGCGAGGAGGCCTTCAGGCCCTGCTTGCGCGCGGCCTCCGCCTCCTTGCGGGTGGGGGTGGCGCGGCCCTTGGTGGCCCGCGCCTCGGGAGTGTTCTCGCTCGAACCGCTCGAACCAGGGGACTGTTCCGGGCTCGGCTGGGTGGAGCGGCGGAAGCCGGGGATGATGGCCATGGTGGCTCCAGCGTAACCCGCCGGCTCCCGGGCCTACGGGTGCTGGGGACACATCGCCGCCGGCAGCCTAGGCTGGAGGGGACCTAGACACCTCGTAGAACGCCCGAAGACCGTCGGGTCCGTCGAAAGGAACCGCCCATGGGGCTGTGGCAGCGCTTCACGATGATCTTCAAGTCCAAGGCGAGCCGGGCGCTCGACCGCGCCGAGGATCCGCGGGAGACCTTGGACTACTCCTACGAAAAGCAACTCGAACTGCTGCAGAAGGTGCGCCGGGGCGTGGCCGACGTCGCGACCAGCCGCAAGCGGATCGAGTTGCAGTTGCAGGGCCTCGAGCAGAAGGAAGGCACGCTGGAGGAGCAGGCTCGTGCGGCGCTTGCCCAAGGACGCGAGGATCTCGCGCGCGAAGCGCTCACCCGCCGAAGCGGCCTGCACCAGCAGATCGTGGACCTGCAGACCCAACTGGCCCAGTTGCAAGAGCAAGAGGACAAGTTGACCGCCGCGGCCCAGCAGTTGCAGACCAAGGTCGAATCGTTCCGCACCCGCAAGGAGACCATCAAGGCGAGCTACTCCGCGGCCGAGGCCACGACCAAGATCAACGAGGCCTTCTCCGGTATCTCGAACGAACTCGGCGATGTCGGCATGGCCGTGCAACGCGCCGAGGACAAGACCATGGAGATGCAGGCCCGTGCGGGTGCCATCGACGAACTGATGGCCTCCGGAGCCCTCGAGGATCCGATGGGCATGGGCAAGGACTCCATCACCGCCGAACTCGAGCAGATGGCCAGCACCGCCGAGGTGGAATCCACCCTCGAGCAGATGAAGAACGAGCTGGGCTCGGGTCAGGCCAAGCCGGAACTCGAGCAGTAGTCGCGGAACCGCTCACCCGGTCACCCGTTAGCCCGGTCACACGATCACCCGAGCCGTGCCACACGTCCTGCTCGTCCACGGCGGCGGCCACGGCGCTTGGTGCTGGGCCGATGTTCGGCGTTACCTCGATGGTGCGGGTATCGCCTCCAGCGCGTTCGATCTTCCAGGCGCCGGCGCCGATCCCAGCCCGCGTGCCGGTATCGGCCTCGCCGACTACATCGACGCCACCATCGCGCAGGTCGATGCCATCGACGACGACGTAGTGATCGTCGGTCACTCCATCGCCGGTCTAACGCTCCCCGCGGTGGCGGCCGCGCGTCCCGAACGGCTCGCGCACGTGCTGTACCTCGCAGCGTTGATCACCGAGACCGGGGAGCGCGGCATCGATTCCATCCCGGCGGATCGGCGTCCGTCGTACTTCGAGATGGCCGAGCGATCGGGGGAGTACTCGTTCCTGCCGTCCTTCGCGGCCGCGTGGGAGCGCTTCTTTCCTTCCCTCGACGAGCCGCAGGCGCGCTCCTGCTACGAACGTCTCACCCCGCAACCGCTGCAGCCGTACTTGGACCCGAATCCGGTCGATGCGCGCGCTTCGAACGTGCCGCGCAGCTACGTGCTGCTCGAGGATGATCGGACGTTCGCCGCGTCGTCGGCGCGGATGTTCGCGAAGCGAGCGGGTATCGAGCCCATCGTCCGGCGCGGGGATCACTGCTGGATGCTCACCGATCCGCATGCCTGCGCCAACGCGATCGCCGACGTCATCGCCGAAGTCGCCCGCCCCATATTCGACAGGTAGATTGCAAAGAACCTCAAAGGCGAAGGGAGCACCGCGGCGATGGCGCGAACCCGGTACGGAACCGATCGGGGATTGACGGTTCGCATGTTCGGCACGCTGTTCGGCCTCGGCCTGATGTACGTGATCTTGGCCGCCGCGCTCTACGCGCTCGGTTTCAGCGCGATCTTGATCCTGGGTATCAGCGCAGCCCTGCTGTTCGGCCAGTGGTGGTTCTCGGACACCTTGTCGATGAAGGCCATGCGGGCGGTCGAGGTCACCCCCGAACAGGCACCGCAACTGCACGCGGTGGTGGATCGCCTGTGTGCCATGGCCGATATGCCCAAGCCGCGGGTGGGGATCGCCGATAACGATGCCCCGAACGCCTTCGCCACCGGACGTTCCCCCGACCGTTCCGTGGTGGTCGTCACGACCGGTCTGCTGCGGCGCTTGAATCGCGACGAACTCGAAGGGGTCCTCGCGCACGAGCTCTCCCATGTGGCGCATCGCGATGTCACCGTGATGACCGTCGCGTCCTTCACCGCGATCCTCGCCGGCTTCATGGTGCGCAGTGCGATGTGGGGATCGATGATGCGGGGCCGGCGCGATCAAAGCACCGCATTGATGTTCCTCGTGGTGATGGTCGTCAGCGTGGTCGTCTACTTGATCTCGTATCTGTTGATCAATGCGCTCTCCAGATATCGGGAACTCGGCGCCGATCGTGGCGCCGCCTTGCTCACCGGTCAGCCCACCGCGCTGGCCAGTGCGCTCACCAAGATCACCGGCGACATGGCGAGTATCCCCACCAAGGACATCCGCCAGATGGAATCGGTCAGCGCCTTCGCCTTCGCCCCGGCAGTGGCCGGCAAGCGCGAATTCACCCTGGAGCAGTGGTTCTCCACCCACCCGCCCTTGGAAAAGCGCCTCGCGCAACTGGCCAAGATCGCCGGGGAACTCGGGCAGCGCTGATGGGTTTCCTCGATGCTGTCCTCGGTCGGCGTAAACCCGCGCGCCCGAATCTCGACTCGCTGTTCGCACTGCCCTCGGCCGCCATCACGGTGCAAGCGGCGTTGGACTTCGTACCGACCGGGCGGGCCAGCGTCGCCTTCCGCAGCCCGGAAGGTCGCGCGTTCGCCGATGTCGAGGCCGAGGTGCGCGCGTTGCTCGACGCCGATGGCGGACCGCCGGTGGAGGTCAGCGAGGACGGGTTCGGTTTCGACTGGGTGGTGATCCGCACCGATCCGGTCGATCTCGGTGCCGCGGTCATCGATGCCCACGCGGTGAATACCTCGCTCGTGGAGGGCGGTTTCGGCCCGCAGTTGCTGTGCTCGTTGGTGTCCTTCCGCGGTCCGCAGGACGAGCCACTCGCGCTGGTCTACCTCTACAAGGCGGGAACCTTCTATCCCTTCGCCCCCAAGCCCGGTAGCGATCAGCAGCGCGACAACGTCCGGGAATTGCAGGTGCGCGACCTGCTCACCGGTGAACTACCGATCGAAGCGGACCTGGGCCGTTGGTTCGCGGTGTGGGACGCGCCGGGTCTTTAGTGGAAAGCGCGCTAGTCGCGAGCCGGTGCCGGGCCGGGTAGTGCCAGCATCCGATCCAACGCCACCTTCGCCCAGTACTGCGTCTGCGGATCGACCACGATCTGATTCACCACGTTGCCGGCCGCGAGGTTCTCCAGCGACCACACTAGGTGCGGCAGGTCGATGCGGTTCATCGTCGAGCAAAAGCACACGGTCTTGTCGAGGTACACGACCTCCTTGTCCGGGTTCTGCAACGCCAGTCGCTTGACCAGGTTCAGTTCGGTTCCCACCGCCCACTTCGAGCCGGCCGGGGCATTCTCGATGGCCGCGATGATCTTCTCGGTCGAGCCGACCTGGTCGGCCTTCTCCACCACCGAGTAGTCGCACTCGGGGTGCACGATCACGGTCACCCCGGGAACCCGCTCGCGGACGTCGTCGACGCATTCGGCGGTGAACCGACCGTGGACCGAACAGTGTCCGCGCCACAGCAGCACCTTCGCCTCGCGAATCTGCTCGTCGGTGAGCCCACCGTTCTCCTTGCGCGGATCGAAGACGACGCAGTCGGCCAAGGAGAGCCCGAGATCGCGCACGGCGGTGTTGCGACCGAGGTGCTGGTCGGGCAGGAACAGGATCTTCTCGCCGCGTTCGAAGGCCCAGGTCATGCTGCGCTCGGCGTTGCTCGAGGTGCACACCGAACCGCCGTGCTGCCCGGTGAACGCCTTGATCGCCGCCGATGAGTTCATGTAGGTGATCGGGATCGTCGTGTCGGCCACCCCGACCCGCTCCAATACCCGCCAGCAGTCCTCGACCTGCCCGATCTCGGCCATGTCGGCCATCGAGCATCCGGCTGCTAGGTCCGGCAGGACCACCTGTTGGTCGTCGCTGGTGAGGATGTCGGCGCTCTCGGCCATGAAGTGCACGCCGCAGAAGACGATGAACTCCGCTTCGGGGCGAGCCGCAGCCTGCTGGGAGAGTTTGAAGGAGTCGCCGGTGACGTCGGCGAATTCGATCACCTCGTCGCGCTGGTAGTGGTGCCCGAGGATGAACAGCCGATCGCCGAGGGCTTCCTTGGCCGCGCGGGCCCGCCGGACGAGATCGGGGTCGGAAGGGGCGGGAAGATCGCCGGGACACTCCACGCCGCGCTCGGAGTCGGGGTCGGCTTGCTGCCCGAGCAACAGCAGCGCCAGGGGAGTGGGCTCGGGCTCGACGAATGTTCCTGCCATGGCACGAGTCTGCCAAACCCCTCAGATGTTCGCTCGCGCCGGATGTACCGGGGTGGGAATAGCCAGGCCGGCTCGGGGGTTGGCACAATGGAGGGCGACGTGCACGATCCCGTGAGTTGTCGAAGGATGGAGATATGAGCACAGACACAGCGCAAACCGCCGACGGCATCATCCTGACCGATATGGCCGCTTCGAAGGTGAAGACCCTGCTCGAAGCCGAGGGGCGCGATGATCTCGCGCTGCGGATCGCCGTGCAGCCCGGTGGCTGCTCGGGGCTTCGCTACCAACTCTTCTTCGACGACCGCAGCCTCGACGGGGACGTCGTGAAGGACTTCGGCGGAGTCGGCGTGGTCACCGATCGGATGAGCGCCCCCTACCTCAGCGGCGCCACCATCGACTTCGTGGACACCATCGAGAAGCAGGGCTTCACGATCGACAACCCGAACGCCACCGGTTCGTGCGCCTGCGGAGACTCCTTCCACTAG
>CAJXNV010000005.1 GCA_913057155.1 uncultured Actinomycetes bacterium | reverse complement strand
GCGGCGATGGTGAAGCCCAACAGCAAGGTGATGTGAACGACGAACGTCACCACGCCGGAGACACCGACACTGGCCGCGGCGAGTGCCGGATGCAGGCCAGACTTTTGCAGATAGCGCACATTGATGGCGATGGAACCCAAGGTGGGTGGGGAGACGAGCGTCGCGAAATCACCCGCCACCTGCGCCATCACCGTGCGGGACAAACGCAGTTTCTCGGGTACGAAGCCCGAAAGGGCCCAAGCCGAGCCGAAGTAGGTCAGCAGGCTGAAGCCGATCGCCGCGCCGATCCAACGCCAATCGGCCGTGGTGACGAGGGTGACGAGGTCGACCTGCGCCAACTGGGACAACAAGACGTAGCCGGCGATGGTGCCGACGACGACCATGATGAGGGTGCGCGGCTTGATGCGTTCGAACTGGATCGTCTCTTCGTCGGCTCCGGGTCGGATCTCCACGAGCCGATCGCGCAAAGACACCATGAGTCCCTTGTGCTTGCGCAACTGGGTCCGAGTGGGGCGCGAGAGTGCCACCGGTTGAAGTGCCGGGAGCGCGCGGCCGAGTCGTTCGAGTCCGAGCACCGATCGGCCGGTATCGACGGCTCGGTCGACGTCGGTCAGCATCGCCAACGTGCAGAGCGTCTCGGCGACATCGATGCGCATGGACACATCGCTCGCGGCGACCCCACCGGTGTCGTGTCCGATCAACCACACGCTGCCGTCTTCGGCGCGCAGGAAGTGATCGGCGGTGAGCGAGCGGTGGGAGATCTGATGCTCGTGGAGCGCGCGGACCGCTTTCCACGCTCCGGTCAGATCGGCATCGCTCACCTCGGGTAGGTCGCTGAAGCGGGTGCCCTCGATGTGCTGGTAAGCCAGCACGCAGGAGTCGGGGCCGACCTCCGAGGCCAGCAGCAGCCGGGGCTCGGGGGCGCCTGCTGCTTGTCCGGCGTAGGAGACCAAGGCGGCGTGCTCCAACGCGCGGCGCATGTTGAAGGTGGCATTGCCCGGTTCTTCGCGCAGCCGCAGCGAGGTCCAGATCGACCGAGCCAGCCCAGCGCCCTCGAGGTCGCGATCGAGCACGGTGATCTGCAGTGTTTCCCCGCGCCGCGTGGTGCCGGTGTAGCGGCGCCCGCGCCGCGTCGATTCCTGCGCTCGAAGCATCACGACCGGGAAGCCGCCGCGGTCGAGGGCATCGGCCACCTCGGCACCGCTCGGGCGGGTGGTGGGTGTGCCGAAGCCGTAGCGAACGGCCAGGCCCAGTGCCCACCCGACGGCCAGCGAGGCGCCGAGCCCGGCGATGGAGATGGTGGCGCTGAGAATCGCGACGATGATCAACGAACCCATCACCAGGGCCGAGAGCACGTTCCACGGACGACGACTCATCAGTCGCGATGCGGTGATGAAGGCCAGGAGTCCACCGAGGATGGGCGTGGTGGCCGCGTTGTTCGGGTCGGCCGATCCGGTGAGGGTGATCAGCAGTCGGGCGTCGCCGAATTCCGAGACCAGGATCGAGGCCCCCGTCAAGACGACGGCGGCGACGAGGAGTGCGACGAGGGCATCGAAGAGCTGGCGCACCCGACGGCGCACGATCAAGGCGATCGCGCCACCGATCGGCAGCAACAGCGTGCCGATGCCACCGATGATGTTCAGCACGAGGACGACGCCATCGGGCAGTAATCGTGCGCCGCCGGCCAGATCCTCCTCTAGGCCGGTTGCGGTTCCGGTCGCGAACCAGCCGAGGGCGACGGCGCCGGCGGCGATCAACAGGGCTAGCGCGAGCCGCGCGAGGTCCAGCGGGCGACGCAGGCGTCGGGGGATGACCCCGTCCTCGATGACGATCGTCCCGCCTGGGGTGACGCCGTCGGCTCCCTGACCGCGCGAGTCCGGGGCGCTCGGATAGCGAGTCGGCGAATCGGAGATGGCACCGGAATCTGCGAGGACGCGATCGCGCAGATCCTCCTCGCCGGTATCGGTCGGTACCGGCAGCGGACCGGCGATGGTGAATTCGGTACGAAGCGTCGAGTCGGCAGCGGCGGGTTCCTCCGGCCGCGTGTCGTCGCTCACCGGTCGATGGTGTCACATCGCAGTGGTATCCATGCCTCGTGCACACGCGGCTGGATCTGTCTGCCCCCGAGCGTGCGCGCCCGCCGGAACTAGATGCCGCCCAGCAGGCCGTGGTGGAGCATCGGGAGGGTCCGCTCCTGGTGCTGGCGGGGCCGGGAACGGGCAAGACCACGACCATCGTGGAGTCCGTGGTCGCCCGGCTCGCAGAGGGCGATCGCCCCGTGGATTCGATCCTGGCGCTGACCTTCGGGCGCCGCGCTGCCGAGGAACTACGCGACCGGATAGCCGCCCGCCGCGGTGGCGGACTGCTGCCGCCGGTCACCACCTTCCATTCCTTCGCTTACGGGTTGCTGCGTAGCACCGGCGATGCCCAGCAGTACAGCGATCCGCCGCGTTTGCTCTCCGGTGCCGAAGAGGACCTGCGGATCCGTGAACTCATCCGCGGGACCGTGGAAGACGGTTCGATCGACTGGCCCGAGATCATCCGTGAGGCCCTGGGCACCCACGGTTTCGCGGTCGAGGTGCGCACCTTGATCGCGCGCATCAGGGAACGGGATCTCTCGCCCGACGGATTGCGGGCATTGGCGCGAGAAGCCGGTCGCCCGGAGTGGGCTGCGATCGCCGCGGTCGCCGAGCAGGAATCGGACGTCATGGTCTTGGAGAACGTCCTGGACTACGCCGACCTGATGCGCCGCGCGGTCATCACGGCGCGCGAGCCCGGCGTGCAGCAGGAATTGCACGGCCGGCTGCGCGCCATCTACGTCGACGAGTACCAAGACACCGATCCACTGCAGGTACAACTGTTGCGGGCCATCGCCGGTCCGCAGTGCGCGGTGGTGGCCGTCGGGGATCCCGACCAGGCGATCTATGCGTTCCGTGGTGCCGATGTCGACGGCATCGGTGATTTCCCGCGTCGGTTCCCCGCCGCCGATGGGGCGCCGGCTCCGATCATCGCGCTGCGAAGTGTGCGCCGCTTCGGTCCGGAGATCGCCCGCGCCGCGCAGGCGGCGCTGAAGCCGGCGGTGCTCCCGGGACTTCCTATCGACGTGCAGCGCGAGCATCGGGCTCCGCTCGTGGAGCGTGGCGCCGGTTCCGATTCGGTCGATGTCTTCGTGTGTAGTTCGCGGTCCTCACGGAACATGCACATCGCCGAGCAGTTGCGTGCGGCGCATGTCCACGAGTCCGTGCGCTGGCGGGACATGGCGGTTCTCGTGCGGACCTTCTCCGATCTCGGTGAGGTGGAGCGCGCTCTGCGGCTAGCGGACGTCCCTGCCACCGTCGCGGCCGACGAGCGACCACTACGCGCCGAACCGGCGGTCGCTCAGTTGCTGTTGGCCCTCGAGGTCGCAGCAGATCCGCGGCGAGCGCGGGTAGAGCAGGTGCTCGACCTCCTTACCGGACCGATCATCCGATTCGATCCCTCCGACCTACGCCGGCTGGGTCGCGCACTTCGGGATGCGCGTCGAGCCGCGGGCGCCTCGTTGGCACCGGCGCGGGAGTTGATCGCCGAGCTCATCTGTACCGATGAGCAAGGCATCGTGCCGGCCTCGATCGAACCCACGTCCTTCATCGCCATGGGAGTGCAGCGGGCTCGCCAACTCCTCGCCGATGTCCGGGCTCGGATCCAGGCCGGAGCTCCGCTCGCCGAGATCTTGTGGGTGGCCTGGACAGGTGGGCCGCATCCGCACGGTTGGCCGGATCGGTTGCGGGAAGCTGCGTTGGCGGGGTCGAGTACGGCCGACCACGACCTCGATGCGGTCATGGCGCTGTTCGACACCGCCGAGCGCATCAGCGAGCGCTACCGGGGCATCTACGGGATCGACGCGTTCATCGCCACCCTGCGCGATCAGGCCATTCCAGCCGAATCGATCGCCGCGGCGGGTTCGCGGATCGAGCGAGACCGCGTGCAGATCATGACGGTGCATCGAGCCAAGGGCCTGCAGTGGTCTCGCGTGTGGGTGGCGGGACTGGAGGAGGGCTCGTGGCCGAACCTGCGTTTGCGCGGATCCCTGCTCGGCGTCCAGGAACTCGAGGACCTACTCGACCGGGACGCAGGCGGAGTAGGCGACCCGGTCGGGGAGTTGATCCGCGAGGAGCGGAACCTGCTGTACGTGGCCTGCACGCGAGCCCGCGAGCAACTCAACGTGCTGGCCGTCGACGACGGCGATTCCGGAGACGATCGACCGAGTCGATTCGTAGAGGATGTCGAGCGTGCCGGGTTCCCAGTGCGCCAGCTCACCTCCCAGGTCGAACTGATCACCAGTTGGCCGGCGCTGGTCGCCGACCTTCGGCTGGCGTTGATGGATCCCAGCAGCCCCGAGGAAGTCCGCGAACAGGCCGCCACGCTGCTCGCTCGCGCCAGCACCCTGCGCGATGCCGACGGCAAGGCGCTAGTGCCGGGGGCCGACCCCGATAACTGGTGGGGTGTGCGGCGCCTCTCGGAGGGTCCGGTGCCGCTGCGTGAGGAAGGCGCCACCATCGCGCTTTCCGGTTCGAGCCTGGATGCGTTGCGCGGATGCTCGATGAAGTGGTTCCTCGATCACGAAGTCCACGCCGAGACAGTGCGCGGTGGAAGCACGGCCTTCGGCAGCATCGTGCACGCGATCGCGGACCACGTTGCGAAAGGGAACGTCCCCGAGGACATCGAGGCGATGGATGCCCTCGTCGACGACGTCTGGTCCACCGTGGAATTCGAAGCACCATGGCGTTCGGAGGCCGAACGAAGCGAGGCACGACGATCGCTCGAGAGGTTCCTGCAATACCAGGTTCAGCGTTCCCGCGAACTCGTCGACACCGAGCGGTACTTGGAGGCCGAGGTGCCCGTTCCACTGCCGGACGGCACCACGGCGAACGTCACGGTGCGCGGATTCCTCGATCGCATCGAGCGCGATGACGAAGGTGGCCTGATCGCGATCGACTTGAAGACCACGAACACGATTCCAACCAAGGCCGAGATCGCCGAACATGGACAGTTGGGGCTCTACCAGGTGCTGCTGAGCGAGTCGGCCGATGCGCCCCTCGCCGACCACGTCGGGGGCGCTGCCCTGGTCCAGTTGCGCAAGGACGCCGGCACCGACGACCCCGGGCCCAAGGAGCAGCCGCAAGCACCGCTCGATGCCACGTCGCCGCCCACGTGGGTCGAAACGGCACTAGGTGAGGCCGTGCAGGTGCTTCGCGCGGAGGACATCACCGCGACCGTGGGCAAGCAGTGCAACTACTGCGCATTCACCGCGATCTGCCCGGCCAAGAACCCGAGTCCGAGCGTCGTCGAACTCGAACTCGAACCCGATGCTGATGGCGGTAGCGATAGCGAGACAGCACCCGGCAGCCGAGTGGGTTCGCCATGAGTGCGGATTTCACCCGCGGCGATCTCGAGCGCGCACTGGGTTTCGAACCGAGCGAGGCCCAATGGACCGCCATCAGCGCACCCCTGGAGCCGGCGGTGATCGTCGCCGGGGCAGGCACGGGCAAGACCACCTCGATGTCGGCCCGGGTGGCCTACCTCGTCGGCGCGGGTCTCATCGATCCCGATCGCGTGCTCGGTTTGACGTTCACCAACAAGGCCGCCGCCCAACTCCTTGCCGCCATCCGATCCCGGGCGGCCGCGGTCGGTGCGACCGAAGCGGAGCCGACCGTCTCGACCTACCACGCCTTCGCCGGCCGGCTGGTCAGCGAGTTCGGCTTGCGGATCGGGCGGGAGCCGGATGCCACCTTGCTCACCGACGGTCTGCGCTACCAACACGCCTATTCCCTGGTGTGCGGCGCCGATTCGGTGGGCGCCGATTCCCTCGGCGCGCAGTTGGCAGGCCTCGGTGGCAGCCCGTTGCACCTGACCAAGGAGATGCTCGCCCTCGATAGCGAGCTCAGTGAATTGGCCGTCGAGCCGGAGCGGGTGATCGAGCACGACCGCGAAGTGATCGAGAAGTTGCAGGCGCGTGGCGCCGACAAGGGAATCGGGCGCGATATCCAGCAAGCCGCACGCAAGCGCAGCATCCTGGCTCGGTTGACCATCGAATGGCGCGGGTACAAGGCTCGTCGGGATCTGTGGGAGTACTCCGATCAGGTTCGTCTGGCCCACGAGATCGTGCAGCGCTATCCGGAAACCGTGACCGATATCCGCCGCCGCTACGACATCGTCTTGCTCGACGAGTATCAGGACACCTCGATAGCGCAACGACTCTTCTTGCAGGCCGTCTTCGCCGATGGTTTCCCGGTTACGGCCGTCGGCGATCCTTGCCAGGCCATCTACGGCTGGCGCGGGGCCAGCGTCGACAACATCGAGTCCTTCCCCGTGCATTTCCCGCGCGCGGACGGTTCGCCGGCAGCGCGTTACTCCCTGGCACAGAACCGGCGATCGGGACCTGCGGTGCTGCATGTGGCAAACGAGATCGCGACCGGATTGCGCGCCGAGCACACCGGCACGATGCCGCTGGAACCTGCTGGTGAGAGCGCACCCGCGCGCGTGGACGTCGCGTTGTTCGACACCATCGACGACGAAGTCGAGTGGTTGGGCACCGAGATCCGTCGCGCGCACCTCGCTGCGCAGGATGCATCCTCCGATACGCCGGTGGCGGTGCTGTGCACCACCGGAGCCGACATCCGCCGCATCGATGCCTGCCTCCAGCGGCTGGGGGTGCCGACCCAGGTGACAGGTGCGGCGGCGCTCCTGGCGGATCCGGCCGTTGCTGATGTGCGCGCGTTGCTCGAACTCGTCCACGAACCGACCGCCAATCCGGCCTGCGTGCAACTCCTCACCGGTGCCAGGTGGCGCGTGGGTGCCCGCGACCTCGCGGTGCTCGGTGGCCGGGCGCATGAGCTCGCCGGCGGTGGATCGCGCTCGAAGGAGCCGAACCTGGAGCGCGCGCTGCTAGACGCAGTCGCCGGTAGCGATCCGGTGGAAGTCGTCTCCTTATCCGACGTCCTCGCCGATCCCGGTGATCGCTCCCGCTACAGCGATCAAGCGCTTGCGGCCTTCACCGAACTCCACGACATCGTCTCGACGCTGCGGAGCGAAGCCCATGAATCCGTGGTCGATCTCGTGGCTCGCGCGATGTCCTTGCTCGGTGTCGATATCGAAGCGCGGGTGGCCGATCCGACGGCAGGTGCGCAGGCGGCGCTCGTGGATTTCCTCACCCTCGCCGCGGACATCGTCGGTGGCGACACCCGCATCGGACTCGGCGGATTCCTGGCGCGCCTGCGCGAAGCCGAGCGCTTCGATGTCACCATCTCGCACACCCGGCCGGCAGTCCCCGGCGCGGTGCAGTTGATGACGGTCTTCGCGGCCAAGGGCCTGGAATTCCCCACGGTCTTCGTACCGTTCGTCAGCGAGGGCGCATTCCCCGGTGGCCGATCCCGGGGGCGCTGGACCACCGGCGCGTCTGCCGTGCCGTGGCCGCTGAGGCCGGATGCCGGGCCGGTCCTGGCGGGATTCCCCGACGAGCCAAGCGATCCGCAGGAGTCGGTCAGCAAGGAGCACCAGAGATACCTTCAAGCGCTACGCGATCTGACCGAACGCGACCACGAACGCCTCGCCTACGTCGCCCTCACCCGAGCCGAGACCGCGTTGACGATCACCGGACATTGGTGGGGTCCGGGGCAAAGCAAGCCACGCGGTCCCCACCGCTTCCTGACCCAGATCAAGCAGGCGGTGGAATCCGCCGACCCGGACCTGTGCCGAGTCGTCGCGTGGGCGGCCCCACCGGCCGACGGTTCCACGAATCCGGTGGTGGGTGGCATCCGTCCGGCCTGGCCATCGCCGGTCGCCGCCGATTACCAGGCGCGGGTGCGTGCGGCAGCCGATGCCGTTCGCGCGAAGTTCGCCGCACCGCGAGCCGACGTGGATACGGCCGTGGCGTCTGCCCCGGGCCAGTTCCAGATGTCGATCGACGGAACCGAGCCCGATCCATGGCAACAGCGGATCCGTCGTTGGCACGAGGCCTTCGACTCACTATCCATGGATCGCGGTGGCGCCGGTGGCACCGGCTCCGATGAGAACGAGCAGGTAGTCCGGCTCGGCGACCACGTGGGCGCGACCACGTTCCTTCGCGCGTTGAGCGATCCCGACAGCGTCGCCCAAGACCTACTGCGTCCCATGCCCCGCAAGCCTTCGCTCGCCGCCGCCCGGGGAGTGGCGTGGCACGCCTGGGTGGAAACGGCCTTCGGTCAGCAATCGCTGTGGGGTATGGACGAACTCCCCGGAGCGGCCGACGACGACCTCGACGGCATCGGCAGCGATGCTGGGCTCGCGGAACTCAAGGCGGCCTTCCAGCGCACCCGGTATGCCACCTTGCAGCCGGTGGCGGTGGAGCAGCCCTTCTCGGTGGTCCTCGATGGGCGGGTGATCAACGGCCGGATCGACGCGGTCTTCGCCGATGGCGACCGATACGAAGTGGTGGATTGGAAGACCGGAGGGACCGCGAGCATCGATCCACGGCAATTGGCGATCTACCGGATCGCTTGGTCGCAGATACGCGGAGTGGACTGGCGCGATGTCGACGCGACCTTCGTCATGGTGGCGACGGGAGACGAGATCCGACCGGACACCGACGATGACGTCCGCGAACTCCTACGCTCCCAGCGTTAGCGGGTCTCCTCGTCGGGGACGGCCACGGGTTCGATGGGCTCATCGGGCGCCCCGTCGTGACCGGTATCGGTCTCGGTCGCTTCCACGATCTGCTCGCCGGCCTCCTCGGTCGGCGTGCGGCGGCTGCCCACGAGCCCGCGCATCCACTCCCGGGCAGGTTCCTCGACCACCCGCCACATCAGGTAGGCGATGGCCATCGCTCCCACGATCAAGAAGACCACGCCGACGGCGTACAGCGCCCCGCCGTCGATACCGACAGCATCCATGCCGGTGCGCCACAGCCCCATCCACACCAGGTGCGTCATGTACAGCGAATAGGAGATGAATCCGCCGAGCACCAGAGCGCGGGTGGACAGCGCGCGAGCCATGCCGCCGCGGGCGAGGGCCAACGCACCGATCCATGCGATGAGCAGGGGCACGAGTAACAGATGGAAGTACGGCGGTAGTGGTTCGGCGTCCGGGCTCAAGGCGCTCTCGGGTGGTTGCGCAGCCGGGAGGTTGGCCAGCAGCACCGAACCGGCGACCACTGCGAGGGGCAATGCGATGGCCAGGATGTCGGCGGCTTTGTGCACGGCCTTCCCGCGTTCGGCGAGGCGTTGCACGATCAGGTAGGTGATGGCCCCGGCGATGAACTCCGTGCCGATCCGGTAGGTGGATCCCCAATCGTTCGTGTAGTACGGGTCGCTGGTGCCGAGCCCGTAGCCGACGAGCGGGGTCAGGACCGCGAACCAGGCCAGCACCAGGACGAAAGTCGGAACCTTCGCGTGCAGCCGCCACAGCACGAGGACCAAGATCGGGAAGACCAGGTAGGCCAGCCACTCCATCGACAAGGACCACGCGACGAAGTTCCAGCCGCGTTCGGGGTTGGCGCCCCACTCTTGGATCAACAGCAGGTTCTTGATGAAGTCGATCGGGTTCCACCAGTCGCGGTCGACGGATTCTCCGGCGATTCGCGCTTGGGCGAACACGGCGATACCGGCGACGACCAGCATCACGATGTGCACCGGGTAGATGCGAGCTAGGCGCAGCCACCAGAACTTCAGGGTCTGGCGCACCTGGATCGAGTGCCCCATCCGGGTCAGGTAGGTGTGCGTGAGGATGAAGCCGGACAGGGCGAAGAACAGATCGACGCCGAGTCGCCCCACGCGCATGACATCGCCGATAACCGGGATGGTCAGGAGTCCGAGCACGTTGAAGGGGCCCTGGAGGTGGTAGGCGAATACCCAGAACGCAGCGACGAAGCGGATTCCCGTCAACTGGCGGATGAACACGCTCACCTGCAACACCTTAGGCTCGCGCGGGACACGATTGGGGAGCACCGTTGCGAATGTCGGATCCACAGTGGTGGCTGCTCGACGATCTCGTCCTGGCTCGCTCGGCGGTCGACCGCGCGGCCGAGCGCCGCGGCGACGAAGCGTGGGTCGGCCGGGCCCTCGCCGATCCCGCGACCAGGTTCGTGCATGTCCAGCACGGTAGCGCGCTGCTCGAGGGCAACGCCTTGGCCGTGACCGGGCCGCCCGATGGCGTTGCATTCGATCGCGCACTCGATCCCGCACTCGATCCCGCACTCGATCATGCGCCGGTCACCCTTCTCGGGATCGATGCCGACGGCATCGTCTACTTCTGCGTGCACCACGAGTCCGCGGACATTCCCCAGGCGCACTCGCCGGGGGTGCGGTGGGCGGACCTGCGTGCGGCCGGCTCGGATCTCGGTGCCTTGGATGCCGGGCTCATGGTCACGGCGGTCGCCTTGGACAACTGGTCGCGAACGCACCGGCACTGTCCCCGGTGCGGTGGTCAGGTCAGCTGGCGGGAAGCCGGGTGGTCACGGCGTTGCGATGTCGATGAGGTGTCCCATTTCCCGCGCACCGATCCGGCCGTGATCGTGCTCGTGCGCGATGAGCAGGATCGGGCTCTGCTCGGTCGGCAGGGTCGATGGGAGCCGACCTGGTACTCGACCCTGGCCGGTTTCGTGGAAGCCGGCGAGTCTGCCGAGGCGGCGGTGCGACGAGAGGTGGCGGAGGAGTCCGGGGTGCGGATCGGCGACGCCGCACGCGATATCCAGTACCTCGGCAGCCAGCCCTGGCCCTTTCCCGCTTCGCTGATGCTCGGCTACCACGCCTTCGCCGAGGATCCGAAGATCGATGTGGACGGCGAGGAGATCGTGCACGCGCGCTGGTTCTCCCGGTCCGAACTCGCAGCGGCGTGCGAGTCGGGCGAGATCTCGCTACCGCCGCAGGTGAGCATCGCGCGCAAGTTGATCGAACGTTGGTTCGGTGAGCCCTTGCCCGGTGAGTGGAGCAGGGCACTGACTCGCCCAACCAGGTAGCAGCGCCGGGCTAGATCGACTCGAGCTTCGCCTTGAGTTCCTTGAAGGGCGGGTTGGTCATCGTGGTGCCGTCGGGGAAGACGACCGTGGGAACGGTTTGGTTCCCGGCATTTGCGTTCTCTACGAAATGCGCAGCATCGGGGGTGTGCTCGATGTCGATCTCGGTGAATTCGATGCCTTCGCGCATCATCTGTGCCTTGAGCCGTTGGCAGTACCCGCACCACACGGTGGAGAACATCGTCACCGCGCCCGAGTCGGGAACCCATTCGGTCGGATCGCTCACCCGGCAAGGCTAGCGGTCATCTCCACCGTCCCCCGAAGCGACGTGGCACAGTTGGCGCGTGGTCGAACACGCGCGGTCAACCGATGACTCAGCGGAAGTGCCCGCTCGGCCATTGCTGCGATTCCTGGGCCTGGACTGGGATCCCCATCGGCTGATCTACGGAACCATCATCTTGATGGTGGCGCTCGGCATCTACGAGGAATCGGACGATGTCTTCGACCAAGGGACGTTGTGGGAGTTGTTCGCGGTGGTGATCGCGCCGCTGTTCGCGTTGGCCGCAGCGCATTCCTTCTCGGATGCGATCGACATCCAAGTCCGCACGGGGCGTCCACTCACCGGCGATGATCGGCGTCATCTGGCGCTGACGGGACTGCAGTACCTGGCCGTCGGCGTACCGGTGATGATCCTTTCCACCGTGGTGTTCGTCTTCGGTGGCGATTCCTGGGCGGCCATCGATGCAGCGCAGGGCATCGGTGTGGCCTCCTTGTTCCTGTGGGGCGTGTTCGCCGCCCGGCGAGCCGGGCTCGGCCGGTGGTCGCAGCTGCGGTACGCCCTCGTCTACGGATTCCTGGGGTTCTTCGTGATCGTCGTGGAGTTGCTGCTCGCGCACTGAGGGCGAAGGGCCGACGTGTAAGAGTCGCGTCGAACGACCCGTCCTGTGGATGGGCGGTAGGCGGCGTCGGTCATCCGTGCAAGCATCGGGCCGTGGAAGCCGGCCAGGTACTCGAGGGACTCGACGATGAGCAGCGCGCGGTCGCCGAGAGCCTCGAGGGGCCGGTCATGGTGCTCGCCGGCGCCGGCACCGGCAAGACCCGCGCCATCACCCATCGGATCGCCTACGGAGTGCTGACCGGTGCGCACGATCCGCGCCGCACCCTGGCCGTCACGTTCACCAACCGGGCAGCCGGGGAATTGCGGGCGCGGTTGCGCTCACTCGGGGTCGCGGGAGTGCAGGCCCGTACTTTCCACGCTGCCGCGCTGCGTCAACTGCGCTACTTCTGGCCGCGACTATCGGATCGGGCGTTCCCGGAGATCATGCCCAGCAAGGCCAGTCTCGTCGCCCGCGCACTGTCGGCGAACGACATCTCGCCCGACACCTCGCTGGTGCGCGACGTCAGTTCCGACATCGAGTGGGCGCGGGTGAACTTCCTCGACGAGCACACCCTCGCCACCACCGAGGTATCCCGGGACTTGAGCCTCGATGCAGCCGACCTCGCCAGGGTCCTGGGCTCCTATGAGCAAGCGAAGTCCGATCGCGGCGTGATCGACTTCGAGGACGTCATGATCGTGCTGGTGGGAGCGCTGTCCGGCGATCACTCCATCGCTCGGGAAGTTCGTACCGCCTACCGCTGGTTGACCGTCGATGAGTATCAGGACGTCAATCCGGTCCAACACGAACTCCTCGCCCTATGGCGCGGGGATAGGGACGACGTCTGCGTGGTCGGCGATCCGAGCCAGACCATCTATTCCTTCACCGGCGCGAGCCCGGACTACCTGCTGCGATTCGCGACCGAGCACCCCGGTGCCACCACCGTGCGGCTCGTGCGCTGCTATCGGTGCACACCGCAGATCGTGGAGTTGGCCAACGCCCTCATCCATTCCGGGGCGTCGTCCCGCAACGCGGTGACGCTGCAATCGCAGAACCCGCCCGGCTCGGTGCCGGTCGTCAGCAATTACGACGACGACGTCTCCGAGGCGCGTGCGGTCGCGAACTCGATCCAAGCCAGTTTGGCCGCAGGCGTGCGGCCGCGGGACATCGCGGTGCTGTATCGAATCAACGCCCAAGCCGTCGAGATCGAATCCGCGCTCGCCGATGCCGGGGTCCCGGTGACCGTTCGTGGTTCGGAGCGTTTCTTCGACCGTGGTGAGGTGCGTGAGGCGGTCAGTCGTATTCGTGCGGCCGCGCGGTTCGCTGCCGACGGCGCTCCCGCTGATGTCGGCGCGACCATTGCGGTGGGCACGGACCCACTCGCCGACCAAGTTGCCGACGTGCTTAGTGCGATGGGGTGGTCGCCGGAACAGCCGACCACCACGGGAGCCGTCCGCGAGCGTTGGGAATCCCTGGCCGCGCTGGTGGAACTAGCGCGCGAGATGCACGGCGCCACCTTGGCGGAGTTCGTAGACCACCTCGATGAACGCTCGGCTACCCAGTTCGCGCCGGTTGCCGATGGCGTGACGCTCGCCTCCATCCACGCGGCGAAGGGGCTCGAATGGCCGATCGTGCACATCATCGGCTGCAGCGACGGTCTGATCCCGTTGCAGCACGCCGAGGGCCCGGAGCAAGTCGAGGAGGAACGTCGGCTGCTGTACGTCGCCATGACCCGAGCAGAGCGCGAGTTGCACATGAGTTGGGCGCTCGCCCGGCAACCGGGTGGTCGTGCCACCCGTCGGCCCAGCCGGTTCCTGGACTCCATCGCGAGTGTCGCCACGCCTACCGATCGCTCGGCGGTCGAGCGCGGTTCGGGCCGGGGGCGTGGCAAGCGTGCCCGCGGACGCAAGGGGCCGGCCCAGTGTCGTTCGTGCGGCAAGGCGCTGGTCACTCCCGCGGAACGGACCATCGGACGCTGTCGGACGTGCCCGGCCACCTTCGATGAGTCGTTCTTCGAGGACTTGAAGGCATGGCGTTTGCAGCAGGCGACCGAACGGGCGGTGCCGGCCTATGTGGTGTTCACCGACGCAACTTTGATCGCCATCGCCGAGCAACTGCCCGGCGACCGGGACGCATTGAGCACCATCCCCGGCATCGGCCCGGCGAAGCTCGAGCAATACGGCGACGCCCTCTTGGCCATGCTCGACGCCCGTACTCCGATCGATGCGGGTGGACGCGAGTAGTTCCGCCAGCCCTGCGTTAGTCGGCGGCGGTCACCGGTTCGCGGAACTCCGGAACCCAGCGATCCAACTCCCCGCGCACCGGAACCGTCGCCTCGAGTTGGCACAGCACCCCGATGCTGCCGAGCCAGACTCGGTGGATGAGTGCGTACGACGGCGGCAGGTTGATCTTCAGTCCGACCGCGAAGTCGGGGTTGCGGACGTCGTTCAAGCGCGTGAACTGACCGCGCAGCCACTCGCGACTGAAGTGGAAGTACTCGTGCCGTGCCGGCTCGACGAACGGATCGAGGTACTCGAGTAGTTGCTCCGGGTCGACATCCACGTGCGGGAGCACGAAGCCTTCCTCCCGCAAGCCCGCTACGACGGTCTCGGCGTCGCCGCTCTTGGCGATCCGCAGCAGTGAACCCATGGCCGGGGGGAGTCCGTCGGGCAGCACGGCCACGGCACCGAAATCGAAGACGCACAACTTGCCGTCGGGTGTCAGTCGGTAGTTGCCCGGATGCGGGTCGGCGTGCAACAAGCCGGCGCGCTCGGGGCCGGAGAGCAGGAACCGCTCGTAGAGCAGGCCAACTCGATCGCGTTCCTCCTGGGTGCCGTTGGCGATGATGTCGGACATGGGTCGTCCGTCGACCCACTCGCTGACCAGCACATGCGGGGCGGCTGCGAGTACATGGGGGACGAGGAACTCCGGATCACCCTCGAAAGCCACCGCGAACTGGCGTTGGTACTGGGATTCGCCGAGGTAGTCGAGTTCCTCGATCACCCGTTCCTTGAGTTCCTCGACCAGGGCCTTGATGTCGAGCCCGGGTACCCAGGACGCGAACAACTTGCCCATGCGCGACATCTGGTTGAGGTCGGCCATCAGCGCCTTGTCGGCGCCCGGGTACTGCACCTTCACCGCGACGGTCCGACCGTCGTGCCACACCGCCTTGTGCACCTGCCCGATGGATGCGGCGCCGGCGGGTTGGTCGTCGAACTCGGCGAAGCGGTCGCGCCAGTCGGCGCCGAGGGAATCGGCGAGGATCTCGTGGACGGTGGATGCCGGCATGGACGGGGCGGCGTCCTGCAACTTGGTGAGGGTCGCGCGATAGGGACCGGCGACTTCCTCGGGGAGTGCGGCCTCGAAGATGCTCATCGCCTGGCCGAGCTTCATCGCCCCGCCCTTGAGTTCGCCGAGGACCGAGAAGATCTGCTCGGCGGTTCGCTGCTGGATCTCGGCGGTCACCGCCTCGGCCGGTCGACCTCCGATCTTCTTGCCGAATCCCCACGCGGTGCGCCCGGCGTAGGACGCGGGCAAGGTCGCGATGCGGACCCCACGGGTGAGGGCGTTCTTGGGGATATCGGGCATGTGGTCATTGTCGCGGACTTCCCTGAAGTCCGCGCGCTGCGGTGGATCGGCTCCCTCAGGCAGTGAGACGGTCCCGCTGCCACAAGCACCCGCACGCCTCGTGCGCGAGTAGTTGTTCGCTTCGGGCGATCATCCGCGGGACTTCGAGGTGAACTCGATAGGTCGGCTGATCGCCGGCGGTGTCGATCCATTCGCGCACCACCGTCACGGTCTCGAGGGCGGTGCGCCGGGTCAGCAGCCGATCCGGTGGCACCGATGAAGACCAGCTGCGCCATTGCGCGGCCATCGCCGGCCACGCCGCGTCGCGATCGCGAGCGTGCAGCGACAGGCACCGGCAGCACGGAGTGCGGCCGGGGATCACCACCGGACCGATGGCGGCGCGGGCGTGGTGGATGCGCACCGGTAGGTGCACGTTCCCGGCGTACTCCTCGTGCGGATCGATGGCGTCGATGTGACCGTGACCGACGAGCACCACCACATCGGCATACGCCGGTTCGCAGGTTCGAAGCCCGCAGTCCTCGAACGCCGCGCGCACGATGTCGGCCACCGGCCCGGTGCCTGGCACGGCTACGGCGCACGCCGATCGGGCGGCGAGTGCCTGCCCCGGGATCTCATGCCACTGGGTCAGGGCCAACAGTTCGCCGCGCACGGCGAAGCGTTCCTCCGGGGTCAGCCACCAGCATTCGCCGGGTTCGTCGAGTGCGCCCGCTGCCCTGGCCACCGCGAGGATGCGGTCGGCGCGCTTCGGGCCGCTCGGGCAGGCCGCGCGGGCGGCAGCCGTACTGCGGTGGGACTTCAGCGATTCCAGCCACTGCGCTTCTCGGGTATCGAGGTCCACGGCTACCGGGTGATCACCGAAGTGCACCTTGTCCCTCGCACGCCAGATGAGTGGAACCTCCGGTCGCAGGTGGCCGGTGTCGTCTGGGTTCATAGCGCGATAGTGGGAGCGCGCGCCTGTGGATGGCGATGTGCGATCCACAGCCGTTTCGTGCTAGCGGCAGTACTCGACGATGACGTCGGCCAACACCGAGGCGCAGGTAACGAGATCCTCGATCGCCACGTGTTCGTCCGGCGCATGCGCGTAGGCGGTATCACCCGGTCCGTACTGCACGGTCGGGATCTGCCCGATTCCGGTGAGCAGGCGAAGATCGGATCCGTAGGGCGCTGCGTAGACCTCCGGTGCCCGACCGGTGTGCCGGGTGCTGGTCTCGGCGAGCAGTTCGACGATCTCGGAGCCGGGGTCGGTGCGCCCGGAAGCGAACTGACCGCCCCACCACTCGACGGTCGCCGGATGCTCACGCAACCAGGGGTCGCTGGCGCAGGCCCGCGCTACCGCGTCCTCGAGCTGCGCTCGAGCGCTGGCTGTGTCCTCGCCGAGCGCCACTCCGTAGCGGCCGTTCGCGATGAGTCGATCCGGCACGGTGGAAGCCCAATCGCCGGCCGTGACGGTGCCCAGGGATATCGGGTAGGCGATCGGCCAACGGGACATCAACGGATCGACGTCGCGGTTGCGCACGCGCTCGAGTTCGACCAACGCCGTGTGGATCGGCCAGAGGTTCTCGATCGCGCTGACACCTTCGGATCGGCGCGAAGCGTGCACGGCAGCTCCGGGGACGATCAGTCGGAAGGTGAGCGCGCCACCGTTGGCCGGTACGAGGTCCAGATCGGTGGGCTCGGGCACGATGCAGGCGTCGGGGTGGATCCCGCTCGCGCGCATCTCATCTAGCAGCGCGTAAGTGCCGAGTCCACCGTCCTCCTCCGCGCTCACGGGGGCCAGGACGACGTCGCCACGCAGTGCGATGCCCGATTCGGTGACCATGCGTAGGGCTTCCCAGGCCGCGGCGAGCCCGCCCAACATGTCGCAGGCGCCGCGTCCGACGAGCGATGGCCTGCCATCGACCCGCGTGCGAACGGGGGTGAACGGATCCTGGCTCCAGGCGTCGAGGTCACCGGGCGGTACTACGTCGGTGTGCCCGTCGATGAGCAGGGTGCGCCCTCCGCCGGTGCCGGGTAGCCGCACGATCACGCCGGTGGCATGCGTGCGTTCGACCTCCATCCCCGGGAAGTCCGCGCGCGCGGTGACCTCGGCGACGGGGATGTCCCAGGTGTGGACCTGCCAGGAGGGGCCGTCGTCGGATCGGGCTTGCCGGGCGAGTTCGGCCAGGTGGCGTTGGATCGCGGCTTCCCCCGGGGTGCCGCCGACTGGCTGGAACCCGATGAGCTCGCAGGCCAGGTCCACGAGGCGGGATTCGTCCGGGCGCACCCGGCGATTGTGCTGCACGAGCGCAGCGGGGCCCGGGTATCGGCATGATTTGGGTGATTTGTCCGTTATTTTGCCCAAAGACTGACCGCGCGCCCCGTGCGTCGTCCCTCACGGGCCCCGCGCTGCCCTAGGGTGAAGCGGTCCCCACGGGGCACCAGGTGGCACCGGCCACCGACCGCTGCGGCGGGAGAACGGCAAGAGGAGGGCCCCATGGCCGAGGAATACACCGGTGAGGCGTACTGCGTGAAGTGCAAGGAGAAGCGCGAGTTCACTGGACACGTCGAGGAGACGAATGGTCGCCGGTTCGCCAAGGGCATCTGCCCCGTGTGCGGCACCAAGGTCACCCGCATCCTGGGTAAGGCGTAGCCGCACCCACTAGCTGCAGGGCCCGGTAACCGGAGTCGAGGACATCGACCGGTTTCCGGGCCCTTGGCATGCGGTTACCGTGGTGCCATGTCCATCCCTTTCGGCTTCAGTCCCCAAGGCTCCGGTGACGGACCCTTCAACATGAACAACCTGGGTCAAGCCCTGCAACAACTCGGCCAGATGATGCAGTCGGCGCAATCGGGCGAGGGCCCGGTCAACTGGAACATCGTCGAGGACGTCGCGCGCAAGGCGGTCGTCGCCGCCGGGGATCCGAGCATCACCGAAGGTCAACGCGAAGCCGCTCGCTCGGCCGTCAACTTGGCCGACCTATGGCTGGATGAAGCCACGTCCTTCCCCGCCGCCGGCGGCGGGTGCGAAGTGTGGTCGCGCTCGGAGTGGCTGGTGAACACCGGACCTGCCTGGCAGCGCATCGTCACCCCGATCGCCGAGCATGTGAACGGTGCCGTCGCCGGCTTGACGCCCAGCGGTCAGGACATCGCACAGATGTCATCGGAGGACATCACCGCGGCGCTGCCCGAGCAGTTCCGTCAGATGCTTCCCGAAGGGATGCCCCCGGAGTTCTTGCAGATGCTGCAACCGATGATGGGCATGGTGCAGCAACTCGGTGCCGCCGCCTTCTCGATGCAGGTCGGCCAGGCGCTCTCGGCGCTGGCCGGCCAGGTGTTGTGCGCCTCGGACATCGGCATCCCGCTGACCGACCCGCCCAAGGTCGCCGTGCTGCCCTCCAATATCGCCGAGTTCTCCGAGGGCCTGGAGATCGCATCCTCCGATGCGTTGATGTACGTCGCGCTGCGCGAGGCCGCCCATCAACGACTGTTCGTCCACGTGCCGTGGCTCGCCGCCCGGGTGCTCGGTGCCGTCGAGCAGTACGCGCAATACATGAAGGTCGACTCCGAGCGCCTCGGGGACGTCATGGGTGATGTCGACATGACCGACCCCGCTGCGTTGCAGCAGGTGCTCTCGCAAGGCTTGCTGCAACCGGAGGACACCCCCGAGCAGAAGGCAGCCGTAGCCCGGCTCGAAGCCCTGCTGGCCTGCATCGAAGGTTGGGTCGACGACGTCGTGCAACAGGCCAGCGGCGATCGGCTGCCGGCTTCGGGCGCGTTGATCGAGGCGATGCGTCGTCGTCGGGCCGCTGGCGGCCCAGCCGAGCGCACGTTCTCCACCCTCGTCGGGATGGAGTTGCGGCCCCGGCTGTTGCGCGAGGCGCACACGGTCTTCGCGGCGGTGCGCTCGGCGCGTGGTGCGGACGCACGCGATGCCCTGTGGTCCCACCCGGATCTGTTGCCCGGCCCCGATGACCTCGCCGATCCGCTCGGCTTCGCGCAAGCAACCGGTCAAGTCCCCGACACCCTCGAGGGGATCGACGAGCTGGGCGACGAAGCCAACGACGATCCCACGAACGACGATCCGACGAACGACGATCCCACCAACGACGACGCATGAGCCTGCACGCTGATGCGTGCGCCGTGCTTGCGGCCTTCGACCACCGGGACCCGGCCCAACTCGATACCGCGGCGCAGTACCTGGCGTTCTTGGATGCCCACCCCGATGGCACCCGACGCGAGTGCCGGGCAGGGCACATCACGGCCAGCGCCCTGGTGATCGATCGGTCCGGGGAGCATGTGCTCCTCACCCTCCACCCGAAGGTCGGCCGATGGCTGCAACTCGGTGGTCACCTCGAACCTGAAGATGCGCACCTACGGGCCGGCGCGGTGCGCGAGACGATCGAGGAGAGCGGGTTGCAGTCCGGTCGCATCAGTGCCGCGCCGGTGCGGCTGGATCGACACCCGGTGCCCTGTGGTCGTGGGCCCGATGGGGCCCCGCTGGCTAGCGAGCACCTCGATGTGCAGTTCGTGGTGCAAGTCCCCGAAGCGCTGCCGCCGACGATCAGCGCCGAGAGCGATGACCTGCGCTGGTTCCCGCGTACCGCATTACCCACACTGCCCACGATCGACGATTCGGTCTCGGCCTTGATCGACGATGCGCTCGCGTTCGCTGCCCTGGATGCACTAGACCCGCGTGCCGATCGTCGTTGGGTGACTTTCGGGTGAACGGCCCGGCGCCAACCGTTCACTAATTGGTGTCCACAGCCTGGGGGAGAGGAAATCCCTGGTCAGAAGGCATGTCGCGGCGGTGATCCTCAAGAAGTCCACAGTGCTATGCACGCCGTATCCACACAGCGTCCCCGAGATTCCCCCAGCATTTCCCCAGCGACGTCCACAGGGCTAGCGCGTAGGTTGCCGAAACAGTTTGACGAAGCACCGTCGCGGTTCCTAGCGTCTGCGCTTCGAAGCCCCCGAGATAACGGTCGGACGTACACAAGGGGAAGGTGAACGTCCGGCATGCGCCTCGGGGGCTTCTTCGCTGCCGGCTGTCTCGCGACCGGATACCGGCTGGCGTAGCATCATCACTCCACGTGCGGGAGAAACCCGCTAGCGGCTCGCGCCGCCGACCGAAAGGATCACCCGGGTGTCCGCGCTCATCTGGTGGCTTATACCGATCGCCGTAACCGCTTTGGTGTTCGTCGTCGTCGCGTTGCGGAGCAAGGTCGCCGATCCCCGGGTCGATCCGATGGCCGACCGGGCGCGGATGCGCGAAGCCATGGAGCGACCCATCCCGCGCCAGCCCCGGGACAGCGCGCCTCGGTGACCCGACTGCGCACCCAGGTGGGCTCGCTGCCCCGAGCAGTGATCGCGCGAGTCCGCGGGATGAGTCAGCGGGCCCGCACCCTCGCGGTAAGCGGCATCGCCCTCGCGGTCCTGGTGACCGTGGCCCTCGTCCTGCCGGTGCCGTACGTGAAACTGGCCCCGGGGCCGACCTTCAACGTGATCGGTGAGAACGACGGCTCACCCTTCATCGTCATCGAAGGCACCACCACCTACCCGGTCACCGGGGACTTGGACATGACCACGGTTCGCGAGTCGGGCGGACCCCGCGGCGGGCTGACGTTCGTCGAGGCCATCGGCGCCTGGTTCAGCACCGCCGACGCCGTGGTGCCGCGAGAACTCATCTACCCCGACGACATCACCGGGGATGAAGTCCGGCAACGGCAAGCCGCGCTGTTCAGTACCTCCGAATCCGACGCCATCGGTGCGGCGCTGACCTACCTCGGGTTACCCCTGGAGACCGAGGTCGTCGCGACCGCCGTGCTGCAGGACGCCCCGGCCGGGGAGTTCTTCGAACCCCGCGACTCGATCGTGCGCATCGACGGCGAGGAAATCACCGAACCGGGCCAGGTGGTCGATGCGGTGCGCTCGGCGCCGATCGGCACGACCTTCGCCTTCGAGGTCGATCGAGCAGGGGAGTCGGTCACGTTCGATATCGCGTCCGCGTCGAATCCCGACCAACCCGAGACCCCTTACCTCGGAGTGACGGTGGGGCGTTACTTCACACCGGAATTCGACATCGACTTCACCTTGCAAGACGTCGGCGGCCCGAGCGCGGGCCTGGTCTTCGCCATCGGGATCATCGACAAGTTGACACCGGAGGACCTCACCGGCGGTGGTCACGTTGCGGGGACCGGCACCATCGACCCCGAAGGCAACGTGGGGCCGATCGGCGGGATCCGTCAAAAGCTCGCGGGTGCCCGGGATTCCGGTGCCGAGTTGTTCTTGATGCCCGAGCGCCACTGCGATGAAGCCGAAGGGTTCGTTCCGAGTGGTCTGACGGTGGTGCCCGTCACCACCTTGAGCGACGCCGTGGATGCCATCACCACGTGGACGGCTGGCGGGGAGTTGACCTCCTGCCCGCTGTCTGGCGAGAACTGACATGTGTCGTAGGTTCGTAGGGTGACCTTCAACTTTCCCTCCGGGGGCTTCGGCGGCGACGGTGGCAACGCGGGCAACACCGGTTCCGGTGGAACCGCCACGGCCACCCCGCGCCGACGCGGCGGAGTCCTGCTCCCGACGATCGGCGTCCTGGCCGCCATCGTCGTGTCCTTCGTACTGTTCACCGGGTTCTACACCGACTGGCTGTGGTTCACCTCGGTAGACAAGGCGCAGGTCTACACGATCTCGATCATCACGCGCGGCCTGCTGTTCCTCGCGTTCGGCATCGTGCTCGCCTTGATCGTGCTCGCCGCGCTGTGGATCGCCTACCGGACCCGACCGGCCTTCACCGGCACCACTCCCGAGCAAGCCAGTCTCGAGCGCTACCGCGAGGCGGTCGAGCCGTACAAGGGTCGGATCGCCCTGGGCATCACGGTCATCTTCGGGTTGTTCGGTGGTCTCGCCGCTGCCGGTGAGTGGGGACGCTTCCTGCAGTGGCAGAACTCCACGCCCTTCGGCCAGCAGGATCCGCAGTTCGGGATGGACATCTCGTTCTACACCTTCGAGTTGCCCTTCATCCGCTTCGTGCTGGGCTACGCCTTCGCCGCGGTGATCATCTCGTTGATCCTGACGGTCGTCGTGCAGTACCTCTACGGCGGCTTGCGGCTGCAGCCCAAGGGCGACCGTGCAACGCGCGCCGCCCAGGTTCAGATCTCGGTCCTCCTGGCGATCTTCCTGCTGTTGAAGGCCATCGCCTACTGGCTCGATCGGTACGACCTACTGCTTCGCAGCAGCGATCTCGCCGGCGGCTTCACGGGACTGCAGTACACCGATGTCAACGCGGTGCTTCCCGCCTTGAACATCCTGACGTTCGTCGCCTTGTTCGTCGCCGTCTTGTTCATCATCAACATATTCCTGCGGCAGTGGATCATTCCCCTGATCGGCTTGGGCCTGATGATCCTGACCTCGGTGATCGTCGGTGGGGTCTACCCACTGATCGTGCAGCAGTTCCAGGTACGTCCCACCGAACAGCAGCGCGAGCGGCCGTTCATCGAACGCAACATCGAGGCGACCCGCGAGGCCTACGACATCGCCGATGCCGACATCGAGGAGTTCCCCGGATCAGTCGAGCCTCCGACCCAGGAGGTCGTGCAGGCGAACGCCGGCACTTTGGACAACATCCGCCTGCTGGATCCGGCGGTCGTTTCGCCCACGTACAACCAGTTGCAGCAGATCCGCGGCTACTACTCGTTCAACTCCCGACTGGACGTCGATCGCTACGACCTCGACGACGATCTACGCGGCGCGATCGTGGCCGCGCGTGAGATCAACCTCGCGGGTATCCCCGACGGACAGCGCAACTGGACCAACGAGGTCGCCGTCTTCACGCACGGCTACGGCGTGGTCGCGGCCTACGACAACACCGCCCTCAGCGACGGCACACCCGACTTCTTCGCCAGCGACATCCCACCGGTGGGTGCCCTCGACCTCGAACAGCCCCGCATCTACTTCGGTGAGTTCTCACCGCCCTACTCGATCGTCGGTGCACCCGAGGGAACCCCGCCGGTCGAGTTGGACTTCCCCGACGACGAAAGCCCCTCCGGTCAGCGGAACAACACCTACCAGGGCGATGGTGGTGTGCCCATGGGATCGCTGTTCGGCCGACTGCTGTTCGCGACCAAGTTCCAAGACACCAACATCCTGCTGTCCGACCTCGTCAACCAGGACTCGCAGATCATGTGGGATCGCGACCCGTTGACCCGAGTCGGCAAGGTGGCTCCTTGGCTGACGTTGGATCAGGACCCTTACCCGGCGGTCATCGACGGCCGGATCAAGTGGATCGTCGATGGCTACACCCTGTCGAACGATTTCCCCTACTCCAGTCGGGTCTCCCTCGGTGAAGCGACCGCCGATTCCATCAGTAGCGCGAACTTCGCCGCCGGACTGATCGCACGCGATCGCGTCAACTACATGCGCAATTCGGTCAAGGCCGTCGTCGATGCCTACGAAGGTTCGGTCACGCTGTACGCGTGGGATGAATCCGACCCCGTGCTGCAGACATGGCAGAAGGCATTCCCCGATGTCGTCGAACCGCTTTCGGAGATGCCGACCGAGGTCGAACAGCATGTTCGCTACCCGCAGGACCTGTTCAAGGTGCAGCGCACGATCATGACGCGCTACCACGTCACCGACCCGAACACCTTCTACAACGGCACCGCCGTGTGGATCGTGCCGTTCGACCCGACAGTCACCCCGGCGCAGGTGTTCCAGCCGCCGTACTACCTGTCGTTGCAGATGCCCGATGAGGCCGAAGCGGCGTTCTCCTTGACGACCACCTTCGCTCCGCAACGTAGGCAAACACTGGCAGCGTTCATGCAGGTGAACTCCGCACCGGGTCCGGACTACGGCAAGATCCGCGTCCTGCAGTTGCCTTCGAATACCACTACGCCAGGTCCGCAACAGGTGCAGAACAACTTCGAGTCCGACCCTGTCGTGTCCTCGCAGCTGTCCCTGCTGCGTCGAGGTGGATCGGAGATCGAGTTCGGGAACCTGCTCTCGCTACCGTTCAACGACGGTTTGCTGTACGTCGAACCGGTGTATCTGCGGGCGGCCTCGGAGGGCTATCCGCTATTGCGCAAGGTGCTTGTCGGCTTCGGTGCGAACGTGGCCTTGGATGACACCCTCGCCGGTGCCCTCGAGCAGGTGTTCAGCACTTCACCGGATGCCACGGCCGATCCGGTGCCGGTACCCGACGACGGCACCGGTCCGCTCCCCGAGCCCGGCCCGACCGAGCCGCCGGAGCCGCCGACTCCGTCGGTCCCGTCCACCGGTGATCCCGTGCAAGACCTGACCATCGCCATCCAGGACGCCCAACAGGCCTACCAGGACGGTCAGGATGCCTTGGCCGAGGGTGATTTCGGGGCCTATGGAGAAGCCCAGGATCGACTCGCCGAGGCACTCGAGCGGGCCGCCACCGCCGAGGCGCAGATCGCCGGCGAGGCACTACCGCCGCCACCGGTCGAGGAAGGGGTCGAGGAGGCCATCCCAGAGGAACAGGTGACCTGACCCCGGCACCCTCGCCGGACGGGCGATCGCGTATCCTGATGGACGCGAAAGGCAGCGCGGGGTGGAGCAGCTCGGTAGCTCGCTGGGCTCATAACCCAGAGGTCGCAGGTTCAAATCCTGCCCCCGCTACCAAGGAAGAGGCCCAGGGAGAGATCCCTGGGCCTTTTCGTTCGGTCGTGGGTTCCGCTTCACGGATAGTCGACCACGAGCGGATCGTCCAGGGCGTCGAGTACGGCGATGTCGATCGGAGGACTCGGTGCGGCATAGCGCACGCCCGGTGCCGGATCATTGCCCGGGCCGCCGGGGTTGTAGACCGGTGAGTAGTCGCCCGTCGAGGGCATCTGTACACGGGTGATGGCGCGTACGGCGTCCCGATCGCCGGAGATCACGATGTCGATCTGGTTGTCGCGGTCCTCCTTGTAGCAGTCGTCGTACTCCTCTTGCTTCAAGCCCAAGTCGGCCAAGCCCTCGACGCGGAGTCGCCCGCCATTGATCTGGTAATCGACCCCCTGCTCGTCGATGGTGATCTCACGTCCGTCGTCATCCCGGGCCAGTACTCGGAAGAAACGCTCGAATTCATCGGGATGCATTCCCCGCACGCCATCTGCTGTCATGCCCCCGGTAGTCAAGACGCGCAACCGGTATTGCGCCGCCGCTCCGTATAGCGCCTCACCGTGGTTCGGCAGCAGGCCAGGCTGGAAGATCGCCGGGCCGGTATCACCGCGTGACGAGTAGCGCGTCAACTTCGCTGCCGCCAGCCTGGGCCCCCCTCGATCCGACGGTGCCACGCTCGGATCGGTGTAAGGCGAGCCACCCGTCCGCACGCTCAGGCCGACCGCGGAAACCAACTGCTTGCCTGGACCAACCAGGGTCAGAGGGGTGTCGGACCGCACCACCTCGACCCGAACGGGAAAGAGTGCGCCCGCCTGCATCGGGTCTATCCGGTTCCCGAAATGGCCGAATACGACGATCGTGCTGCGCTCGTTGTACTCGAAGTTGGGCCACACGGCGGCTACCTCCGGCACGGTCACCGTGCCGTCGTTGAGCGTGATCAGGAAGTCGCTTGCGCCGACGGTGCTCGGAAGGACCGGCCAACTGAATTCGATCGGCAGGCCGTCGGAGTAGAAGACCTGTCGTCCGTAGGTGGTTTCCACGGCTTCGGGTGTCGCTGCACTGGTGTAGGAGGACAGTTCGACTCGACTCGAATCGCTGCATTCGACGGTGTTCCAGGCGCCCCCGGCCAACCGCACGCGAGTAGCGCTGGACCGGGGTTCTGCGACATCGAGTCCTGGAACTCCGATGATTCCGGTAAAGCCGAGGCCAGCTGCCAGCATGCGAGGCTCCGTGTCCCACGCATCGGCGCTCACGAGTCTGTCTTCGCGCAGCAGCGCGGAGGGATCACTGACGGTCGTGAAGATCCTGATCGCCAAGGCCAACGTAAGGACCAGGATGACGGAAAGCGCGAGGACGACGAACCGCCATCCGACGGGCAGGGACCGCCATCGGCCTATGGGGTACCGGGTGGCGTGGTGTGGCGTGGGCATGCAAGCAGTGAAACGACCCACGCCGATCCGGTCATCCGTGCTGACACGGCACGCTCAGAGCGCAGGTGTGGCCGCTTGCTGGGAGAGGATGAAACGAGCGACCGTGCGGTCGCCTTCCCGCTGTAACGTCCAGGAACCGCTGTCACCCACGGCGGTATCGAACAGGCGGCTTCCTAGGCCCGGAGAGGAAGATTCGCGAATACCTCGGCCATCGTCCGTGCAAATCACTTCCACGGTGTCCGTCCGGTCGATCACCTGCACGCTCATGCGCCGAGCGTGACCGTGCCGACGAGCATTGATCCCGGCCTCCGCGATGATCTCTTGGATCCGATCCCGCAGGGGTGAAGCGGTCCAGGCGAAGGACTCCTCGGCGACGACCGCGACCTCCAGGCCCAGGGGCGAATCGAAACCCGAATCGGCGACGGGAGCAACCGGCTTCTCCTCGATCATTCGGCCGAGCAAGTCGGGCAGGGTCTTGGCCGTGAGGGCATCCAACTCATCGATCGCCCGGGATGGGTCGCTGCCGCGGAACAGCAGGGCGATAGCGGACATCCGACCTTGGATAGTTCGGTGCAGGACTTGTGCGATGAACTCCGATTTGCGTTGCGACTTCGCCAGTAGCTCATCTCGATGTCGGTAGGCCACCTCGAGGCGACCACGCACATCGGCTGTCGCGCGACGAGCGTTCCACGCGAACTCCGCGGCCAATGTGACAGCGCCGCCGAGCAGCGTGATGCGGGTAAGGCCACGGGTGATCTCCTGCCAGATGATGTCCGAGTCGGTATCGGGCACGAAGCGCACATCGAGAGCCGCCACCAAAAGACCGGAGATTAGGCCGAAGGCGATCCAAACGCAGACGAAACGCGCTGTTTCCCGATACCGGGAGCCTGGGCGCGCTGGTGACGCTCCCGCCGGTCCAGCCTGCACAGTCGGGAGCACTCGCAGTGCGAGGGCGATCAAGACGGGTATAGCGATCCACGCGGCCGGAGCTATGAAGGCCGATGCCGTGACCCGGGGAGATGCGATGAAGGCGATGGATGGAACCGCACCGGCCGTGAGGGCGAGGACGAGTATCAGGGGTGGATGGATGCTGGCGCTCGACCATCGCCAATCGTCGAGCAAGGCACGACGCAGGAGCCTCGTGGATGCTCCGGGCCCAGGCTCGTGCGGCAGGAGGACCGCATGCTCGGCGCCGGCTTCAGGTGCCAGGATCGCGTGCACCCCGGCTTCACGAAGCCCTGCCACCCGATGGAGGGAATCGAGTTCGCCGCAGCGACCTTGGTGGACCGCGAAGAGCACCTCGGTGCCCGATTTCGTGATCTCCACGGTGGTCGGAGCGTCGGCATCCATCTCCACCGCTTGCAGCCAGCGGAATACTTCGATCCGCGCCGCATCCCCGATCAGGTCGCCTCGGGTGTCCAGTGCCTGGACGCTGGCGTCGGCCTCGATGGCGAAACCGACCGAGCGCAGGGCTGGAATGATGCCGCGGCTGAGGGTGACCGGATGAACCTGGTGTGCCAGGGGCCGCAGTTGCCGATCGATGAACAACTCGACTTCGGTTGCTGCTGCACCGTTGTCGAGATCGCGCACGCGATGGTTCAGATCGACCATCGGGTACCAGACTTCGTGGGTAATCAGGTCGACCTCGCGTTGATCCCTGATTCGGGTCGCTGTCTCGATGAGCGTGTTGAGGTGTTGTGTCGCGAGGAGGTTCGGAAGCACTTCGGCGCGGGTAGTGAGGATCCTTTCCCGGTATTCGGTGACTTGATCGATGAGATAAGCCAGCAACCAGATATTGACGGCGCGCGTAACGAAGACGAGTGCGAATACGAAAGTCGCCCGATCCTGGGTGAGTCCGACGAGTTCGAACCAGATGATCAGCGCTGCGCTACCGCCTGCTGAAGCCGATAGGTACTCCAGTAACCAACGTGCCCTGGTCACGGTTGTTGCTTCTCTTCGGGTGATCAGCGTCAAGATGAGCAGTTCCAGCATCAGAGCGATCACTGCACCGGTTACGACTCGCAGGACGAACTGGATGGGACTCCACTCGAAACTGTCGAAGATCCAGAGCATGAAGAAGGCACTCAGGACGCTGAAGATGAGCAGGGGAAGCGGGCGTGGCCGGTAGATCATCCGGTGCCTGGAACTCGAGTCCTCGCGATAGGTGCGAAATCGCGGTGACGAATGGTGTCCCTTAGGAACATGGCGACGCAAGCCGCCCGTGCATTTATGTGCTTGGCCTGGGGGTCGATGCCGAGGTTGCGGATGATGCTGGAGATCGTCGACTCCACGGTGCGAACACTGATGAACAGGCGTTCGGCGATCAACTGATTCGACCAACCGTTCGCCATCAACGCTAGGACTTCGAGCTGTCGGGTGGTCAAGCCGGCGAGTGGGCTGGTATCCACCGGCTGCAGTTCACGCGTGAGGGCCTGATCCACCACTAATTCACCGTCCAGCGCTCCGCGCAAGGCACGGTGCACCTGGTCGAGGTTGGAGACGCTGGTCTTGAGTAGGTAGCCCCAACCGACTGGCGTGGTGCTGGGAATGTCGACGAGGACTGCCGGCATCGCGAAGTTGGACAGCAAGACTATGCCGCGAGCCATCCTCGATGTTGCCGCATGGACGCCGAGGGCCACACCGTCGTCCCCGGAACCGAGGTCGATGTCGGTGAGCAGTACGTCGACGGGCCAGCAATCGGTGGCGGCGATGGCCTCCTCGGCGCTGGCGAACGCGGCGACCACGTGCACATCGGAGATCCCTGTCTGTAGGCCCGAGCACAACAATTCACGAAAGAGCGGCTCGTCTTCGACGACGACGATACGCATGGCGTCGCGCACCCTCCGAGTTTCGCAGTTCATCAGCCGAGCGGAGGCCATATTCGGTCAAAAAGGCGGGCGGTCATCAACTGGCGGTGGTAGCGCCGGCCGGGAGTTGTTGGGCTGTTCCATCGGCCCACGGTTGGAAAGTGGGCTCCAGCCGCTTCGATGCACGCTCGGCGTCGAGGATCGCCTGCAGGGCACGCAGTCGGGGCTGGTGCTCGGCCACCCCGTAGAGATTCAGCATCTCGGCAGGATCACGGGTGACGTTGTACAACTCGAACTCATCCGGCGGGGGAGCGGTTTCTCCTTGTCCCGGGTTGAGGGATTTCACCGTTGTGACGGCCACCCGCTCGCCGGGAGTGTTGTACTGACCCGGAACGAACGTCCGGACATCTTGAACGTTGGGTGTGCTCCAGTACTGCGGGTTGTCCCAGTAGCGCGAGTACTTCCACTTCTCCATGGCGCCACCGACACCACTGGGAAGGTACGCGACCACTGTCTCCACGCAATTGGGTTGGTTCACCGGCTCGTAGGCGGTGCCGAGTACCGAGATGGCGCTGGTGCTCTTGAAGGGTTGATCGTCGGTCATGTAGTAGACCGGCTGGTCTCGCATAGTGGAAGGGTTCTGCTCGCCGAGCAAGATCCCCGACAGGTCCCGTCCTGGCAGGCGCCGCACTTGCGTGTGCGTATTGCGTAGTTCCTTGGCGATCGCGGCCTCGTCGATTCCCGCGAGCCCGAGCATCGTGGGGATGAGATCCGCATGGCTGGTGAGCACATCGGAACTTTGTGCCCTGGGGAACAGCTCCGGATTATGGAATACGAAGGGAACGCGCAGGATCTCGTCGTACGCGTTGTGCCACTTTTGGAACATGCCGCCATGGGCACCGAGCATCTCGCCGTGGTCGGACAAGTAGATGACGATCGTGTCCCGGTATTGGCGGCGATTGGACATCAGCGCATTCATCACGCTGGCGATGTGTCCGTCCACCTCTTTTTGCAGTTGGTAGTAGAAGCGGTGGTACTGCTCGTTGTTGTTCAACGGTTGGAAGCCGAATTGGTATTGCTCGACGAAACTCCCTTGCGCTGTCGGCTTGCTGGAGAGATCCTCCCTCTCCGAAGCTCGGTAGGCAGGTGTGAACAGGTCCCGGGGAACGTTCGATCCGATCAGTTGCTGTGGCAGGAAGAAGGCATTCCTTGTGCCTTGGGCCTGTGCCGCGAGTGATGCCGCCAGGGTGAAACGACCCCACAGGGTGATGTCGTGGGGGTTGACGAAGGAGGCCACAAGTAGCCAAGGCTTGTCGGCTCCGCGGAGCCGCTGGAGTTGCTCGACGCTCATCTCGGCGTATGCCTTGTCACGACCGCGTCCGAACCAGGCGGAGGATCCGGAGTTCAGTGGGTTGCTTCCATGAGGTTCTGGGCCGATGAAGCCGCTGAAGCCGAACTTGTCCAACATCTCGGCCTCGAGGTAGATCTCCTCCAGGTAACGGTCACGGGCACCGGCATCGGTGTACGACGGCATCGGGTTGTATGACCCTGGCTGGTAGAGGTCGGCGTCCGAGACATGCCACTTGCCCTTCCAGTAGGTGTCGTATCCCGCGGTTCGGAAGTAGTTCCCGAGTGTCGGCACGGTGCCCGGCTCGAGCCAGTAGAGGTCCTCCTCGATCGCACTCTTGGCCGCTCCGGAGGTTTGCGAGACGCCATGTAACGACGGGTATTGCCCGGTGTAGATGGATGCCCGACTCGGCTGGCAGGCAGCAGACATGATGTGGTGCTCGGTGAAGTCGAACCCTTTGCTGCGGATCAGCCGCTGCGCCGGAAGGTTCGCTGCCCGCCAGGCTCGAAGCGCAGGGGATTCGTAGGACGGGGCCGTTCGTTGCTCGTCGACCATGATGATCAGGAAGTTGGGCCGACGGCGCAGTCGCCCACGCGGCTGGAACGGCTGCGCGGCGAGTGCGGGTGCGCTGGAACCGGCCGCTGCACCGGCGGCTGCGATCCCTGCGACCCCGGCCGCTTGGATGAGTCGCCTACGGCTGATCTCGGGCATGTCGGTCATCGGAATTCCTTTCCCTTAGCTCGGATCGCTGATGTAGACGGTGCCGGTCACGGTGTTGTAGGTCACGACGTTGTCGAAGTAGAGGTCATTGCCGACGATGATCTGGGCCTGCCCTCGAGGAATCACCCGGGTGAGATCGACCGAGGCACGGTTTCCCGCCCGGTAGCGGATACCGGTGAATGCGGATCCCGGCTCAGCCCAGCGCACGAGGGTTCCCGTGCGCAGGTTGTCGTCGCTGTCGGTAGGCAGCGTGCGGAAACGGGCGCCCTTGATGCGGGTGATGTTGAAAGCCGAATCGAGTTGTGTCGGTAGGCAGGTCTCCGGGCGGGGCCCGAAGCGCCAGCAACCAGCGGTTGCGTGGTCGTTCCACAGCGCTGCACCGTTCGCGTTCTGTCCCAGATACGGCATGCGTAGTGCCATGGTCGAGCGCAGCGGAGCCTTCGCGCCGAGCAGGATCTCACCCGAGCGACCCGCGGTGGCGCCTGCAGTCCGCTGGAAGTGGATGCTCCAGCGCAAGCCGAGGACTCCGGGTAGGGCCGAGAACGGATTCACCAATCCCGCACCTTTCGTCCCCACGCCGAGTAGCCCGTAGACGCCCTGGTCGGTCCACTGCCGGATGTAGCGGTTGGAGCCCGTGGCAGCGACGAACGGGATATCGGTGGTCGTGGTTACGCCGTTGAACGTCATCGGAGCCGAGCCCTTTATGCCCCGCACCCGGCCGATGCTCGCGGGTCGGTAGGAGACCCGGGTGTCCGATTGGCGCACCCCGCCCGGCCGCCGATCCCAGGCCCCGGGGAAGACGATCAAACCGGAGAATCCGGTGTCGACGATGACCCGAAACGGTGCGGATCGCCCGACGCGCATGACGATCGTGCCGTTCTGGCCATCGCGCACGGGGCTTGGCACCGTGCGAACCGGAATCGAGACGGTGGGAGTCTCACGAGCCGAGGTCGAAGACGACAGATCAGCGTCCGATTCGGTTGCGGCGACCGGCGTGGGCGCGATGAGGGCGCCGACGGCGATCGCCACGGTGATCGGGGTCAGGAGCGGGCGCAGGCGCACACGCTGAGGGAAACACGGATCCGCTCAACGGTGAAGGGTTATCGGCACGGACCCGTGGTGGTACGGGCGTTCAGTCCGACAACAGGGCCTTGGCGTCCTCGCGGATCTCACCCGGTGCGGTCTTGGGCGCGTAGCGCTTGACCTCGCTGCCGTCCGGGGAGACGAGGAACTTGGTGAAGTTCCACTTGATCGATGAGCCGAGCAAGCCGCTGGTGTGATCCTTCAGATAGGCGAAGATCGGATGGGTATTCGATCCGTTGACATCGACCTTGGTGGATAGCGGGAAGGTCACCCCGTAGTTCACTTCGCAGAACTCCTTGATCTGATCGTCGTCGCCGGGTTCTTG
>CAJXNV010000004.1 GCA_913057155.1 uncultured Actinomycetes bacterium | reverse complement strand
CCACCGAGTTGAGAGGTCCAGGTGAACGAGCAGGTAGGTACCGACCGCGTCAAGCGGGGCATGGCGGAGATGCTCAAGGGCGGCGTCATCATGGACGTGGTCGACGCCGAGCAGGCCAAGATCGCCGAGGACGCCGGAGCCGTAGCCGTGATGGCACTCGAGCGGGTGCCGGCCGACATCCGCGCCCAAGGCGGGGTGGCCCGCATGTCCGACCCGGAGATGATCGCCGGGATCATGGAAACCGTCTCCATCCCGGTGATGGCCAAGGCCCGCATCGGACACTTCGGTGAGGCCCAGGTGCTGCAGTCCCTCGGTGTCGACTACATCGACGAGTCCGAGGTGCTGACTCCGGCCGATTACGCCAACCACATCGACAAGTCCGACTTCACCGTTCCGTTCGTTTGCGGGGCGACGAACCTCGGTGAAGCACTGCGCCGCATCACCGAGGGCGCGGCGATGATCCGCTCCAAGGGCGAGGCGGGCACCGGCGATGTGTCCAACGCCGTCACCCACATGCGCAAGATCCTCGGCGAGATCCGCAAGCTCCGTTCGATGGCCGAGGACGAGTTGTTCGTCGCGGCCAAGGAACTGCAAGCGCCCTACGACCTCGTGGTCGAGGTGGCCCGCGAAGGCCGACTCCCGGTCGTGCTGTTCACCGCAGGCGGTATCGCGACACCGGCGGATGCGGCGATGATGATGCAACTCGGTGCCGATGGCGTATTCGTCGGCTCGGGCATCTTCAAAAGCGGCGACCCGAAGGCGCGTGCCGAGGCGATCGTGTCCGCAACGCGGCACTACGACAAGCCCGAGATCGTCGCCGAAGCCTGCCGCGGTCTCGGCGAGGCGATGGTCGGAATCAACGTGGCCGACCTCCCGGTCCACCATCGCTTGGAAGATCGAGGCTGGTGAGCGGCGCCCCGTTCATCGGGGTGCTCGCGCTGCAAGGTGACGTGCGTGAGCACGTCGGTGCTCTCACGCGCCTAGGTGCCGACTCCGCGCCCGTTCGCGCTCTGGAGCAATTGGACGCGTGCGATGGTCTCGTGATTCCCGGTGGGGAGTCCACCACCATGTCCCGCCTAGCGCGGATCGACGGCTGGTTCGAACCGCTGCGTTCACTGCGCGCCGCGGGAGTGCCGATGTTCGGCTCGTGCGCCGGAATGATCATGCTGGCCGATCAGGTGCTCGATGCCCGCCCCGATCAGGAAACCGTGGGCGGGTTGGACGTCGTCGTACGTCGTAATGCCTTCGGCCGGCAAGTGGACTCCTTCGAGATGGATGTCGACATGCCGGTGCTCGGCGAGCGGCCGTTCCATGCGGTGTTCATCCGGGCGCCGTGGGTGGAAAGTGTGGGGCAGGGCGTGGAGGTACTCGCGGAGATCTCGGCCGGTGAGCGCGCCGGTACCATCGTGGCTGTTCGGCAAGGGCCGGTGCTGGCCACCAGTTTCCATCCTGAGTTGACCCCGGACGACCGGGTGCACCGGTACTTCGTGGACATGGTCGAAAGCAGGGTCGAAAGGTCGAGAGGTAGCGCATGAGCGGGCATTCCAAATGGGCGACCACCAAGCACAAGAAGGCGGTCATCGACGCCAAGCGCGGCAAGTTGTTCGCGAAGTTGATCAAGAACATCGAGGTGGCTGCGCGGCAAGGCGGCGGCGACCCAGCCGGCAATCCGACCTTGTACGACGCCATCCAAAAGGCCAAGAAGTCCTCGGTGCCGCAGGACAACATCGAACGTGCGGTCAAGCGCGGTTCCGGCGCCGAGAGCGGGGGAGCGGACTGGCAGACGATCATGTACGAGGGGTACGGGCCAAATGGCGTGGCGGTACTGGTGGAGTGCTTGACCGATAACCGCAACCGTGCGGCAGGCGAAGTGCGGGTAGCGATGACCCGTAACGGCGGCTCGATGGCCGACCCCGGTTCGGTGGCCTACATGTTCAACCGCAAGGGCGTGATCATCGTTCCCAAGGTCGATGGCCTGACCGAGGACGATCTGTTGCTGGCCGTGCTGGAAGCAGGCGCCGAGGAGGTCAACGATCTCGGCGATTCCTTCGAGATCGTCAGCGAGGCAACCGATGTGGTCGACGTCCGCACGGCGCTGCAGGGAGCCGAGATCGACTACGACTCCGCGGAAGCGACCTTCCTGCCCTCGGTCACGGTGCCGCTGGATGAGGACGGTGCCGGGAAGGTGTTCCGGCTCATCGAGGCACTCGAGGACAGCGACGACGTCCAGAACGTGTACGCGAACTTCGATGTCAGTGACGAAGTGATGGAGAAGGTCGGCTGATCCATGTCCGATGATCCCAGCAAGGTAGGTGCGCAACTACGCGGCTGGGACGCCGCGACCTTCCGTACGGCTTCCGGTGATCCGCGGATGCGCAGCACGGTGGTCGCGCTCGCGGTGCTGGACAGCGCCCCGGATTGGCAGCGCCTGCGCACCCGGTTGGAGCGTTTGACGCATTTCGTGCCGACGCTGCGGATGCGCCCGCTGTACGGACTCTTCGGGCTGTCCGCGCCCCGGCTCGCGCTGGATCCGGATTTCGATATCGACGTGCACGTGCACCGTTACCGCCTGCCGGAGGGAGCGGGCTGGAACGAGTTGCTCGGGGACGTTCGGCGGATGTCGCTTACCGATTTCGATCGCAACCGTGCCTTGTGGGAAGCGGTGCTCATCGAAGGGTTGCCGCGCGGTGAGGCTGCGTTCGCGCTGAAGCTGCATCACTCGATCGCCGATGGTCAGGCCACCGTGATGATGGCGTTGTCCCTATTCGAACTCGGCCCCGATCCCAACCCCGATGATCCGCCCACGCCCGAGGTGCCGCGAGGGGAGGACGTCAGCCTGTTCGACATCGCGCGGGCGAACGTGGAGGACAACGTCAACCGATTCCGGCAAAGCACCGAGAGCGTGCTTCGCGCAGGAGGCGGTGTCGCGTTGCAGGCGCTCGGCGATCCAGCCGGTGCGTTGGATGTCGTGCGACAGACGGTCGATTCCGTCGGCAAGGCCGTATCCATGCCCGAGGCGCCGTTATCGCCGCTGTGGACCGAACGCGGGACCACCTACCACTTCGGTGCATTCGAGTTCCCCTTCGAGCACCTCAAGCATGCGGCGAAATCACGTGGCTTCAGCGTCAACGATGCCTTCATGGCCGCCGTGGCCAGCGGGGTGGATCGCTACCACCAGCGCTACGGCGTCTCGGTACCGGAATTGCGCGTCAATGTGCCGATCAGCCTGCGCGGCGACGCCGGCGATCGCAGCGGACAGGCGTCGAACGCCGTTGCCATCGCACGCTTCGAGATGCCGGTGGAGGGCCTGGACGTCGAGGATCGGATGGCGGTCATCCACGAATTGGTCGACACCTGGCGTGGTGCGCCCGCCATGCGGATGGCCGACCCACTGGCCGATGTCAGCTGGTTCGTGCCGGTTCCGGTACTCGCGCAGGCCGCGAAGGCCTCGGACATCACGACCAGCAACGTCCCCGGACCGCCGATCGCGTTGTATCTCGCGGGGGCGCGCATGGTCGCTGCCTTCCCGCTCGTTGCCACCATCGGAGCGGCAGTCAACGTCACGATGGTCACCTACGACGGATCGACGTGCATCGGAGTCTCCACCGATGATCGCTCCGTCCCCGACCACGATGAACTCATCGAGGACCTGCGCTGGGGATTCGAGTTGATCACCGGAGACGTCGTCGGTCCAGCCGATCGCTACGGCGCCCACTCCTGAGCGGGCTCGCGGTAGCGCGCTCGTGATCGGCGCGCCCACGAGGGCACTGGCACACCCTGCGGCTAGCGTGACCATGCAAGCAAGCGGTTGGCTACTTCGAAGGGTTTCGTGTGGTGCGCGCTGTCGGTGACCGTCGTGTCCTGGGTATCGATCCCGGGCTCACGCGCTGCGGTGTCGCCGTGGTGGATGGATCACCCGGGCGCAAGGTCGCGCTTCGCCATATCGGGGTGCTGAGCACCGATGCCGACTTGCCGATCGATCAGCGGCTGGTCGAACTCGAGCGCGGTATCGAGGAACTCGTAGCCCAGTACGCACCGGACGTCGTAGCGGTCGAGCGGGTATTCAGCCAACACAACGTGCGCACGGCGATGGCCACCGCGCAGGCCGCTGCGGTCGCGTTGCTTATCGCGGCGCGCGGCGGGATCGAGGTCGCCTTGCACACCCCCACCGAGGTCAAGGCGGCGGTCACCGGAAACGGTCGCGCGGACAAGGCGCAGGTCACCGCGATGGTCACGCGTGTATTGGCATTGCAGTCGGCACCCAAGCCGGCTGACGCGGCCGACGCCGCGGCTATCGCGATCTGCCAGGTATGGCGAGGAGCCGCTGCCAATCGACTCGAAGCTGCGCGCGAGCAGTTGGCGGCGGGTCGATGATCGATCGGGTGCGTGGATCGGTCCTGTCGATCGGTCCGGACTATCTCAGTATCGACATCGGTCCACTGGCACTGCGCGTGCTGGTTCCGCCGCAGGCCTGCGCGCAGCTGCGCGTGGGAAGCGAGGTGGACGTACACACCGCACTCGTGGTCCGCGAGGACAGTTGGACGCTGTTCGGCTTCCTGGACAGCGAGCAATGCCAGGTCTTCCAGCAAGTGCAAACGGTCAGCGGTATCGGGCCGCGCATCGCCTTGGCCTTGGTGAGCGTGCTGGGTCCGGAGGAGTTGCGGCAGGCGATCGAAGCGGAGGATCTCGCGGCGTTGACGAGCGTTCCGGGCATCGGCAAGAAGGGCGCGCAGCGCATCGTGCTCGAACTGAAGGATCGCATCGGTTCACCGGTGTCCACCGCCACGCGCGCTACCGGTGGCTCCGGTGACGCATGGCGGGCCTCGGTCGCTGCGGGGCTGACCTCCCTGGGCTGGAATCCGAAGGAAGCCGACGCCGCGATCGAGGTCATCGCCGGGCGCGTTGCCGAGATCACCGACCCCGATGATCCCGATGTGGGCGTGTTGCTCAAAGAGGCCCTGCGTTCCCTGGATCGCTCGTGAGCGTCCTGGATCCCGGCGCCGACGATGACGATTCCGTCGTCGACGGTGCGCTGCGCCCCACCACCCTCGAGGAATTCGTCGGTCAAGAACGCGTTAAGTCCCAACTCGGCTTGGTGCTGGAAGCCGCGCGACGCCGCGAAGGAATCGCCGACCACGTGTTGCTCAGCGGGCCGCCGGGCCTAGGCAAGACCACCCTCGCGGCGATCATCGCCAGCGAGCTCGGTGCACCGATCCGCATGACATCGGGCCCGGCGTTGCAGCACGCGGGCGATGTCGCGGCGGTGCTGTCCAGCCTGCAACCCGGTGAGGTGCTGTTCATCGACGAGGTGCACCGGACCGCGCGCGCCGCCCAGGAGATGCTCTACGTCGCGATGGAGGACTTCCGCGTGGACGTGGTGGTCGGTAAGGGCCCCGGCGCGACCGCGATCCCCTTGGACATCGCACCCTTCACCCTGGTCGGTGCCACCACCCGGGCCGGATTGCTACCCGGCCCGCTGCGTGACCGGTTCGGATTCACCGCGCACCTGGACTTCTACGAGCCGGCGGACCTCGAGCGCATCGTGCGGCGCAGCGCCCGCTTGCTGGACGTGGAGATCACCGATGCCGGCGGTGCCCAGATCGCCGGGCGATGCCGCGGCACCCCGCGAATCGCCAACCGGCTGCTGCGCCGGGTGCGGGACTGGGCGCAGGTGCACGGTTCCGGGGTAGTCGACGCCGACGCCGCCGCGGCGGCGCTGGAACTGTACGAAGTGGATGCGGTGGGACTGGATCGCATCGACCGGGCGGTGCTGGAGGCGATCGTGGATCGCTTCGGTGGGGGACCGGTCGGCTTGAGCACGCTCGCCGTGGCGGTGGGTGAGGAACCCGAGACCATCGAGACGGTGGCCGAGCCGTTCCTGGTGCGCCTCGGGCTGTTGATGCGGACCCCGCGCGGGCGGGTGACGACCATCGCCGGCTGGCAGCACGTGGGTCGCACGGCGCCGGCGGACACCCCGGGAGCCGGACAGGGTGTGCTTCCCTGGCAGGAGGAGCCCGAAGACTCCTCGGAGGACTCCCCGTAAGACTCCTGTTGAGTCTCGTAGGAGCCGCGCGGGTAGGGGTGCCGCGAAACCGGGGCTCGCTCGGTACCCTCGAAGGATCCGGAGATGCCGGTGTCGATGCCCCTGGGAGTAGCGTCGTGGATATCGTGGCTCTCGCCCCGATCATTTTGCTGGTGGTCGCCTTCTACTTCTTGTTGATCCGTCCGCAGAAGGTGCGACAGCGCCAACAGGCCGAGATGGTCGCTTCCCTGGCGCCGGGTGCGCAGGTGATGACCACCGCCGGGATGATGGGCACGATCGCGGTCGTCGCCGAGGATGAGATCAGCCTGGAGATCTCCCCGGGAGTATTCGTGCGCATGGTGCCGGCCGCCGTGGCCAAGGTCATCGAGCCCGCGCCGGGAATGGGGCAGGAGCAAGAGCCGGAACCGCCCACGCCGTAGCATCTGCTCTTCGCACGACCCGCGCCTGCCCACTTAGTTCCCGAGGAGTCCCGTGGCCCCACCCCCGACCTCCAAGCCAGGGCGATTGCTGATCGCCCTGGTGGTGCTGTTGATCGGTGGCATCGCCTGGGCCTTCTGGCCGGGAACCGACTCCTCGGTGCGCCTGGGGCTGGACCTGCAAGGTGGCACCCAGGTGATCATGATCCCGCAGCCCGTCGTCGAGGGCGCGGAGATCACCGAGGAGCAACTCGCGCAGTCCGTGGAGATCATCCGCGCCCGGGTCGACGGCCTCGGGGTCGCCGAAGCCGAAGTCACCACCCAGGGTTCCGGTGCCGGTGCGGCGATCGTGGTTTCGGTCCCGGGAGTCGGACAGGACCGAGTGGTCGACCTCGTGCAGCGAACCGCGTTGTTGAACTTCCGTCCGGTGTGGAACATCCTCAGCCCGCTTGCGGTCGATCCGGAGACCGACCCGGCGGCCGACCCGGCGGCCGACCCCGAGACCGATTCGGCGACAGACGAGTCGGCCACCGAGGACGGTGCCGAGGAAGGCGTCGATCCATCGCCCAGCCCGGAGGCGACCGCCGAGGAACCGGATTCGGAATCCTCCGCCGACCAAGGTGGGGCGCGCAGCGCGGAGATCGTGCAGGCCGCGGATTACACGCCGCAATTCCAGACCGAGGTCGATGCGCTGGACTGCCAGGATCCGGTGAACCTCGCCGGCGGCACTCCCGACAACCCCGAGCAGTGGCTGGGAGCCTGCGACCAAGAGGGCGTTTCGAAGTACGTGATGGAGCCGGCGTTCATTCAGGGCGTGAACGTCACCGACGCCAACGCCCAACTCACCCAGCAGGGCATCGGCTGGGTCGTGACCTTGGAGTTCGACTCCGAGGGCGCCAGCGCCCTGGCGGACGCCTCCACCGAACTCAGCGCCCTGCCCGAGTGCGGCACCGGCGCGACTCCCTGCAACGCCTTCGCGATCGTCCTGGACGGAGTCGTGGTCTCGGCCCCCCGGTTCAACGAACCGATCATCGGCGGACAGGCCCAGATCGAGGGCGACTTCAACGCCCAGGAGGCCCGTGACCTGGCGAACGTGCTGAAGTACGGCGCGCTGCCGGTCACCCTCGAGGTCGTGGACGTGACCTCGGTTTCGGCCACCGTGGGCGGCGATCAATTGCGCGCCGGCATCATCGCCGGACTCATCGGTCTGAGCGTGGTGAGCTTGTACTTGCTGCTGTACTACCGGCTCCTCGGTCTCGTGGCCGTGCTGTCCCTGGGAGTAGCCGGCGGCCTGCTGTACCTGTTCGTGGTGATCTTCTCCAAGACCATCGGCTTGACCCTCACCCTCGCGGGAGTAGCCGGCGCGATCGTGGCGGTCGGCATCACCGCGGACTCCTTCATCGTCTACTTCGAGCGAATACGCGACGAATTGCGCGATGGCCGATCGCTTCGCCAAGCCTGCGACAGCGGATGGGTGCGCGCGCGTCGAACATTGCTCGCGGCGGACTTCGTGACGTTGCTCGCCGCCGTGGTGCTGTACTTCCTGTCGATCGGAAGCGTGCGGGGCTTCGCATTCATCCTCGGGCTGACCACGGTGATCGACCTGATCATCGCGTTCTGGTTCACCCATCCCGTCGTCGTACTGCTTGGCCGCATGCGCTTCATGCAAGGTGGCTCCAAGTGGAGCGGCCTTGATCCCGAGCGGTTGGGTGCGCACAGTGCGATCGAGAACCTCAGCGGTCGGTCGCGGCGCAAGCGCCGAGATGACTACCGCGACAAGAAGGCCCAGTTCGGTGGCACCGATGAAGGTGGTGCCGGGCAAGAGGCCGGCGCGGATTCCGATGCGGACGCCGCTTCCGACAGCACCGAGGAGGTGCGTTCATGAACATCAAGGGATTCGGACAGCGGCTCTACCGCGGTGAGGTCTCCTACGACTTCGTCGGTCGGTGGAAGCGCTGGTACGTCATCTCCGCGGTGATCTTGATCGTCGCGATCGGCTCGCTTGCCTTCCGTGGCCTGAACCTCGGCATCGAGTTCCGTGGTGGAGCCGACTTCTCCATCCCCAACGCCACTTGTTCGGTCGCCGACGCGCGCACCGTCGCCGAGACCGAGACCGGTGGGCAGACCATCGTCACCGTCGCGGGCTCGGGCACGATGCGCGTGCAGACGATCCCCTTGACGAGCGCCGAGTCCGTGCAATTGGCGGATGTCCTCGGTGAGGCGTGCGGGGTGCCGGGATCGGACATCACCGTCCAGGTCGTGGGACCCACGTGGGGTGCGGAGATCTCCACCAAGGCACTGCAGGGTCTGATCATCTTCCTGGCGCTGGTCTCGGTGTTCTTGGCGATCTACTTCGAGTGGCGGATGGCGGTCGGCGCTCTCGTGGCGCTGGTCCACGATCTGGTCATCACCATCGGCATCTACGCGGCGGTCGGGTTGGAGGTCACGCCCGCGACCGCGATCGGTGTGCTGACGATCCTTGCCTATTCGCTCTACGACACCGTGGTGGTCTACGACAAGGTCAAGGAGAACACCCGCGGCATCTTCGGGCAGTCCGTCATGACCTACGACGAAGCCGCCAACTTGGCCGTCAACCAGACCGTGGTGCGCTCCATCAACACATCGTTCACCTCGCTGCTTCCGGTGCTGGCGATCATCGTCGTCGGTGCTGGACTGCTCGGCGCCGGAACACTGCTCGACCTCGCCGTCGCCCTAGCGGTGGGTATGGCCGCCGGGACGTATTCCTCGTTGTTCATCGCCACGCCCGTACTGGCGCAGTTGAAGCGGCAACAGCCCGAGGTGAAGGCGCTGGCATCCCGCGTGATGGCGCGGCGCAAGCAAGCCCTCAAGCAGGCCAAGACCGATGGCGGCTCCGATGACGATTCAGGCGACGCCGCCGATGGCAGTGGTGAGGGTGGCAGCGGCGACTCGCGGGGCTCGCGGGCCGCGGTGGACGTGACACCGACCGGTCCGGCATCGCCGGAGCAGTTGCGCGAATACGCGCGGGTGCAGACCGGGGAGCGCAATCAGCCCAAACGGCAAAGCAGACGCAAGAGGCGCTGACTTGCCGCCGGGCCCGTAGAATTACGAGGGTCGAAAGGGGAGGTGGTCATGGCGAAGAACGTTCCCGTGGCCACCGATGACGCCCCGGTCAGGCCTCCCGCCTCGGTGGAATCCAGCGGCTTTCGCGGCCGGTTCGCCCGGCTCGCCGGCCCGCGCAACGCACACCCCGAACTGCAACCGGTGCTGCGCACCCTGCGTCGCTACCACCCGAAGGCGGATGCGCGGTTGGTCGAGCGGGCCTACGAGATGGCCGAGTACCTGCACCGCGATCAGCAGCGCCGATCCGGCGAGCCCTACATCACGCACCCGCTGGCGGTCACCGAGATCCTGGCCGACCTCGGGATGCCGGCACCGAGCCTTGCCGCGGCGCTGTTGCACGACACCGTCGAGGACTGCGGCTACTCCCTCGATGCCTTGCGCGAGGACTTCGGGGACGAGGTCGCCTTGCTCGTGGATGGCGTCACGAAGTTGGACAAGGTCACCTACGGCGAAGCCTCGGCCGCGGAGACCGTGCGCAAGATGGTCGTGGCGATGGCGCGCGATATCCGGGTGCTGGTCATCAAGTTGGCCGACCGGTTGCACAACATGCGCACGCTGCAGTGGCTTCCCGAGGAGAAGCAGCAGAAGAAGGCCAAGGAGACACTCGAGATCTACGCGCCGCTCGCCCACCGGTTGGGGATGAACGCCATCAAGTGGGAACTCGAGGACCTCTCCTTCGCCACGATGTACCCGAAGATGTACGAGGAGATCGTCCGACTCGTCGGTGAACGAGCTCCTTCGCGCGATAGGTACCTCGACGAAGTCATCGCCGATATCGAATCGCAGCTCAAGGCGAGCAAGATCAAGGCGAGCGTGACCGGGCGCCCCAAGCACTACTACTCCGTGTACCAGAAGATGATCGTCCGCGGCCGGGACTTCAACGACATCTACGACCTCGTCGGCGTGCGGATCCTGGTGGACAGCGTGCGCGAATGCTACGCGGTGCTCGGCACGATCCACGCCCAGTGGAGTCCGGTTCCGGGGCGGTTCAAGGACTTCATCGCCATGCCGAAGTTCAACATGTACCAATCGCTGCACACCACCGTCATCGGACCGGACGGCAAGGTGGTCGAGGTGCAGATCCGAACCAACGAGATGCACCAATCGGCCGAGCTCGGGGTCGCGGCGCACTGGCGCTACAAGCAGTCCGACGTCGGCGGGAAATCCGGTCCGGACGATTTCGCCTGGCTGCGTCAACTGCTCGATTGGCAACGGGAGACATCCGATCCCGGTGAGTTCCTGGATTCGCTGCGCTACGACCTCGGATCCGCCGAGGTCTACGTGTTCACCCCCAAGGGCGATGTCATGGCGCTACCCAGCGGTGCCACGGCGGTCGATTTCGCGTACGCGGTGCACACCGAAGTGGGCCATCGCTGCGTGGGGGCGCGGGTCAACGGCAAGTTGATCCCCTTGGAGTCCACCCTGGCAAGCGGCGATGTGGTCGAGATCTTCACCTCCAAGGCCGAAGGCGCCGGCCCGAGCCGCGACTGGCTCGGCTTCGTCGCTTCGCCGCGCGCGAAGACCAAGATCAAGGCCTGGTTCTCCAAGGAGCGCCGCGAGGAATCGATCGAAAGCGGCAAGGACCACATCGCTCGTGCGATGCGCAAGCGAGGCCTGCCGTTGCAGCGGCTCATGACCAACCAGGCCCTCGCCAGCATCGCCGTGGACCTCAACCAAGCGGACGTGACCGCGCTGTACGCATCGGTCGGGGAGGGCCGGATCTCCGCGGAAACCATCGTGCACCGGCTCGTGGAAGCCGCTGGTGGCGTCGATGGAGCCGCCGACGATGCCGCCGAGGCGATCACCCCCAAGCCCGGTCGGCGGACATCGGAATCGCGCGATGTGGGCGTGATCGTCAAGGGTGTCGATGATCTTTGGGTCAAGCTCGCGCGCTGCTGCACCCCGGTGCCCGGTGACCCCATCATGGGATTCGTGACCCGAGGCTCGGGGGTCTCGGTGCATCGGGACGATTGCGTGAACGTGCCGAACTTGCGTCAGCACCCCGAACGCGAAGTCGATGTGGAATGGGCTCCCACCGCTTCCAGTGTGTTCTTGGTCAATATCCAGGTGGAGGCACTCGATCGCTCGCGTCTGCTCGCGGATGTGACCAAGGCGCTATCGGATACCCACGTGAACATCTTGAGTGCATCGGTGGCCACGACCCGCGACCGCATCGCGACGTCTCGGTTCACCTTCGAGATGGCCGACCCGAAGCATCTGGGATCGGCGTTGAAGGCGGTGCGCACGGTCGAGGGCGTCTACGACGCCTACCGCGTGTGAGTGCGGCTAACCGCGGCTAATCGAGGCTAACCGCGTACCGAGGGTGCTACTGCGCGATCCGTTGCGCAGCTTCGAGCAGCGCGCGGGTGCTCTCCACCGTCTGCTCCAGCCGGCGGATAGCCGCCGCATCGCCCTTGGCTTGGGCTTCGGCGAGTTCGGCTTCCTGGCGGGCAAGGGCGTCGGTGAAGGCGTTCGCGGTCGACTCCGCTCGCGCCTGCTTCTCCGGGTCGTGGCGTTGCCACGCCTGCGATTCGGCCTTGCGTACTGCGTCCTCGACCTTGCGCAGGCGCCCTTCGAGGCGGCTGCGTTCGGCGCGGGGGACGTCGCCGGCCTTATCCCACTTGTCCTGGATGCTGCGTAGCGACCGCTTGGTCTCGGCGAGGTCCTTACCCGGTTGCACGGGCAGCAGCGCCTCGGCTTGGGTGAGCAGTTCCTCCTTGACGGCGATATTCGGCGCGAGTTCGGCATCGCGTGCGGAGTCCGCCGCCTTCATCGCCGAGTAGAAGGAATCCTGGGCGGCCTTGAAGCGCTTCCAGAGCTTGTCCTCATCGGACCGCGATGCCCGCGGTGCCCGTTTCCAGTCCTCCATCAACTTCTTCAGCGCCTTGGAGGTGGCGGCCCAGTCGGTCGATTCGGCGAGCTTGGTGGCTTGCTCGATGAGTTCGCGCTTGCGGGCCACGGCCTCCTTGCGCTCGCTATCCAACTGCGCGAAGTGCGCCCGGCGGCGCTTGTCGAAGGAACTGCGCGCGGAACTCAGCCGCTTCCACATCTCCTGCTCGAGTGCGCGATCCGAGCGGGGCAGGGCCTTCCACTCCTCGACGATCGCCGAGTAACGCTCCGCCGTGGCCTTCCAACTGGTCGATTCGGCCAAGCCCTCCGCTTCGGTGACCAGTGCCTCGCGCGCCGCCTTCGTCTGCTCGCGCATCCGCTCGCGATGCTCGGCCTGTCGGACGGCGGCCGCCTCCTTGGCCGACTCGGCATCGGCGATCTTGCGCTCCAAGGCAGTGACATCTCCGACGAACGACCGCTCGGCCAGGCCGGTTCGGACGCGCTCGATGACGGCAGTGGCTTGGTCGGGCTTGGCGCGGCCATCACCGAGACGAGCCGTGACCAGGTCGATCTCGACGACGAGGTCGGCGTACTTGCGGGCGAAGAAGGCCAGTCCCTCGCTCGGGGGACCCGCGGCGTACTGGCCGACGCGGACCTCGCCTTCGGGGGCCTTCAAGTAGACGGTGCCGTCGTCCTCGACGCGTCCGAATTCCATGGCAGAACGCAGGGCCGCTTCGCTCGACGCATCGGTCGGGGAAGCGCCCGCAGCCGGGGCGGGGGCGACCGCCGTCGGGGTGGCGCGCGCGGGGGTACGCAGCGCAGCCGGGGTCGGGACCGCAGTGGGACCGGCATTCGGTGCTTGCGGTGCTTGCTGTGCTGGCTGTGCTGGCTGTGCCTCGTCTTGCGTCATGCGTTCACCCCCTCACGGCGTGGATTTTCGGGCGGAGTCTTCCTTTTAGTCTGTCATCGAGCCGGGCAAGTGCTAGTTGGCGCCACTAACCGTTGCCGATTCGATAACAAGTGGCTGGGCCGGCAGTCCGTCACCGGAGCCGTCGGCCACCCCCGCATCGGCCACCGAGCGCAGGATGTCCAGCCCTTCGCTCACCTGGCCCCAGATGGTGTAGCCCGAGGGCAGCGTGGTGTCCTCGTAGACCAAGAAGAACTGGGAGCCGGCCGTGCCCGGCCCGGCGTTCGCCATCGCGACGGTGCCCGCCGGGTAGTTCGCCTCGCCCTCCGCGGGCAGGTTCTCGTCGGGAAGTACGTAGCCGGGTCCTCCGGTGCCGTCGCCGGCCGGATCACCGCACTGCACGACGAAGATGCCGGCGGTGGTGAGCCGATGGCACGCGGTGGCGTCGTAGAAGCCGGTGTCGGCCAAGAACGCCGCCGAGGCCACGGTCTCCGGTGCGAGATCGCCGAACATGTCGATCACGATGTCCCCGCAGTTCGTCGCCAACGTCAAGGTGCCGTCTTGTTCGGTTCCCGGTGCCGGGGCGGAATCGAAGCTGATGTCGTCCGCGCGTACGGGGACGGGGTCGGTGCAGCCATCCACGATCGGCCCCTGGGCCGAGAGCTCCTCGGCTAGTTCGCTCACCGCCTCGTCGAGTTCGTTACTGCTCTCGGCGGCGGTGGTGCTCTCCGATGAATCACCGAGCAGGGTCAACACGGCCCAGCCACCACCGGCCACGACCAGCGCCGCGATGACCACGATCGCGATGATCCGCTGCCGGGATCGGGCCTGCTCCTCGCGGTCTACTCGGCGCTGCTGCTGCCGTTCGAACTTCGCACGCGCGAGTTCGCGTTCGCGGCGATTGGACGAGGTCACGTCGGTCCCTTCCCTTGCGTCCCTTGCGGCTCGACCGGGCCCGGTCGCCGCTTGAGTGTAAGGGCACGCTGGATCGCGACTAGGCTGTGCGGGCGTCGAGGCCCGGGCTGCTGGCTCGAAGGCTCCAACGGCGCGACTTCGTCAGCAGGGCGCCCACGTCGAGGAGGATCGGTGTTCATCACGGGCTTTCCGGCCGGATCCTGGTCGACCAACTGCTACGTCCTGGCCACGGCGCCGGGCGAGCCGTGCGTGATCGTCGACCCGGGGCAGGAGAGCATCGATCGGGTCCACGAGATCGTCCGGGAGAACCGGCTCACCCCCGCGGCGGTCATCCTCACCCACGGACACATGGATCACGTGTGGAGCGTCGCGCCGGTGAGTCGGGATTTCGAGATCCCGGCGCTGATCCACTCGGCGGATCGCTACCGGCTCGCTGACCCTGCGGGCAGTTCCCTGGTCGCGGCGCGTGAGCAACTGCTCGCGATGACCAAGGACTCCTTGGAACTCACCGAACCCTCCGATGTCCGACTGCTACCGGAAGATCCCTCGCAAGAGCGCGCGCAACTCGAACTCGCGGGGATAACGCTGGGAGTCCGTCATGCCCCCGGGCACACCGAAGGTTCGGTCGTCTTCGACCTGCCGATGGCCGATAGCCCCGATGTCCTGCTCTCCGGCGATGTCCTGTTCCAAGGCTCGATCGGGCGTACCGATCTGCCCGGTGGCGATCCTCGGGCGATGGACGCGAGTTTGCGCGAGGTGATCTGGCCGATGGACGACGAAACCGTGGTGCTCCCCGGCCACGGAGGTCAAACCACCATCGCGGCCGAGCGTGCGGCGAACCCGTTCTTGCAGGCCGCCGCGGCCGGTGGCTCGGCGCAGCCCGCTCCACGGGGTCTGTGACGGGGTCCACGCGATGACCGAGTTCCGAGCGCCCAAGGGCGTGCCCGAATACTTCCCGCCCCGCTCGAGTGCGTTCCTCGCGGTCCGCGAGGCCCTCGCCTACCCGGCCCGGCACGCCGGATACGGGTACATCGAGTTGCCCGTCTTCGAGGACACCGCGTTGTTCGTGCGCGGAGTGGGGGAGAGCACCGATGTGGTCAGCAAGGAGATGTACACCTTCCTAGATCGCGGTGAACGGTCGATCTCGCTGCGACCCGAAGGCACCGCGGGGGTGATGCGCTCCATCGTGGAGAACCGGCTCGATAAGGCCGGCTTGCCGGTCAAGCTCTGGTACGCGGGTCCGTTCTTTCGCGCCGAGCGTCCGCAGCACGGTCGCTACCGGCAACTCCAGCAGGTCGGCATCGAAGCGGTGGGAAGTGAGGATCCCGCCCTCGATGCCGAGGTGATCGCGCTCGCCGATGAGGCCTACCGGCGCCTGGGTCTGCGGCATTACCGACTCGATCTGACCTCCTTGGGCTGCGCGCAGTGTCGTCCGGCGTATCGGGAGTCGCTCAGCGCATTCCTGGCCGGACTGGATCTCGATCCGGCGACCCGGGAGCGCGCTGCCCAGAATCCGCTGCGGGTCCTGGACGACAAGCGGCCCGAGGTGCAGGCGCAATTGGGCGACGCTCCGCTGATGGTCGATGCGCTGTGCACCGACTGCCAACGGCACTACGACCAAGTGCGCGAATTCCTCGTCGATGCCGGTGTCCACTGGCAGGAGGCACCACGCCTGGTGCGAGGTCTGGACTACTACACCCGCACCACCTTCGAGTTCACCCACGAGATGCTCGGTGCCCAGTCGGGTATCGGCGGCGGTGGCCGCTACGACGGTCTGATGGAGTCCGTGGGCGGCGATGCGCTCTCGGGGATCGGTTTCGGACTCGGTACCGACCGCACGCTGCTCGCCTGCGAGGCCGAAGGCCTCGAGCCGGGTGCCGGTGCAGCGGTCGCGGTGTTCTTGGTGCCGATCGGCGCGCCCGCACGTCACGTGTGCGTGCGTTTGGCCCGCGAACTGCGAGCCGCCGGGTTGTCGGCCGATATCGCCTACGGGGAACGCGGCTTGAAGGGATCGATGAAAGCGGCGGACCGTTCCGCGGCGCCGTTCGTCGTGATCGTCGGTGATGACGAAGTAGCCACGGACACGGTCGGGGTCAAGGAGATGGGCACCGGAGAACAGCAAACCGTGCCGCTGGCCGAGGTCGTCGCGCATCTGGCCGACCGACTAGCGAGCACCACGACCAACCTCGACCACGCTAGGAAGGATCCACGTGTTCAGAACCCATGACGCCGGAAGCCTGCGGGCCAGCGATGTCGGCAGCACCGTCACCGTCGCCGGGTGGATCGCCTCCCGGCGCGACCACGGCGGTGTGGCCTTCTTGGACCTGCGGGATGCCTCCGGCCGCGTGCAGGTAGTGGTGCGCGATCCGCAGGTGGCGCACCCGCTGCGCGATGAGTTCTGCATTCGCGTCACCGGTGAGGTCACCGCCCGTCCCGAAGGAAACGACAACCCGGAGTTGGCCACCGGCACGATCGAGGTGATGGCCGATGAGCTCACGGTCTTGTCGACTGCCGCCCCGTTGCCGTTCCCGATCGACGATCGCACCCCGGTCAGCGACGAAGTCCGACTCCGGCATCGCTACTTGGACCTGCGACGCGAACGCTCCGGTGCGGCGCTGCGGATGCGCTCGCAGGTGAACAAGGTCGCTCGCGATGTACTCACCGAGCGGGGTTTCGTGGAGGTGGAAACGCCGACCCTCACCCGTTCCACGCCCGAAGGTGCGCGGGACTTCCTGGTGCCGGTGCGCTTGCAGCCCGGTCACTGGTACGCCCTGCCGCAATCACCGCAGTTGTTCAAGCAGCTGCTCATGGTCGGCGGCATCGAGCGCTACTTCCAGATCGCGCGCTGCTACCGGGATGAGGACTTCCGCGCCGATCGCCAGCCGGAGTTCACCCAACTCGATATCGAGATGAGCTTCGTCGATCAAGAGGACGTGATCGATGTCGGGGAGGCCGTCGTACGTGCTCTGTGGTCATCCATCGTGGGAATCGAAATCGGTGACATCCCGCGCATGACCTACGCCGAGGCCATGTCCCGATTCGGTACCGACAAGCCCGACCTTCGATTCGGGCTCGAACTCGTCGACCTGACGGCCTATTTCGCCCAGACCCCCTTCCGGGTGTTCCAGGCCGAATACGTCGGAGCGGTCGTGATGCCCGGGGGTGCCGATCAACCGCGGCGGGGTTTCGACGCCTGGCAGGAGTGGGCCAAGCAGCGTGGTGCCAAGGGCTTGGCGTACGTCACCATCGCCGAGAACGGTGAACTCGGGGGTCCGGTTGCCAAGAACCTCAGCGATGCCGAACGCGCCGGTCTCATCGAGGCGACCGGCGCCGCACCCGGGGACGCAGTCTTCTTCGCGGCGGGCCGGCGATCGGAAGCCCGCGCCCTGCTCGGTGCGGCGCGCGTGGAGATCGCCGAGCGGTTGGACCTGATCGATGCGGATGAATGGTCCTTCGTGTGGGTGATCGACGCCCCGATGTTCGAGCAGGTGGAAGACGAGACGGGAGCCTTGGTGTGGACCGCCGTGCATCACCCGTTCACTTCGCCGAACGCGCAGTGGCAGGACTCCTTCGAAAGCGCACCCGATGAGGCCCTGGCCTGGGCATACGACCTCGTGTGCAACGGCAACGAGATCGGCGGTGGATCCATTCGTATCCACGATGCCGCGATGCAACAACGGGTATTCGACGTCCTCGGCCTCGGCGCTGAGGAAGCGCGCGAGAAGTTCGGGTTCCTGCTCGAGGCCTTCCAGTACGGTCCGCCGCCGCACGGTGGCATCGCCTTCGGTTGGGATCGCATCTGCATGCTGTTGGCGGGCGCCGATTCGCTGCGCGATGTCATCGCCTTCCCCAAGACCGGCGCCGGTCACGATCCGTTGACCGGCGCACCGACCCCGATCACCGCGGCGCAGCGGGCCGAGGCCGGCATCGACGTCGATCCGTTCGCCGAGGAATCGGACGCGACTTGACCCTGTTCGACGACCGGGAGCAATCCGACCGGGCGGATGCACCGCTCGCGGTGCGGATGCGACCGCGCAACGTCGAGGAGGTCGTGGGGCAGTCCGCGGCTTTAGCCGAGGGCTCGCCGTTGCGCTCGCTACTGAGTGGGGGCGGGCGTTCGGCGGTTTCCGTGGTCCTGTGGGGCCCGCCGGGGACCGGCAAGACCACGTTGGCGTCCTTGGTCTCGGCCGAGTCCGGACGCGTGTTCACCGAACTGTCCGCGGTGACGGCGGGGGTGAAGGACGTCAGGGCGGTCATCGACGAGGCCCGCAGTCGTCTGCAGCTGCACGAACTCGGCACGGTGTTGTTCGTCGACGAAGTCCATCGCTTCAGCAAGAGTCAGCAGGATGCGCTGCTGCCAGCGGTGGAGAACGGCTGGGTAACCCTGATCGCCGCGACCACCGAGAACCCGAGCTTCTCGGTCATCGCGCCGCTGTTATCGCGCAGCATCGTCGTCACCTTGGAGCCACTCGGTGACCAGGACGTGCGCACGGTGCTGATGCGGGCGATCACCGATGAGCGCGGACTCGGTGGTGAGGTCACTGTGACCGAGGAGGCCCTGGACTTCCTGGTGCGTATCAGCAGCGGGGATGCCCGCCGCGGGTTGACCGCGCTCGATGCCGCGAGCCGGGCCGGGACACTCGAGATCGACCTGCCGGTGGTCGAATCCGCCGTCCAGCACGCCGCCGTGCGCTACGACCGCGATGGCGATCAGCATTACGACGTCATCAGCGCGTTCATCAAGAGCGTTCGAGGCAGCGACCCCGATGCCGCGCTGCACTATCTGGCCAGGATGCTCGAAGCAGGCGAGGATCCGCGTTTCGTAGCCCGGCGGTTGATCATCTTGGCCAGCGAGGACATCGGCATGGCCGAACCCTCCGTCCTGCAGACCGCCACCGCCGCCGCGCACGCCGTGGCGATGATCGGGATGCCCGAGGCCCGGATCGTGCTGGCGCAGGCCACGGTGCACGCCGCCCTCGCACCCAAATCCAACGCCGTCTACCGCGGCATCGATGCGGCGCTGGCCGATGTGCGCTCCGGGCGGATCGGCACCGTGCCGGCCCACTTGCGCGACGCTCACTACGCCCGGGCCACCGATCTCGGTCACGGCGTCGGGTACGTCTACCCGCACGATGTCCCCGGTGGCGTCGCGGCGGCGACCTACCTGCCGGAGGAACTCGAGCAGGCGCGCTACTACCTGCCGACCGAGCACGGTGCGGAGGCGCGTTGGGCCGAGATCGACCGCTCGTTGCGTGCCCGACGCTCCGCACAAGGCGACCGGGGAGCCGAGACATAGGCTTGCCCCATGGGACGACTCGTATGGGTGGCCCTCGGTGCCGCCGGTGGCATCTGGGCGTACCGCAAGGGAAGCGGGCTGGTGGACCAGGCCCGTGAACAAGGCGTGGCACTGACGGTGCAGCAGGTCGCACTGAACACCACCCAGGCGGTGACCAACGTGTCGGCGGCGATCAGCGAACGTTCGGCGCGCGCGTCGGACGATCCGCGGGGCCGCACCTGATGGAATCCGCCGAGATCCGTACGCGTTTCCTGCAGTACTTCGCGGCGAACGGCCACGAGATCGTGCCGTCCGCCTCCTTGCTCCTCGACGATCCGACCCTGCTGTTCGTCAACGCCGGCATGGTCCCGTTCAAGCCCTACTTCCTCGGCGAGGCGCCGCCGCCCTATCCGCGCGCCACCAGCGCCCAGAAGGTCGTGCGCACTTTGGATATCGACGAGGTCGGCAAGACCACGCGGCATGCGTCGTTCTTCCAAATGGCCGGCAACTTCTCCTTCGGTGACTACTTCAAGGAGAAGGCGATCCCCTTCGCCTGGGACCTACTGACCAAGCCGACATCCGAGGGTGGCTACGGATTCGCCGAATCCCGGCTGTGGGTCACGGTCTACCAGGACGACGACGAAGCCATCGACATCTGGCACAAGGATGTGGGCCTGCCCCTAGATCGCATCCAGCGACGGGGCCAGTTGGACAACTACTGGTCGATGGGCGTACCCGGCCCGTGCGGCCCGTGCTCGGAGATCTACTTCGACCGCGGCCCCGAGTACGGCGTGGAGGGCGGCCCCATCGCCGATGAGAACCGCTACCTCGAAGTGTGGAACCTGGTGTTCATGCAGTTCGAGCGCGGCGCGGGCCCAGCCAAGGAGGACTACCCGATCCTCGGTGAGCTGCCCGCGAAGAACATCGATACCGGCATGGGGCTCGAGCGGATGGCGGCGTTACTGCAGGGCGTCGACAACATCTACGAGATCGACACCACCAAGACCATCTTGGACACAGCCAGCGAATTGACCGGCGCGATCTACGGTCGATCCGAACGCGATGACGTCGCGCTGCGCGTCGTCGCCGACCATGCGCGCACCTGCACGTTCTTGATCGGCGATGGGGTGATCCCGGGCAACGAGAGCCGCGGCTACGTTCTGCGCCGACTCATGCGTCGTGTCATCTACAACATGCGGCTCCTCGGTGCAGGCGAGCCGACCATGGCCGAACTCGTCGATGCGACCGTGGCGGCGATGGCCCCGCAATACCCGGAACTCAACGACGAAGTCGGGCGCATCAGGTCCATCGCGGTCTCGGAGGAAAGTGCGTTCCTCGCGACCTTGCGGGCGGGAACCACGCTGTTCGACAACGCCGTGGTCGAGGCGCAGCAATCCGGTTCCAGTGTGCTCTCCGGTGAGCGGGCCTTCGCGCTCCACGACACCCACGGTTTCCCCATCGACCTCACCTTGGAGATGGCCGCCGAGCAGGGCTTGGCCGTCGACGAGGAGGGTTTCCGCCGCTTGATGGCCGAGCAACGCGAACGCGCGAAGGCCGATTCGCAATCCCGCAAGAGCGGATTCGCCGCCACGACCGCGTACCGCGAGATCCTGGAATCCGGCGGCACCACCTCCTTCCGCGGCTACGAGGAAGTCGTCACCGAAGCCACGGTCCTCGGCATCGTCGTCGATGGGGAGTCGGTGCCGATGGCATCGCTGGGCCAGCACGCCGAGGTGATCCTCGATCGCACCCCCTTCTACGCGGAGGCCGGCGGGCAACTCGGGGACCACGGCATGCTCACCACGGCCGATGGCGCGCTCGTGGAGGTCTACGACGTCCAGTCCCCGGTTCCCGGGCTGTTCGTCCACCGCGGTCAGGTCACCGACGGTGAACTCGTGCAAGGCAGCGCGGCCGTGGCGCGAGTCGACACCGATCGCCGCAAGGCCATCTCGCGTGCGCACACCGCCACGCACATGATCCACCGCGCCTTCCGCGAACAACTCGGTGAGACGGCAACCCAGATGGGATCGGAGAACGCGCCCGGGCGCCTGCGCTTCGACTTCCCCAGCCCGGAGCCGGTCGCCGGCTCGGTGCTGCGCGATGTCGAGGCTCGGGTGAACGAGATCTTGATCGAGGACCTCGACGTCCACGCGCAGGTGATGACCCAAGAGCAGGCCCGCACGATGGGTGCGATGGCGCTGTTCGGTGAGAAGTACGGCGACGAAGTCCGCGTGGTCTCCGTCGGCGATTGGGCGCACGAATTGTGCGGCGGCACCCATGCCCAGCGCTCGGGACAACTCGGCGTGGTCTCCTTCTTGTCCGAAGGGTCCATCGGCGCCGGCATCAGGCGCGTGGAAGCACTCGTCGGCGTCGATGCCTACCGACACCTCGCCGGTGAGCACCTACTCGTCCAGCGGCTCTCGGAATTGGTGAAGGTTCCCGGCGATCAGGTCCTCGAGCGCGTGGAACGCACGATCGGCGCGTTGAAGGACGCCGAGCGGGAACTGCTGCGCTTCAAGCAGGCCGACCTGCTCGCCGGCGTGGAGGACATGCTCGGATCCGGTCACGAGGTCGGCGGGGTTCGGCTGTGGACCTTCCAGGCCCCCGACGGTCTCGGCGGCAAGGAACTGCGCGAGATAGCCATGCACGCCAAGGGTCGCGCGGGCAAGGATCAGCCCGCGGTCTACGTCGGCACCGCCACGAGCGACGATGCCGCCTCGGTCATCGTGGCCTGCACACCCGCGGCGGTCGCTGCCGGTGTGCGTGCCAAGGACGTCATGGCCGTTGCCGGCGAGCGGCTCGGCAGCCGCGGTGGCGGCAAGGACGACATGGCCCAAGGTGGCGGTGGCGATCCGACTCAGATCCAAGCGGCATTCGACGACGTCTACGCCTACCTGCGCGATCGGCAGTAGTTGCCGGTGCGTTCCGGTCGCAGGCTGGCCTTCGACCCCGGTTCGGTGCGAATCGGGGTGGCGGTGAGCGATCCCGACGGTTTGCTGGCCAGCGCCCGGGAGGCCATCGCCGCCGACGACGACCACGCGATCGGCTCGGTGATCGAGGAGACGGGGCCGGTGGAGATCATCGTGGGCCTGCCGATCGGGCTCGATGGTCGCGCGGGCAAGGCCGTGCAGCGCGCGCGTGACTTCGCGCAGCGTCTGGCTGCGCTGACCGATGTGCCCATCCGGATGGTCGATGAACGGCTATCGACTGTCCAAGCCCAGCGTGGCTTACACGATCGAGGCCACTCGGTGCGACAGAGTCGTACCATGATCGACAGCGCTTCGGCCGCGGTTGTGCTGCAGCACGCCCTCGACGCCGAGCGCGCGACGAACCAACCGCCCGGTGAGGTGTTCGAGGCGACATGACGCACATGGACGAATTCTTCGATGACGAAGACTCGCTACCACCGTCGCGCAACGCCTCCAGCCTCGCGCGTCGGATCACCGGGGTGGCCGTACTGCTCGCCGTGGTCGCCTTGGCCTGGGGCACCTGGTCCTTCCTGACCGGCGGGGGCGGGGACGCCCCGCAAACCGACTACGCCGGTGAAGGCGTAGGCGAAGTCCAGGTGCAGGTCGCCCGCGGTGACACCTTGACGGCTATCGGGCAAACGCTCACCGACGCCGGTGTCGTGCGCACGGTCGATGCCTTCACCGACGCCGCGCAAGCCAACGAGTCGGCCGCCAGCATCGGGCCGGGCACCTACACCATGCGCTTGCAGATGAGCGGTGCGAACGCCGTGGAGCTGATGCTCGATCCGACCTCCAGGGCCGACAGCCGGTTGGTGCTGCCCGAGGGATTGCGGTTGACGCAGACCATCGAGGCGGCCTCGGAGGCATCGGGATTGCCGTTGAGCGAGTTCGAGCAGGTGATCGACAACCCCGGCGTGCTGGATCTGCCCTCCTGGGCCGAACAACGGCCCGAGGGGTTCATGTTCCCGGCTTCGTACGATCTCGCCGGCGACGAAACCGCGGAGCAGATCCTGACCACACTCGTCGAACGCTTCGACGTCTCCGCCGACCAACTCGACCTCGTGGCCCGCGCCGAAGCGATCGAGCGCACGCCCTACGAGGTGCTCATCGTGGCTTCCCTCGTCCAAGCCGAAGTGCTGCCGGAGGACATGCGCAAGGCAGCGGCCGTGGTCTACAACCGACTCGATGAGGGGATGCCGCTGCAGTTCGACTCGACGGTTTCCTACGGGCTGGGCATCACCGAACTGCAACTCAGCGCGGAGCAGTTGGAGTCCGACACCCCCTTCAACACCTACGTCAACGAAGGCTTGCCACCCACACCGATCAACTCACCGGGTGAGGCTGCGATCGAGGCGGCGTTGGATCCGGCGAAGTCCAACTGGCTGTACTTCGTGACCGTCAACCCGGACACCCGGGAGACGAAGTTCGCTCGGAACTACGACCGCTTCTTGAAGTTGAAGGACCAGCTCCGGGAGTTCCTCGCGGAGAACGAGTGAGGCAGCGCGCCGCGGTCCTGGGCTCACCGATCGAGCACAGCCTGTCGCCGGCGTTGCACCGCGCCGCCTACCGCGTGCTCGGTCTGGACTGGGACTACCGGGCCATCGAATGCACCGCCGAGCAGTTCGAGGACTTCTTCGCCGGACTCGGCGCCGAGTGGCGCGGTCTGAGCTTGACGATGCCGTTGAAGGAAGTCGCGGTGGATGTCGTCGCCGAGGTTTGCGATGTGGCCCGGTTGCTGCACTCGGCGAACACCATCTACCGAACCTCAGCGAGCGAGCCGTGGCAGGCCACCAACACCGACGTCTACGGCATGGAACAGGCGCTGATCGATGCGGGGGTGCGTTCGGTTGGCCGCTGCCACGTACTGGGCGCCGGTGCCACCGCCCGCAGTGCCATCGCCGCCCTGGCTCGATTGCAGGCGCGCGAGGTGGTGATCCACGCCAGGCGCCGGCAGGCGGCCGAGGAGGTCGTGGCACTGGCCGAACGGTTGGGGGTGCGAGCCCGGGCCGCCGATCTCACCCCGGTCGACTTGGCAGGCGACCGGGCAGGCGACCTGACTGCCGATCTGTTGGTCAGCACCCTGCCGGCCGATGCCGCCGCACCTTGGGCCGAAATCGGGGCCGAAATCGGGGCGCCCTCGACGATGGCGTTGCTCGATGCCAGCTACCACCCCTGGCCCACACCCCTGGCCGCTGCGTGGTCACGCCAGCGCCCGGATGCGCCGGTGGCAAGCGGCAAGGACATGCTGCTGTGGCAGGCGCTGGAGCAGGTCCGATTGATGACCGGGCAAGACGGGGACTTCGACGACGCCGCGGTCCTGCAGGCGATGCGCGGCGCGCTGGGGTAGTTGTCCACAGCCGGAAACCGCGGGCTTCCCACGCAATCCGTGGGATGCCTACCGTCGCTGCGTGATGCTCGACGAACCGACGATGATCGCGAGCCTCGCCCTATGGGCATGGTTCGGTGGATGGGCGATCGCGTTGTCGATCGTGGACATCCGAGAACACCGGCTGCCGAACAAGATGGTGGCGCTGGCGCTCGCCGGCACGGTGGTGCTCGCCGGTGTCGCGGCGCTCGCCAGCGGTGAACCGGTCTTGCTGCTGAGGGCGGCAGCGGCGTCGTTGGCCGCGGTACTCGCCTTCGGTCTCGGGCACCTCATCGGTGGGATGGGGATGGGTGATGTGAAGTACGCGGCGGTCACTGGATCAGCACTCGGCACCCTCGGCTGGGGCGCGGTGTGGTGGGGCCACCTGCTCGGGTTCGTCCTAGCTGGGTGCGTCGTCGTCGTCGGTCTGGTGACCGGCAGGATGCATCGGCGAAGCGCGATCCCGTTCGGGCCGTTCATGGCACTCGGTGCCATCCTCGTGGCGGCACCGTCGCTTGCGTCGGCAATGCCGGCCCTATCGGCACCACCGGTCTAGCCCACATCGCTGGGCTGGCCGTGGCGTGTTCTGCGGGCACTGGGATGATCTGGCCATGGTGCGTTGGTTGACAGCCGGGGAATCCCACGGACAGGCCCTATCGGCGATCATCGAGGGGATCCCCGCGCACGTGGAGGTCTCCACGTCGGATATCGCCGACGATCTCGCGCGACGACGCCTCGGCGTCGGGCGCGGGGCCCGGATGAAGTTCGAAGCCGATGCGGTGCGACTGCTCGGCGGGGTGCGCCACGGGCGCACGCTCGGTGGCCCGATCGCCATCGAGGTGGCCAACTCCGAATGGCCCAAGTGGGAGAAGGTGATGTCCGCCGACCCGGTGGCCGCCGAGGAGATCGAGAACCTCGCCCGCAATGCACCGCTCACCCGACCCCGGCCCGGACACGCGGACCTCGTCGGCATGCAGAAGTACGGCTTCGACGACGCCCGCCCCATCTTGGAAAGGGCGAGCGCGCGCGAGACCGCCGCGCGGGTGGCCCTGGGGGCGGTGGCTCGGGCGTTCTTGGCCCAGGCGGCGGATGTCCAGGTGATCTCGCATGTCGTGCGCATCGGAACGGTGGAAAGCCCCGCAGGCTCGGTCCCCGCACCCGGTGACCGCGAACGAGTCGACTCCTCCCCGGTGCGGTGCCTGGACGATCAGGCATCGGCCGCCATGGAAGAGGAGATCACCGCCGCGCACAAGGACGGCGACACCCTCGGCGGTGTCGTGGAGGTGGTCGTCCACGGGCTGCCGCCCGGCCTGGGTTCGCACGTGCACTGGGATCGCCGGATCGACGGTCGGTTGGCCGCAGCCTTGATGGGCATCCAGGCGATCAAGGGCGTGGAAGTGGGCGATGGCTTCGACCTAGCCGCCGCGCGCGGATCGAAGGCACAAGACGAGATCGTCAGCGAAGACGGTCACCTGACCCGCACATCCGGACGCTCGGGCGGCACCGAGGGCGGTATGACCACCGGGGAGGTCCTGCGGGTGCGTGCCGCCATGAAACCCATCTCGACCATCCCGCGCGCCCTATCGACCGTGGATGTGTCCACCGGCGATGCCGCGCAGGCGATCAATCAGCGTTCGGATGTCTGCGCCGTGCCGGCGGCCGGGGTCGTGGCCGAGGCGATGGTGTTGCTCACGCTCGCCGATGCCTTCACCGAGAAGTTCGGTTCCGACTCGCTCGCGGAGATACGTCGCAATATCGCCGGGTACCTCGACACCATGGCCTTTCGCTGATGGCGCCGGTGGCAGTCATCGTCGGCGCCCCGGGTGCGGGGAAGTCCTCGGTCGGCAAACGCGTCGCCCAACAACTGGGAGTTCCCTTCGCCGACAGCGACACCCTCGTGGAGAAGCGCGCGGGCAAGGCGGTGGCCGATGTCTTCGTCTCCGACGGGGAAGACGCTTTCCGCGCGATGGAGTACGAGGAGATCCGATCCGCGCTCCAAGAGTTCCCGGGGGTGTTGTCCCTCGGCGGGGGAGCGGTCCTCGATGACCGGACCCGGCAGGCCTTGCAGGACCAGCGCGTCGTTTGGCTGCAGGTGGATCTGGCCAGCGCTACGGGGCGCGTCGGCATGAACTCGGCACGACCGCTGCTGCTCGGCAACGTACGCAGCACCATGATCACCATGCTCGAAGAGCGCACGCCGCTGTACGACGAGATCGCCGACTACCGGATCGATACCAGTGGCCGGACGTTGAAGGACGTCGTCGCAGAGACGGTGGCGGCATTGAAGGCAGCCGATGACTGACACCGAACGCGAGGAGACCAACGCTCCCATCGTCATCGAAGTCGAGGCCGAGCACCGCTACGAAGTCGTCATCGGACGAGGGCTGCTCGGTGAGTTGCCCGGCTACCTCGCGGGCGCCGCGAAGGTCGCCATCGTGCACACCGCCACGCTGGGCGCTTCGGCCGAAGCGATCCGCGACGACCTCGAGGCCCAGGGATTCGAGCCGGTACTCATCGAGATCCCCATCGGCGAGGAGGCCAAGAGCGTCGAGGTCGTCGCTTTCGTGTGGGAGGCGCTCGGCACGAGTGGATTCACCCGGTCCGATGCCATCGTGGGTCTCGGGGGCGGGGCCACGACCGACCTCGCCGGATTCGCCGCCGCCACCTGGCTGCGCGGTATCCGCGTCGTGCAGATCCCCACCACCTTGCTCGCGATGGTCGATGCCGCTGTCGGCGGCAAGACGGGGATCAATACCGCTGCCGGCAAGAACCTGGTGGGCTCGTTCCACAGTCCGCGCGGTGTGCTGTGCGACATCAACGCCCTCGAGACGCTGCCGCGCAACGATCTCGTCGCCGGCATGGCCGAAGTCGTGAAGGTCGGCTTCACGAGCGATGCCAGCATCCTGGCGGATATCGCGGCCGATCCGAGTGCCGCTGTCGATCCGAACGGTGCGCTGCTGACCGATCTGGTGCGCAGGGCGGTCCAGGTCAAGGCCGACGTCGTCGGACGGGACTTCAAGGAAACCGGCAGCGGCGGCGCGATCGGTCGGGAAGCGCTGAACTACGGCCACACACTCGGGCACGCGATCGAGCGGGTGGAGAACTACGAATGGCGCCACGGGGCGGCGATCAGTGTCGGCATGGTCTACGTCGCCGAGCTCGCGCGTTTGGGTGGCAAGCTCAGCGACGCCGATGTGCACGCGCACCGAGCAGCACTCGAGGCCCTCGGATTGCCGACCACCTACGCCCCCGGTCGATGGGAGCGGCTGCTGTCGGCCATGCAGTTGGACAAGAAGGCCCGCGGTGCCACCTTGCGGTTCGTCGTGTTGCAGGGCATGCAGAACCCGGTCATCTGGGAGGGCCCCGATCCGGCATTGCTCGTCGCGGCGTACGAAGCCGTGAGTTCGCAAGACTGAGCGCGTACGCTGCTCGCCATGGCTGACACGCAGCAACCGGTGTGGGTGCTCAACGGGCCGAACCTGGATCGGCTCGGTACTCGGGAGCCGGATGTCTACGGCACAGTCGATTACCCGACCCTGGTCGAGCAAGTGGTCGAGGCGGCCTCGGGTCTTGGCTTCACCGCCGAGGTCCGGCAAACCAACGACGAAGCCGAGTTGATCGGTTGGCTGCATGAAGCCGCCGACGCCCGTATCCCCGTCGTACTCAATCCCGCCGCCTTCACCCACTACTCCTACGCAATCCGCGATGCCTGCGCCATGTTGACCGCACCCTTGATCGAAGTGCATCTGAGCAACCCGTTGGCCCGCGAGGAGTTCCGCCACACCTCGGTCGTCGGGGGAGTGGCGAGCGGATCCATCGCCGGGTTCGGTATCGAGTCCTACCGGCTGGCCCTGCGCGCGTTGCGCGGCATGATCCCCACCCCGTGACTAGGCATCGAGAACGCCGACTCGAGGTTCGTGCCCTCCTCGGCCTGGCGAGCGATGAAGCGTTCGTGACCGGCGATCTGCCGACGATCGAGTACCTGACGGGCTTCGACGGCAGTAACGCCACCTTGGCCCTAGGCCCCGAGCGCGAACTGCTCATCACCGATGGCCGGTATCGCGAACAGGCAGCGGCTCAGTGTCCGGACCTCGAGGTGTGTATCGACCGCGACGTCAACGGCGCATTGGCGTCGGGATTGACGCAACGTCGACTGCGCATCGACGACCGCTCGAGTGCCTCGTTCGTTGCGGCTCTGCGCTCTCGGGGATTCTCGATCACCGCGATCGCCGACCCGGTCGCCGCGGCGCGCATGGCCAAGGACGCGGATGAACAGCGTGCGTTGGCCGCGGCGTGTGCGATCACCGCGCAGGCACTGGCGGACATCGCAGCGAGCATCGCGGTAGGTCAACGTGAGGTGGAGATCGCGCGTCGTCTGGAACTGCGGTTCGCCGAGTTGGGAGCCGACGATCGCGCCTTCCCGAGCATCGTGGGTAGCGGACCGAACTCCGCCATCCCGCACCACCGTCCAGGCAAGCGAGCACTCGAGGCCGGTGACCTGCTGGTCATCGACTGCGGCGCGAAGGTCGATGGCTATCACGCGGACATGACACGCACGTTCGTGGTGGGTGCAAAAGCCCAGCCGTGGCAGCGCGAGATCCACGCCCTAGTCGAGGAAGCCAGGCGCGCCGGCATCGAGGCGATTCGCCCCGGTGCATCGGCGGCGTCCATCGACCACGCGGCGCGATCCGGCATCGCCGAGGCCGGTTACGGGGAGCACTTCGTCCACGGCACCGGCCACGGCGTGGGGCTGCAGATCCATGAAGCACCGATGCTCTCGCGCACCAGCAGCGCGAGCCTGCCCGAAGGTGCCGTCATCACGGTCGAACCGGGCATCTACCTGCCCGGGCGCGGCGGCGTGCGTATCGAGGACACCGTCGTCGTGGCGAACCCAGCGCAGGTGCTGACCACGCTCGAACGTGGACTGACTAGAGTCGGCTAGCCGCACGGGCATCGCGAGAGTGGAGACGACAGCGTGGCGACGACGAACGATCTGAAGAACGGCATGGTGCTGGTCATCGACGGGCAGTTGTGGTCGGTCGTGGAGTTCCAGCACGTCAAGCCCGGCAAGGGCGGTGCGTTCGTGCGTACCAAGCTCAAGAACGTGCTCTCCGGCAAGGTGGTCGATAAGACCTTCAACGCCGGCGTCAAAGTCGATACCGCCACCGTCGATCGCCGCGAGATGCAGTACCTCTACCGCGACGGCGACGACTTCGTGTTCATGGACACCACCTCCTACGAGCAGTTGCCGGTGCCGGCCACGGTGGTCGGTGATGCCGAGCGCTTCTTGCTGGAGAACCAGAACGCGAACGTCTCCGTCCACGAGGGCAATCCGATCATCGTGGAACTGCCTGCGTCGGTGGAGTTGATGATCACCTACACCGAACCGGGCGTGCAGGGCGATCGTTCGACGGGTGGATCGAAGCCGGCCACCTTGGAGACCGGTGCGGAGATCCAGGTTCCCCTATTCATCGAGTCGGACACCAAGGTCAAGGTGGACACCCGGGATGGGTCCTACCTCGGCCGCGTGAACGACTAGATGTCCGCTCGTAGCAAGGCACGCAAGCGCGCCTTGGACGTGCTGTTCGAGGCGGACGCCAAAGGGGTCCCCGTGCCGACGGTGCTAGCGGAGACCGTGCGCCGGCGGGCCGCCGACGGTGAGCCGGCACTGAATGCCTACACCCTCGAACTCGTCGAAGGCATCGTCGCCAACCAGAGTGCTGTGGACGCCGCCTTGACGTCGTCGTTGACCGACTGGTCCCTGGACCGACTACCCGCCGTGGATCGCGAAGTCCTGCGGCTCGGGGCCTACGAGATCCTGTTCGCAGAAGACGTTCCCGACGCCGTAGCCATCGATGAGGCCGTCGAACTCGCCCGCTCGCTGTCGACCGAGGAGTCGCCGGCGTTCGTGAACGGGGTGCTCGGGGCGCTGCAGCGCTCGCAGCGCGTGTAGAACTCGGCTCCGCTCACTCGTGCCCCGGGTGATCGCTTCGCTCAACCCGTGACACTCGCTCGGGAACTCGAGCAAGCTCGGCTCCGCTCACTCGTGCCCCGGGTGGGATTCGAACCCACACTGGACGGTGTTTGAGACCGCTTCCTCTACCGGTTGGGATACCGGGGCGCGCGGACAAGGGTAGCGGGGGTCACGCGGACCGAACGGTCACGGTCAACTCGGTGAGGCCCCCGTGCCGGTGGGCGATCACCCGCACTTCGCTCCTGGCATCGCGGTAGTCACGCACGTAGTACTCACCGATTTCGCGCACGGCCGCGGACTCGAATCCGTGGGCGAGCAGTCGACCGTGGTAGCGCTGCAGTGCGCTCCGAGCGGAGGCCGTCGTTTGCCACAAGGCAGTGGCCGTGCCCGCTCCGTGCGCGGTGGCGAGTACGAATTCACCTGAGGGGAAAGCCGGCACCGAAGTCGGCCATTGCAGGGTCAGCATCGGGGACATCGTCGCCAACTGACCGTGCATCGCCGGCAAGCTCCGGTACTGCGCACTCGAGACAGGGTTGGTGGACGAACCGATGTCGGCGCAGCCGAAGATTGCCAGCGACACTGCGGCCAGCAGAGCCGGCATTGCGCGAAAGCGAAGCATCCACATCACCCGAGATGGGACGCTAGGAACGACGGCGCCTGCGAATTCGGTCGCTGGCTGTCAATGACCGTCCACGTGCGGGATGCACCGACGCCCTACCCTGTCGGTATGGCGGACCCGAACAGCGCGGAGGCGGCAGTGCGCGTCCTGGTCGCCGAAGACGAGGCGGTCATCCGGATGGATCTGGTCGAGATGGTGCGTGAACTCGGCCATGACGTCGTCGGGGAGGCATTCAACGGCCAACAGGCAGTCGACCTCGCCCGCGAACTGAAGCCCGACGTCGCCTTCTTGGACATCGCGATGCCGGTGCGCGACGGGTTGTCGGCCGCCGAGGAGATCGTCGCCGAGGATCTATGCGCGGTGATCATGGTGACGGCATTCAGCCAACGCGATGTCGCCACGCGCGCAGCGCAAGCCGGAGCAGTCGGCTACGTCGTCAAGCCCTTCACCATGGCCGACCTGGAACCGGCGATCGCGGTGGCGCTGGCCCGGTGGGAACAGGTGCGGGCTCTGCGCGGTGAGGTGGCGAACCTCGGTGAACGGGCACGCGCCCGAGAAGTCGTGGAACAAGCGAAGGTGTTGCTGCAACGCGATTACAAGATGACCGAGCCCGAGGCCTTCGGATGGTTGCGGCGGGTGGCGATGGATAGGCGGGTCACACTGGCCGAGGTTGCCGCGGAGGTTGTCTCCGGTGGCCTACACCCCTAGGCCGGGCCCGGGAAGGTCACAGTCGTATCACGAATCAGGCTCGGAGCACGCTTGGCTTACGCACTGTTAACACGAGTGCGCCTAGGGTTGTGGGCAATGCGACGGCGATCGCCGTCGTTTCGTATGTCCAAGGAGAACTGCATGAAGCGCACTATGGCTCTCAAGGCCGTCGCTGTGCTCGGCGCTGCTTCCCTCGCCCTCGCTGCCTGTGGTGGCGGGGACGACGATGCAACGTCGGCCGAGACGACTGCCGAAGAGACTGCAGCCGAGGAAACCGTCGAGGAAACCGTTGAGGAGACCGTCGAGGAGACCCCGGCTGAGGAAGACGCAACTTGCGAGATCGACACCTTGGCTGTGGGCACGCTGCTCCCGGCCACTGGTGACCTCGCATTCCTCGGGCCGCCGGAATTCGCCGGCGTCGAGAAGGCACTCCTCGAGATCGACGCCGGTGGCGGCGTTCTCGGTAACCCGGTCACCTACATCGAGGGCGACTCGGGCGACACCACCACCGACATCGCCAGCCAGACGGTCGACTCGCACCTCGCGCAGGGCGTGCAGGCCATCATCGGCGCTGCGTCCTCGGGTGTGTCGCTGACCGTCATCGACAAGATCACCTCCAATGGCGTCGTCCAGATGTCGCCGGCCAACACCGCTCCGGCGTTGACCACGTACCCGGACAACGGCCTGTACTTCCGTGTGTCGCCGTCTGACGTGCTCCAGGGCGCTGTCATCGCGGCCGACGCGGTGGAGAACGGTGTCGAGTCGATGGCCGTTATCGCTCGCCAGGATCCCTACGGTGAGGGCCTGAAGGACGCCGTGGTCAAGGACTTCGGCGCTGCAGGCGGCACCGTGACCGCTGAACTGCTCTACGATCCGGCTGCTCCGTCCTTCGAGGCTGAGGTTGCCGAGATCGTGGCCAGCGAGCCGCAGGCCGTGACCGTGATCGGCTTCGAGGAGAGCGTCAAGCTGCTCCAGGAGATGATCCGTCAGGGCGCAGGTCCGCAGGACATCCAGATCTACCTCGTGGATGGCAACCTGTCGACCACCGCGTTCGAGGACTTCCCGGACGGCACCATGGTCGGCGTTCGTGGCACCGTGCCTTCTGGTGAGGCCGACCTGACCGAGTTCAACGAGTCGCTGCTCGAGGTCGACCCCGACCTCACGGACTTCCTGTACGCAGGCCAGTCCTACGACTCGATGATGCTCATCGCGCTGGCCGCCCAGGCTGCCGGTTGCGCTGATGGCGCCTCCATCGCGGAGTTCCTGCCGCAGGTCGCCGGTAACGGTGGCGAGCAGTGCTCCACGTGGGATGACTGCGTTGCGCTGCTGGACGCTGGTACTGACATCGACTTCCAGGGCGTTACCGGCCCGGTCGATTTCAACGAGTACGGCGACCTGGCTCAGGGCACCATCTCGATCAACGAGTACACCTCGAACACCGAGTTCGATGAGATCGGCAAGGTGACCGCGGACGTGCCGCTGCCGTAAGGCACGCA
>CAJXNV010000003.1 GCA_913057155.1 uncultured Actinomycetes bacterium | reverse complement strand
CCGGGAGGATGCCGTGGTGTGCTGCCACGCCGAGCAGGACAAGGTCTACGTGGTGGATCCTGATGGCCTGGAGTGGGAGACCTACGCCGTGACGGACGAATCGCCCGATGGCTTGGACCTGCTCAACGCCGAGGGATGCTGCCCGTAGTCGCGACTATTCGGATGCCGTCTGCGCGGCCTCGGGGGCCTGATAGGGCGGCGGCGGATATGGATGATCGGGGTCGCGACCGGTGACGAACTTCGCCACCCCGTAGATGGCCGCGGCGATCGGCACCGCTACCAGTGCGCCGACGATGCCCAGCGCCAAGCTGCCGGCCGCGATGACGAAGATGATGGCCAGCGGATGCAAGTTGACCGCCTTGCCCATCACGAGCGGTTGCAGGATGTGGCCGTCGATCTCGCCCACGACGAACGTCAAGAGGATGACCAACAAGGCAACGATCGGGCCGCGTTCTGCAAGCGCCACGATGGCGGCGAAGAAGGTCGCGATCGGAGCACCGATCACCGGGATGAAGGCGCCGAGGAAGACCACGGCAGCCAGCGCCGGGGCGAGTGGCACCTGAAGGATGGTCAGGCCGATGAAAACCAAGGTGGCGTCCGCCAAGGCGATCACGACGATGCCCTTGGTGTAGCCGGAGATGGAATGCCAGGCGATGCGCCCGGAGGTATCGACGGTGGCCCGGGTCGAACTCGGCAGCCAGCCGACCACCCAACCCCAGATCCGGTCGGGGGTGAGCAGGAAGAAGATGACGCCGAAGATGAAGACCGAGCCACCGATCACCACCGAGCCCAAGTTGCTCAGTTCGCCGGCGGCAGCGCTCAACGCTCCTTCGGCTGCGGTCTTGCCCCATCCCTCGGCTTGGGTGACCAAGTTGTTGATGCTCTGGTCGGTGAGTCCGAAGGGGCCATCCTTCAACCACGAACGGATCTCGGTGAGCCCGGATTGCAGGCTCGACATCAGGTTCGAGCTCTCGGCGATGGTCGAGCGGATGACGATGAACAAGATCGTGACGATCAGGCTGATGATGATGACCAAGGACAAGATCATCGCCACGACCTTGGGCAGGAACTTGTTCAACAAGTTCATCAACGGCGAGGCGAGGGCCGTCACCAGCAAACTCAGGAAGAAGGCCAGCACTACGGGGAAGATGATGTTCAGGACGTACCCGATGACCACCAATCCGGCCAGCAGGACGAGCACCCGCCAAGTGATCCCGGCGGCCTTGATCAGTGTCGGTGGAACGTCGGACGACTCGTCGTCGTCGGCCATATTCACTCCCTGATCATCGTTCAGTCAATGCGAACGCTACCCGCAGGTGTGTCGAAGACGACGGCGGACACTCCCGGTTCGTCGTCGTCGATCCACTGCAGTTCCACGCCTTCGAGCACCGATCCCGGGTCCAGGATCGGCAGGACGGCTTGGGGATCCCCGGAGATCTCGATGGCGGAGATCCTTATGCCGCTGCCCGTTCCACCGGCGCTCGGGTGCTCGGTGTCCTCGCAGTCCCAGGCGACGAAGAATGGCACCTGCGGGCTTTCCATGGTGTCCAGGATGCCGATCTGCTGCCAGCACAGTTCCACACCGTCGGGACGGATGCGGTGTCCGCGTACCGCTTGGCGACCTAGGCGCTGCTCGACCGGTGTGATGTCGTCGACGGCGAGTACCCAGCTCAGCCAACCGCCGCCATCCTCGGCCCGGTGGTGCACGGCCTGGCCGAAAGGTGCCTTCAAAGCGGCCGGGTGATCCAACGCGCTGACGACCTCGACGTACGCGCCATCGGCGAGCGGAAGGATGAAATTCCTGGTGCCGAACGAGGGGTGCCGACCACCGTCGACGAACGTGCCACCGAGGTCGGAACCGATGCGTTGGACGACGTCGGCGATCTCGTTGGTGGTGCATGCATAGGACAGATGATCGAGCCGCATGGCTGCATCCTGCCCAACGTGATCGGCCGTTCCCTCCGGGGGGTAGGGCTGGGTGTGGCAGGCTCCGGCCATGGCGCAAAGTTCGCCCGACGGCGATCCCGGGACGGTTGCGCCGCCTGCTGCCAAGCTCGACGTCCGCAAGAGCGTGATCATGGGCGTCATCGGGTTGGCGCTCATCGTGTTGATCTTCTGGCGGGTCATCCCGCAGATCGGCAGTTACAACGAAGCGATCGATTCCCTGCAATCCATGACGTGGATCGCACTCGGTGTCATCGCGGTGGCGGTCGTCGTCTACCTCGCTGTGTACGGCCTGATCTACAAGGCAGCGGAGAAGTCACTGACCTACTGGCAATCGCAACAGGTCAAGCAGGCCGCCTTCACGATCAGTAACGGGGTGCCCGCCGGTGGCGCTGTCGGCCTAGCCCTGCAATTCGGCATGCTCACGAGTTATCGACTCTCGGCAAGTTCGGCCACCGCGGCGATAACCGCGGTCAGCGTGTGGGCGACCTTCACGAGCCTGGGCTTCCCGATCCTCGGCGTCCTGGCCTTGACCATCACCGGGACGGGGGACTCGGTCGCCTGGCTCGGACCCCTGGGGCTGGCGATCCTGGTCACGGTCATCGTGCTCTTCGCCCTCGTGATGCGCTCGCAGAACCTGGCAGAGCGAGTCGGCAACGCGGCCAACGCCCTCGTTCGTCCCCTCACCCGACGGGTGGCGCGGTTCAAGGACCTCGATCTCGCTGGGCCGATCATGCGCTTCCGCGCCGACATGTCCGATCTGGTGCGACGTCGATGGAAGCTGCTGACGATCGTCCAGATCGGGATAGCCCTGACGCAATTCCTGATCTTGTACGCGGCGCTGCGGGGAGTCGAAGGATGGGGGTCGGCCGGCACCGACATCCTCAGCGCCTTCGGCGCGTTCGCGGTCAGCCAGATCATGTTGATGGTCCCGATCACGCCGGGCGGGTTGGGGACGATGGACGCGCTGATGATCCAGTTGTTGGTCAGCGGCGGTACCGACAAGGGTGCAGCGACCGCCGCCGATCTGGTGTGGCGAGCCACTTCCTACTTCCCGCAGATCCTCGTCGGACTCATCGCCCTGGTGACCTGGTACCGGCGTGCCGGGCAGGCGATCGCGACACGGAGTGTCGGTGATCAGCACGCGGACGGGACGGGCTAGTGTTTTCCCCGACCCGGTCGTCGCGGGAGGGGAAGCCTTCGGCGGCCGGGTCCTTTGCTGCCATCGATGCACTCGACGCGAGCGCATTCGAAACGAGTGCATTCCAAGCGATGTGGACCTTCGATCATGATCCATCGGTTCGTAGCACTCGGTGATTCCTTCACCGAAGGTCTCGATGACGTCCTTCGATCCGATGGTCGCAACACCGGTTGGGCCGATCGGGTGGCGCTGCGGTTGGCGACGGATCAGTCGGTCGATTCGATCGAGTACGCCAATCTCGCGATACGGGGTCGGCTGACCCGGCAGGTGATCGAGGAGCAGGTCCCGGTGGCGGTGGACATGCGCCCGGATCTGGCGACGTTGGGCGTGGGGGTCAATGACGCGCTGCGCCGCAGCTTCGACCTCGATGCCGTGGCCACCGATCTCGAGCAGGGGGTGACACGGCTACGCGCCAGTGGCGCGCAGGTGTTGCTGTTCGCGTTCGGTGATCCAACGCGCCGATCCCGGGCCCTGGGTGCGGTGGCCGGGCGGCTGGCCGGGCTGCGCTCGGCCACCCGGGAGATCGCCCGTATCCACGGCTGCTGGCTGGTGGACTTCTGGGGCGTCGCCCACTACGACGACGAGCGCATGTGGTCGGCGGATCGACTGCACCTATCACCCATCGGGCACCGGATCACGGCCGAAGCCGTGCTGGAGGCGATCTGGCAGGGGACCGGGGTGGTCGATCCCGAGAGCGCGCGGGCGGATTGGCGCAGCCCGGACCCGGATCCGCCCCGCCTGTCGTGGCTGGGGCGCCGCAGTGATGACATCCGCTGGCTGGGGGCGCATGCGCTGCCGTGGGCGGGGCGCCGGATACGGCGCGTGTCCTCCGGTGAAGGAGTGCAGCCCAAGGATCCGGTCCTGCGGGTGATCCACAAGCCGCGTGCGCGGTCTCCACAGGATTAAGGCGCCGCTTTCGAGGGGCGTTCGCTGGCCGCGAGTGTGTTCGGATGACGAACAACGCCCTAGAACCATCGATCGATCCGACAGCAACCGTCCTGCTGCACGACCCCGGCGCGCTCGCGGCGGGCCTGCCGCACCTACTGGGTTTCTACCCCGTGGAGTCCCTGGTGTGCCTTTGGCTGCGCGCCGACAGGCTCGTCGTATCCCAGCGAGCGGACCTGCCCTCGCACGGCGCGAACGCGGCAGGCGACTACGCGGCAGCGTTCTTCGCCACCGCCCGACATGTACCGGCCGATGCCGCGATCTGTGTGATCGTCACCCGCCACGAACGCATGATCGAGGGCTTGCGCGGAGCCATCGAGCGGCATCTACCCGTCGTGTGCCGCGGCATGTTGCAGGTGCACGGGTCGCAGGTGCGCGATCTGCGCGACCCAGAAGGTGAGTGGACATGGATAGACGCCAGATCGCGCCAATGGGCAGCACAGCGCTTCCCGGACTCGACACCGGCGCTTTCGCGGACCCGCATCGAAACCGAGTGCGACGCCGACGAGGCCGCGTACGAGGAGATGGGGGAGTTGCCTGCTGATCGCTCGGCCGCGCTCGCTGGCGTGCGTACCTTCGTCGATCACGTCATGTCCCGAGCAACCGACGACCGACAGGGGGATGCCCGAACGCGTCCGCATGTCCCGGTGCCGGAGGAGCGCCAACTGCGCGATGCCTGCCTCGATCCCGTGGGGCGCGACCTGCTGGTGTTGGCGGCCGCCAACCTGCCGGCGAGTGAATGCGCTCCCGTGCTGCTCTCGCTCCTGCGCTGCACTCGGGCTACGCCACCGGGGCACGCTGGGAACGTCGCGGCGGCGGCGGGGGTCGTGGCGTGGCTGTGCGGGGATGGGGTGCGGGCGAACGTGGCCCTGGAAAGGTGCCTGCTCGACGACCCGGGGAACGTGCTCGGAGCCCTACTCGAGGACACCGTCCGAACCGGCGTCCCACCGCAGACCGTGCGGGCCTTCTTGGCGGATGTGCCGGTATTGGATATAGTCCCGTCCTAGGTCAAGAGATCCAGCGTCAAGCCCCGGCTTGCTGGACGGCAACCCTCCAACCGCGGTGGGGTGCTCCCGGTGGAGACCTGGCCCCTGGTGGGCAAGCGCGGGTCTTGCGTAGGGCAAGGCCCCGACTGGATGCGAGGTCGGCGCCCTATGCACGGTCACCGGCCTGATCCAGTTGCCACCGAGACAACTCTCGAGCACACAAGGAGAAGACCATGAGCGAAGGCTGGTCCTTCGAAACCAAGCAGATCCATGCCGGACAGTCACCTGATGCCGCAACCAATGCACGGGCTCTGCCGATCTACCAAACCACCTCGTACACCTTCAACGACACCGCGCACGCCTCGAACCTGTTCGCGTTGAAGGAACTCGGCAACATCTACACGCGGATCATGAATCCCACCCAGGCTGTCGTCGAGGACCGCATCTCGGCGCTCGAGGGCGGCGTCGGTGGCCTGCTCGTCGCCAGCGGGCAGTCGGCGGAGTTCCTCGCGATCGCGAACATCGCCGAAGCCGGTTCGCACATCGTGGCCAGCCCGAGCCTGTACGGCGGCACCTTCAACCTGTTCCAGCACACGCTGCCGAAGTTCGGCATCGAAGTGACCTTCGTCGATGACGCGAACAACCTCGATTCGTGGCGGGCGGCCGTGCGGCCGAACACGAAGGCGTTCTTCGGTGAGTCCATCGCCAATCCGCTCAGCGAGATCTTGGACATCGAAGGCATCGCCGGAGTCGCACACGAGGCCGGGGTGCCCCTGATCGTGGACAACACCGTGGCCACGCCCTACCTGATCCGTCCCCTGGAATGGGGCGCGGACATCGTCGTGCACAGCGCCACCAAGTACATCGGCGGTCATGGCACCGCGATCGCCGGGGCCATCGTGGACGGCGGCAGCTTCGACTACGCCGCCTACCCGGACAAGTTCCCCGGGTTCAACACCCCCGATGATTCCTACAACGGCTTGGTGTACGCCCGGGACCTCGGCCCCGAGGGCCTATTCGGGGTGAATGTCTCCTTCATCATGAAAGCTCGCGTGCAGTTGCTGCGCGATCTAGGTACCGCGGCCGCACCGTTCAACGCGTTCCTGCTCTCGCAGGGCCTGGAGACGCTCAGCCTGCGGGTGCAGCGGCATAGCGACAGCGCGCAAGCCGTGGCGCAGTGGTTGGAGGCGCGGGATGAGGTGGAGTCCGTCAACTACGCCGGACTGGATTCGAGCCCGTGGCATGCCCTGGCACAGAAGTACGCGCCGCAGGGTCAAGGAGGCGTGCTGAGCTTCGAGATCGTGGGCGGCCTGGAAGCCGGTCAACGTTTCGTCGAGGGACTGGAGCTGCACTCGCATGTGGCGAACATCGGTGATGTGCGTTCACTGGTCATCCACCCGGCCTCGACCACGCACTCGCAACTCACTCCCGAGCAGCAACTCGCTGCCGGTGTGACACCCGGGCTGATCCGTCTCGCGGTCGGGCTGGAGGCACTCGAGGACATCCTCGCGGACCTCGACGCCGGGTTCCGAGCGGCGAAGCAGGACTAAACGTGCCATCAGCCCCCACGGGTTACGGACCCTTGGAGTACTCCGGGCCCCCTCCCGCCACCGCCGCGTGGCGGGAGGGGGATCCGCCCGGTGAACGACGCTTCCTCGACCTAGGGCCCACGCGTACCGAATCGGGATTCGTGTTCCCGTCCGTGCGCGTCGCCTACGAGACGTGGGGCACCTTGGACGCCGATGGGTCCAATGCGGTCTACGTGGCGCATGCCCTCACCGGTGATTCGCACGTGACCGGCGACGCCGGCCCGGGGCATGCGACCGGTGGATGGTGGTCCGGTCTCGTGGGTCCGGGGCGCCCGATCGATACCGATCGCTACTTCGTGGTCTGTGCCAACGTCCTGGGCGGGTGCCAGGGCACGACGGGACCGGTCAGCGCGGCCCCCGACGGACGCCCCTGGGGTTCGCGTTTCCCCACCGTCACCGTCGGCGACATGGTCGAGGTGGAGCGCGCGCTGAGCGACCGACTCGGCATCGACGAATGGGCACTGATGCTCGGGCCGTCCCTGGGCGGAATGCGGGTACTGGAGTGGATGGTCCGCTACCCCGAGCGGGTGCGGGGCGGGCTCGTGTTGGGTTCGACGGCTGCGGTGACCGCCGATCAAATCGGCACGCACACTGCACAGATCGAGGCGATCCGGATGGATCCGAAGTTCCGCGGCGGCGACTACTACGACGCAGCGCCGGGCGATGGTCCGCATCGCGGCATGGGCTTGGCACGTCGGATCGCGCATCTGACCTACCGCAGCGAGACCGAACTCGACCTTCGCTTCGGGCGCGGGGCGCAAACCGGCGAGGACCCGTACCCGCCGGAACAGACGGAACCGCCACACGCCGATGACATGCCGTTCGAACGAGGACGCTTCGCGGTGGAGTCCTACCTCGATCACCACGCCGACAAACTCGCCCGACGCTTCGATGCCAACACCTACATCGCCCTCACCGAGGCGATGACCTTGTTCGATCTCGGACGTGGGCGCGGGGGCGTCGCCTCGGCCTTGGCCACGATCCATGCGCCCCTCACCGTGGTCGGTATCGACTCCGATCGCCTCTTCCCGCTGCGACTGCAATCCGAACTCGCCGAGTTGACTCCCGGTGCCGACGAATTGCACGTCCTGCGCTCCCCGTACGGACACGACGGTTTCCTCGTCGAGGACGATCAAGTCGGGGCGTTCATCGCACACGGACTCCAGCGGGTGCGTTCCCAGTACCGCGGTCGCCGGTCGGCTTAGCGGCGAGCGCGCTTCACGGGTGTTCGGTGTGACACCATCGTCGCGTGCTGAGCAACTACGACCTCTCCCAACGGATATCCAAGACGCAGGAAGCCGAACTGCTCAGTGCCGAGCAACGCCGCCTGGTCATGCTGCGGCTGATCGACGGAGGCATCTTCGACGGATCAGGGCTGCTAGGTCCGCCCATCTGCGCGATATTCGAGGGCTGGGACGCCTCCGGGAAGGGGGGTGCGATTCGGCGACTGGTCTCGCCGATGGATCCGCGCCACGTGCGCGTTGCATCGATCGCCGCACCGACGAAGGCCGAGAAGCGACACCACTTCCTATCGAGATTCTGGCCGGTGCTGCCCGGTTGGGGAGGCATGGCGGTGCTAGACCGCAGTTGGTACGGCCGGGTCCTAGTCGAGCGGGTAGAAGGTTTCGCCACCGAGGAGCAATGGCGTCGCGCGTACGACGAGATCAAGGCCTTCGAGCGCACCCTCACCGATGAGGGCATGGTGCTCATCAAGTTCTGGATGCACATCAGTCCCGAGGAACAGTTGCGTCGCTTCCACGCCCGCGAGAAGAACCTGCTCAAGCGTTGGAAGCTCACCGACGAGGACTGGCGCAACCGCCACAAGTGGGCCGAGTACGAAGACGCCGTCAACGAGATGCTCGAACGCACCGACACTTCCTTCGCACCCTGGACGGTGGTGGAAGCCGAGGACAAGCGATTCGCGCGCGTGAAGGTGCTGCAGACCGTGACCGAGCGCATGGCCAAGGCCCTGCTGGATCAGGGCCTGGACGTCCCGCCCGAGGCGATCCCGCCGAGTGTCGCCGCCGAGCGCTCAGCGCAGGAGTCTTCTTCGCAGGCTTCACAGGCCTTGCAGTAATCCACAGGCAGGAAATCGGGGCTGGTGCCTTGCGCCCGGCCGTTCCTAACGTCGGGGGATGACGCGTTTTCGATGCAGGACCGCTAGCACTAATGCCCGAGGCGCCCGCCTGCTGGCAGGTGCACTGATCTCCCTCGCGGCGAGTCTGGTGCTCACGGCAGTCACGGCGCTTTCCCCGCTTTCCCCGCACTCGGGACCCGCGGTCGGGGTCGGGGTGATCGGGGACGACGAACGCGACCTCTACAGCGGCAGCGGGGCGGTGATCTTGCCGACGTCGGTATCGGCGTGGACCCGACATCGGGCGGCTTCGTGTCCAGGTTGCCGATGGAAGGTCACGATGCCGTGCCTGGTCGATGACGGGCACCAGGACGCCGTGTGTCGTGGGGTGATCCTGGGCTGTCCGCAGGGTCGGGAGATCCGTAGGGTCTGGCTCGCGACCCCGGGACGGGACCTAGAGCCGGTCGGGATGTTCTGCCCGAGCGATGGGGAAGCGGTCTCGGTCGCCGAGGCGACATCGACGGTGCGCGCTGGTTTCACGCACCGACTCGCGCCCTTGCGACCGGTATGCGAACCGCCGCGGGGAGCCGTCGTCGGTATCCCCCTGCATTGCCGCAGCGGTCAGCCATCTGCGCAGGTGGAGTGGAACGACCAGGTGGTGGGCTTCGCGGTACGGACCCGAGCCAGGGCGCGGTGGAGCTGGCAATTCGCCCCAGCGCGAGGTGAACCGGTGACGGTGCGAACGGGTGACCCCGGCGGCGCCTACCCACGACCGGGCGTGCAGCACGCCTTCTCGGTAGCGGGCCCGAGTCGGGTCAGCGTGCAGGCGGCGTGGGACGGTGAATTCTGGGTCGACGAACTCGGTCCCTTCCCGATCACCGAGCAGGTGACCCAGCAGGCGCAACTCGAGGTGCCGATCGGCTCGGCCGTGGGGGTCATCCGGCCCTAGTCGGATGGCCGTGGCACACTAGGGGTCTCGCCCGGCAAGCCGAATGGCTTGACTCGGGCTCTATTCGTGGCCGAACCAGCGAAAGGTGCCCCGCCCGATCATGTCGCCAGCCGCCACCAAGAAGCCCGCCAAGAAGCCGGCAACGAAGAAGAGCGCGCCGGCCAAGAAAGCCGCGGCCAAGAAGAGCGCTCCGGCCAAGAAGGCAACTGCCAAGAAGACCGCGACCAAGAAGAGCGCACCGGCGAAGAAGACCGTGGCTAAGAAGAGCGTGGCCAAGAAGAGCGCTCCGGCCAAGAAGGTTGCAGCCAAGAAGGCGACGAAGAAGGCCACCCAAAAGAGCGCTCCGGTCAAGAAGGCTGCCGCTAAGAAGGCCGCTAAGAAGGCAGTGAAGAAGGCCGCGCCTGCCAAGAGCACGACGAAGAAGGCAACGAAGGAGACCGCACCCGCCAAGAAGCAAGCCGCCGGTTCCGCCGAGGTCGTCGAGGTGGTGGAAACCGAAGCCGGATTGGTCGAGGTCGATGAAGGAGCGGACGTCGACTTGAAGAAGGCGGCCGATCTCGAAGCCGAACTAGAGGCCGATCTCGAGGCCGACCTCGCCGAAGTCGCGACCGAGGAGAAGGAAGAGAGCTCCGACGGAGCCGAGTTCGTGCTCTCGGATGTAGACGACACCGACGAGCCGGTCCAGACGGTCACCGTCGCCGGCGCGACCGCCGATCCGGTCAAGGACTACCTCAAGCAGATCGGCAAGGTGGCGCTGCTGAACGCCGAGCAGGAGGTCGAGCTCGCCAAGCGGATCGAAGCCGGGCTGTTCGCGGAGGAGAAGCTCGCCGAGGGCGGCAAGATGGACAAGACCCTCAAGCGCAATCTGGAGTGGATCGCCCGCGATGGTCGAAACGCCAAGAACCACCTGCTCGAGGCGAACCTGCGCCTGGTGGTCTCGCTCGCCAAGCGATACACCGGTCGCGGGATGTTGTTCCTCGACCTCATCCAAGAGGGCAACCTCGGCCTGATCCGCGCTGTCGAGAAGTTCGACTACACCAAGGGCTACAAGTTCTCCACGTACGCCACCTGGTGGATCCGGCAAGCGATCACCCGTGCGATGGCCGACCAGGCGCGCACCATCCGCATTCCCGTGCACATGGTCGAGGTCATCAACAAGCTAGCGCGCGTACAGCGCCAGATGCTGCAGGATCTCGGACGCGAGCCGACGCCGGAGGAATTAGCGCGCGAATTGGACATGACACCCGAGAAGGTCGTCGAAGTCCAAAAGTACGGACGTGAGCCGATCTCCTTGCACACCCCGTTGGGTGAGGAGGGCGACAGCGAATTCGGCGACCTCATCGAGGACTCCGAGGCGATCGTGCCCAGCGACGCCGTCTCCTTCACGCTGCTGCAAGAACAGCTCGAGTCGGTGTTGGAGACCTTGTCGGATCGGGAAGCCGGCGTAGTGCGGATGCGATTCGGACTCACCGACGGGCAACCCAAGACCCTCGATGAGATAGGGAAGGTCTACGGCGTCACGCGCGAGCGAATTCGGCAAATAGAGTCCAAGACGATGTCCAAGCTGCGGCACCCATCGCGTTCGCAGGTGCTGCGCGACTACCTGGACTAGGCGCATGCCCATCGTGCGGCAGGACGCTGCGCACGTCCGAACGCTCACGCTGGACGAGCCCGATCGCCGCAATGCGCTCAGTGCCGCGTTGCTCGGTGAATTCGTCGCCGAACTCTCCGCAGCCGCGCAGGAGGGCATGCGTGCGGTGATCGTGCAGGCGAGTCCGGCCGCGGGGGTCTGGTCGGCCGGTCATGACATCGACGAACTACCGCACGGCGACCGCGACCCGCTGACCTGGGACAACCCGCTGGAGGAGGCCCTGCGGGCGGTCCGGGATGCCCCGTTCCCGGTCATTGCCGCGGTGGACGGGTCCGTATGGGGTGGCGCCTGCGATCTCGTGCTCACCTGCGATCTCGTCGTCGCCGTGCGAACGGCCAGCTTCGCGATCACCCCGACACGACTCGGGATCCCCTACAACACGGCCGGCGTCAGCCACTTCGTCAGTGCCCTGCCCTTGCATGTGGCCAAGGAGATGTTCTTCACCGCCGACCCCATCACCGCCGAACAGGCCGCCTTGTACGGGGTCGTGAATCGGCTGGTCGGCGACCGCGACGAGATGGCGGCGAGTGCGATGGCGTTGGCCGAGCGCATCGCCACCCGGGCACCGTTGGCGGTGCGCGCGATCAAGGCGGAAATGGCGGCCTTGACCGAATCACGGACCTTGAGTAGCGATACCTTCGAGCGGCTAGCCGTGCTGCGCACCCGAGCGTGGACATCGCGTGATTACGCCGAAGGACTAGCTGCCTTCCACGAACGACGCAGCCCGGAATTCACCGGGGAGTGATCCGGTGCTACTCGCCGGAGACCGGCGCCTCGGCTAGACGGTGCGTCTCGTCGACGATGTGCTCGGCTTGCGGCCGCAGGGCTTCCTCGTGACGGGACCAGTGATGTCCGCAGAACTGCAAGTCGGTGCCACCGGTAAGGACGACGCGTACATAGGCCTGGGCTCCGCAGCGGTCGCAGCGGTCCATGGAACTGAGTTCGGGAGCCGTAAGCGTCGTGGTCATGGCACCTCCTAGCTGGTCGGGGCCGGTGCCCCTGTCGGATCGCTAGTCTTACACGACTCAGGGCCTCGGGCGCGGTAGGCGCGGTGCGCTTCGCCAGCGGCGAAATCGGCCCACGCGCCCGATAGGCGGACCCGCGAGGCGCAACCGGTTCCCCGTGCCCGGCACGACTACTGTTCGGCCGATGGCTACCGGCAAGCGTTCTGGCGGCGCGAACACCCGAAAGGCATCGGCCAAGACGGCCGGGCGGGAGGCGTACTCGGCTCGCGACCTCGCCGTCCTCGAGGGCCTCGATGCGGTTCGCAAGCGGCCGGGGATGTACATCGGCAGCAACGACAGCCGCGGCCTGATGCACTGTCTATGGGAGATCGTCGACAACGCGGTCGACGAGGCACTCGCCGGCCACTGTTCACGTATCGAGATCGTCCTCGAGGCAGACGGCGCCGTCAGCGTCGCCGACAACGGTCGGGGCATACCCGTGGACAAGGAGCCCAAGACCAAGCTCACCGGCGTCGAGGTCGTCATGACCAAATTGCACGCCGGCGGCAAGTTCGGTGGCGGCTCCTATGCGGCCTCCGGTGGCCTGCACGGAGTCGGGGCGTCGGTGGTCAATGCGCTGAGCGCCCGGCTCGATATCGAGGTCGATCGGGCCGGCAAGACCTACGGCATGTCCTTTCGCCGCGGAGTCCCGGGGGTATTCGAGGCACCGGGCCCCGATGCGGGGTTCTCGCGCAAGAGTGGGCTGGAAGTAGTCGGCAAGGCACCTCGCACCCGAACGGGTACCCGGGTGCGCTGGTGGGCCGATCCGCAGGTCTTCACCAAGGACGCCGAGTACGACCGGCAGTCGCTGCGCGAAAGGGCGGTGCAAAGCACGTTCCTCGTTCCCGGTCTGACGATCACGGTGCGCGACGAACGCGACCCGGAGGATCGCTGGGAGGAGGTCCTGCAGCACAAGGGCGGGCTGCAGGAGTACGTGGGTTACCTCAGCCAGGGCACCCCGGTGTGCTCGATCATCCAGCTGCGCGGCAGTGGGCACTTCCACGAGACCGTGCCGGTCCTCGATGACAAGGGTCACCTCGACTCCCGGGAAGTGGAGCGCGATCTCGGCGTCGATATCGCATTGCAGTGGGACGAGGGCTACGAGACCCAACTGCGTTCCTTCGTCAACGTGATCGCAACCCCGCTCGGTGGGACGCATGTTGCCGGCTTCGAGCGGGCGCTGGTGAAGGTGATCAACGAGCAACTCAAGGCCGCGCGGATCCTGAAGGCATCTGAATCGGCGATCACGAAGGAAGACGCCCTCGAAGGCCTGACGGCGGTCGTGACCGTGCGCTTGGCCGAACCGCAGTTCGAGGGGCAGACCAAGGAGATCCTCGGCACACCCGCCGTATCGCGCATCGTCGGCAACGTGGTGTCCAAGGAATTGGCCGCCTACTTCACCAAACCCCCGCGCGGTGAGAAGGCCGCTGCCAAGGCGGTCTTGGAGAAGGTCGCCGCCGCCATGCGTACTCGGTTGGCGGCCCGTGCGCACCGGGATACCCAGCGGCGCAAGAGCGCACTGGAGACATCCTCGCTTCCGGCGAAGCTGGTCGATTGCCGTCGCGCCGGATCCGAGGGCACGGAACTGTTCATCGTGGAGGGCGACAGCGCCCTGGGTACTGCCAAGACGGCGCGAGACGCCGACTTCCAGGCGCTGCTGCCGATCCGCGGGAAGATCCTCAACGTCCAGAAGGCCAGCTTGTCGGACATGCTCAAGAACGCCGAATGCGCGGCCATCATCCAGGTGATCGGAGCCGGCTCCGGGAAGAGCTTCGATATCGAGCAGGTGCGCTACGACAAGGTCATCTTGATGTCCGACGCCGACGTCGATGGGGCGCACATCCGCTGTCTGCTGTTGACCTTGATCCACCGATACCTACCCGGCCTCATCGAGGCGGGCAAGGTGTTCGCGGCGGTGCCCCCCTTGCATCGGATCGAGACATCGGGCAAGGGCGGCCCGGAAGTGGTCTACGCCTACACCGATGCCGAGATGCACAGCATCGTCGCCCGTGCCGAAGCCAAGGGTCGCAAGGTCAAGGATCCAGTGCAGCGGTACAAGGGTCTCGGTGAGATGGATGCCGGTCAGTTGCGCGAGACGACCATGGATCCCTCGAAGCGGACGCTGCGGCGTATCACCAGTGCCGATGGCGCCGCTTCCAGCGAAGTGTTCGATCTGCTCATGGGTGAACTCGTGGCACCTCGCAAGGAATTCATCATCGCCGGGGCACGCGAGTTGGATCGGGCGCGGATCGACACCTGAGCATTCGGGCTTTCCTACCCGCGGGACGAATCCGCGCTTTCGTGAGTCTTCTCGGTTGTCCCCGCTTGAGGTAGCGAATGCAGCGACTACTGTGCACGCGTGGGTATCCGTGTCGCTGTGGTCGGTTCCGGGCCTTCGGGCCTGTATGCAGCGGAGGCCTTGAACGATCGCGGTGCGGCGGTCGATGTATACGACAAGCTCCCGGTGCCGTTCGGCCTCGTGCGCTATGGCGTTGCTCCCGACCACTTGAGCATCAGGTCGGTACGCAACACCTTGGATCGGGTGTGGGATCGCGAAGGCGTTCGCTTCGTCGGGAACGTCGAGGTCGGCTCGGATGTCTCCATCGACGAATTGCGCGCGGCATACGACGCCGTGGTGCTCACTTACGGTGCGTCCTCGGATCGAAGGCTGGCGGTTCCGGGGGAGGATCTGCCCGGCAGCGTGGCTGCCACCGATCTCGTGGCCTGGTACACCGGCCATCCGGACTACCGCGGACCGGACTTCGATGACCTGCTCAGGCGGGTACGTTCGGTAGCCGTCGTCGGAGTGGGGAACGTCGCGGTAGATGTCGTTCGGGTGCTGAGCAAGTCCCCGGAGGAACTCGCCCACACCGATATGCCCGATCACGTGCTCGCCACACTCGCTGCGGCTCCGGTGGAGCAGGTGCACTTGATCGGCAGGCGCGGCCCCGCACAGGCGTCGTTCACCACCAAGGAACTCAAGGAGCTCGGCGAGCTAGCCGACGCCGATGTCGTCGTTACCCCCGCGGATGTGGAACTCGACAGCATCAGCGAGGCCGCGGTTGCCGAGAACAAGGTGGCCGCTCGGAACGTCAAGGTGCTTGCCGAATGGGCCGAACGTGCACCGCGCCCCGATGCGGCGGTGCAGATCACCGTGCACTTCTTCGCACGACCCACGCAGATCATCGGCGAGGACCAGGTCACCGGTCTCGAACTCCAGCGCACCACCTTCGATGCGGATGGATCCCTCGTCGACACCGGAGAGCACGAGCACTTGGACGTCGATTTGATCGTGCGCAGCGTCGGCTATCGGGGGCTTGCGCTGCCGGGGGTCCCCTTCGATGAATCCCGGGGCGTCATCCCGAATCTAGATGGTCGCGTCCTCGGCGACGATGACGCACCCATCGCGGGGCTGTATGTGGCCGGGTGGATCAAGCGGGGGCCTTCGGGGATCATCGGCACCAACAAGAAGTGTGCTGTGCAGACCGTCGGTTCGCTCATGGAGGACGTCGAATCGGGCAGCGTGGGCAACGGGTCGGGCACCGATACCGATCTCGTGGACGAACTGCGGGCACGCGGTATCGCCGTCGTGGGCGTGCCGGGCTGGCGGGCTATCGATCTAGTCGAGCAACAGCGCGGCGCTGCTTCGGGCAAGGAACGCGTGACGGTGCACGACCGTGCGGAGTTGCTGCGGGTAGCTACGACTACGCAGTGACATCCCGCCATTTGATGCCGCAGCCCATCGCCGGCTTGCCTCCCGTGAACGATCGCCCCTGCCGTGCGGCGCTGAGTGCAGCGTCCAAGTGGGCGCCATCGACCGGTTGGGGTTGCTTGGGGCGAGCATCATCCATAGCGCCCCGGTAGACCAGTTGCCCGGTGGCGTCGAAGACGAAGAAGTCCGGAGTGCACACCGCTCCGAAGGCCCGGGCGACCGATTGGTCGGCATCGACCAGGTAGGGAAAGTTCCAGCCAGCGCGCGCTACCTGCTCGCGTAGGCCGGCAACGTCGTCGTCGGGGTAGGCATCGGCGTCGTTGCTGCAGATAGCCACCCAGGTGACGTCGGAGTTGTGTGCAGCGATGCCGCCGAGGGCCTGTTCCACCGAACGCACGTACGGGCAGTGGTTGCATGCGAAGACGACGACGGTCGGTCGACCCGAAGCCAATGCATCGAGGTCGATGGTCGCGCCGGTGAGATCGGGCAGGTGCACGCTGGGCAGGGACGAGATCGGTGTGCGTGTGGATTCAACGGCCATGCGTGGATTCCTCCTGTACCGCCTGTACTCGGACGGCTCGCCAGATGCTGCGTTCGGTGGGCAGGGTATGACACGACGCGGGGGCTGAGATGGTCTGCTGTGCACAGTGCACGCGCCAGTGACCTGCCTGGCCGTCATGGACATCGGCGGTGGACACCCGTTCGTCCGTGTCTTGGCTGGCGACCACGTCCATCGGTGCGGGGGAAGTCCATAACGGCGCCGACGGGTCTAGGCCTTCCTGCTTGCGCACGGCGATCTCGGCTACCTGGAGGTCGGCGGGCAGATGGGTCGCGCCACGCAGGTGGGTGGTGTCCCGGGCCGAATTCGGCCCTAGGCGGCCGAAGCAGTTGCCATCGGGCAGGACCAGGGACGTCGCTGCGAAACGATGCCCACCGAGGTGGCTGCACTCCCATGCGCCCGGTGTGCGGGTGACTTCCTGACGGCCGAGGACCGCGCAGCACGCATCGCGGCCGCTGTGCGTACAGATGAACTCGATGGATCCGTCCGCCGGCTCACCGATCATCGGCATGTTCGCGCCGGCGAGTAGGGAGCGATCCCATTCGAGAACCTCCTCGAGCCGATCGACGAGCACATGGCGCAACTGCTGGCGCCCGGGATGGGTCGTGGCCAGCCACACGTGTCGCGGCTCGCCTGGGCGAAGGCGTCGCCTACTGGGGTGTCGGGCCGCGATCGTGCGTACCCCGTGATCGGCGCGCAGCGACTCGGCCCAGTCCGCGACCGAATCGGGGATAGGCGACCCACGCAGCGCGTCCTTGCCCCAAGGTCCGGGCTCCTCGAGCACGAGCCAGGCGCTGGCCTGCGGTGCACTACCGGCGAGCGGTTCGACCGCCGCTAGCGACTGGCGCGAGCAAGCATCGTCGGTGAGCGTGTCCCCGGCCTTCATCGCTGCCCGGTCATCACGATGCCGGACCCCCATCGGTATCGAGGCGGCTTAACGCTCCGGCGATCTGGGCTATGGGAGCGCTGGGAGGTGACCCCGCGGCGTCTCGACGTTCGTCGATGGCGGGCAGTGCCACGGGTGCACCGGCGGAACTGGCCGCGCGCGCCGGTGCCGGTCCGGCCCAGGCCACGGTGATGGTGTCCTCACCGGAGCGGAATCGTTGGCAACGCACTCCCTTCGTGCCGCGGCCCTTCGCCGGGTAGGCGGCCAGCGGGGTGACCTTGACCGAACCGAGTTCGGTACCCGGCAGGGCACGTGAATCGCCGGCGACGGTGACGAGTACGCAGGCGTCGAGCAGCGGCTCGGGGATGGTCGTGCAGAACACCGCGAGGGCGTCGGGGGGAAGGTTGACGCCGGCCATCCCACCGGCACCGACCCCTTGTACGCGGACGTTGCTCGCCGGGAAGCGCAGGACGTTGGCCTCCGAGGTGACGAACACGACGACGGCGGTTTCCGCTGCTGCTTCGGGAAGCGATCGCGCACCGACCACGTGATCGCCTTCGGCCAGGGACATGATGGACACCGGCTTACCGCGGGTAAGGGATTCGGGGACCAGCACCCGTTTGACCACGCCCTGGCTGGTGCCCAAGGTGACGGTGAAGCCGGAGTCCAACGGTGACAGCCCCACCACCTGCTCACCGTCCTCGAGGTCGACGAAGGCACCGACGGGTACGCCCGCGCCGAGACCCGGGTTGCCGGTGACCGGCGGGATCGCCGGGAGATCCACCACCTCGAAGGGGACGATGCGGCCCTGCGAAGTAATGGCCCCGCACCGAGCGCGGGTGGAGGCGGGGCTTACCGCGGTGATGACGTCGTGGGCCGAGCGCGCACCCTCAGCGGCCTCGACGCCGATGGTGTCCTGAATCGAGGCGCTTCGGGCCAGCAATCCGGTGCTGGACATCATCACCACGCACGGTTCGTCGGGTACCTCGAGGGCCGGTGCCGAACGGGAGACGACGGGGACCGCACCCTCGAGCAATGTGGTCCGACGTGGCGTGCCGTGGTTAGCCGCCACATCGGCCAATTCGTCGGAGACCACCTGTCGCAGTCGGGAATCATCGCCGAGGATCTCGTCCAATTCCGCGATCCGCGCCCGCAGTTCCTCGGCTTCGGTCTCCAATTCGATGCGGGAGAACTTGGTCAAGCGACGCAGCGGCATATCGAGGATGTAGGAGGCCTGTTCCTCGCTCAAGTCGAACACGCTCATCAAGCGCTCCCGCGCAACCGAGGCGTTGTCGCTGTCGCGGATCAACTCGATGACCTCGTCGATATCGACGATCGCGATCAGCAAGCCCTCGACCAGGTGCACCCGCTCCGCAGCCCGCGCCCGACGGTACGCGCTGCGGCGGCGCACCACATCGAAGCGATGCTCCACGAACTGTTCGATCAGTTCACGCAGGTTGAGCGTGCGTGGCTGCCCATCCACCAAGGCGACTGCGTTGACCGTGATGGAGTCCTCCATCGGCGTGAGTTTGTAAAGCTGCTCGAGCAGTGGTTCGGGCGCGATGCCGCTCTTCATCTCGATGATCAAGCGAAGGCCGGACTCGCCATCGCTGAGATCGACGACATCGGAGATGCCCTGGAGTTTCTTGGCTTGGACGAGATCCTTGATCCGTTCGATGACCCGTTCCGGTCCGACGGATGCCGGAAGCGAGGTCACCACGATGCCCTTGCGACGGGCGGTGACCGCCTCCACCGATGTCGTGGCGCGCAGCCGGAAGGAACCACGGCCCGTTGCGTAGGCATCGCGGATGCCGTCGAGTCCGGCGATCTGCCCCCCGCCGGGGAAGTCCGGACCGGGGACGAAGGCCATCAGATCCTCGACGCTCGCGGTGGGGTGCGCGATGAGATGGCGGGCTGCGGCGATCACCTCCGCCAGGTTGTGCGGCACGAGTGTGGTGGCCATTCCGACCGCGATGCCACTGGCACCGTTCACGAGCAGATTCGGGAAGGCCGCCGGAAGCACGCTGGGCTCGCGTTCGCGCCCGTCGTAGTTGGCGACGAAATCGACGACGTCCTCGTCCAGTCCCGCGGTGAGTTCGAGCGCCGGCGCCGCCAATCGGGCCTCGGTGTAGCGCATCGCGGCGGGACCGTCGTCCAGGCTGCCGAAGTTTCCGTGGCCGTCCACTAGTGGCAAACGCATGGTGAAAGGTTGCGCGAGCCGAACGAGGGCGTCGTAGATAGCGGAATCGCCATGCGGGTGCAGACGGCCCATGACCTCACCGACCACGCGAGCGCTCTTGACATGACCGCGGTCGGGACGCAGGCCCATCTGGGCCATCTGGAACAGGATGCGTCGTTGAACCGGCTTCAAACCGTCGCGGGCATCGGGCAGTGCCCGCGAGTAGATCACCGAGTACGCGTACTCCAGGAACGAACCACGCATCTCCTCGGACACGTCGATATCGATGATGCGTTCGGTTCCCTTAGAGGTTGCCATGCTGCCCTTCGTCGCTGCTCGGTTGCCCGCCACGCTGGGTAAGCGCGCGGGCGGCAAGCACGCTAGCTGTGTCAGCGGCGGTTTCGGCGGATTGACCGGCCGTCCACGCTGCCAGGAACCCTGCGGTGAATGCATCTCCGGCGCCCGTGGTGTCGACCACGCTCGCGGCGACCGGCGGGACGCTGGTGACCCGCTCGGCTATCAACCACGCGCCTTGGGCGCCCGCCTTGAGTAATACGCAGGCGGGTGAATCGACGTCGCTGGCGATTCGCTCCGCGATGCGGTCTGCGAGTGCGGCCGGGGTCGCGGCGTCGAGTCGCAGCAGGTGCGCCAACTCACGTGCCGTACCCAGCAGCACGTCGACCGATGGCACGGTGGTTGGAGACCGAGTGGATTCAAAGAACAGTGCGGGGGTGTCCATACTGGTGCTGGCACCGCTTGCCTTCGCAAGCTGCACCATCCGCGCAGCGAAATCCGCGTCGTGCAGCGGCACGTAGCCCGACAGGTGCAGGTGACGTGCGCCGCCTTCGAGTAGTGCAGCGACCATCTGCCCGGCGTCGCTTCGTCCGATGAGTGCGTTGGCGCCGGAGTTCGGCAGCATGGTGCGCACACCCGTGGGATCGGTGACGACGATGCAGCGGCCCGTCGGCGCATCGACGGTGGCTAGCGAGTGGGGGAGTCCACGCTCGTGGAGCCGTTCCCGGACCCACGTTCCCATCCCATCGGCGCCGACCGCAGCGACGAGATGCACCCGCGAACCGGCGGCGGCGAGCCAGGCTGCCGTGTTCGCTGCCTGGCCGCCGAGGGCTTGCACGAATTCGGCCGGATTGTCGGCGTCGGGGACCAGCGCACTTTCCAGCAGCGCGATGGTGTCTGCCATGACATCGCCGATGACGACGACGTCCACGCCGGATGCGGGTGTCACCGATCGACTGCCAGTGCCCGTGCGCTGGCGATCCGGGCGGCCAGGTCAGCGTTGTTCACGATCAACGCCGCGTTCGCCGCGAGGCTCGCGCCATGGGTAGCGCGATGGAAGTGGTCGAGTAGGAACGGCGTGACGTCCTTGCCGGTGATGCCACGGTCCTGCGCGATCGCCAGGCCCTGCGCCAACGTGGTGTCGTGCAGGTCCGGGTCGAGCTGATCGCTCGCGGGGATGGGATTGGCGACGATCAGCGCCGATCCAAGGCCCAGCGCCGAACGTGCCTGCATGATGTCCGCGACCTCGGAAGCATCGTCGACCTGCCAGCCGACCGCGTGACCGGAGTCCGCGAGGTAGAAGCCGGGGAACCGGGGCGTCCGGTAGCCCACGACGGCGATATTCAAGGTCTCCATGCGTTCGAGGGTCGCACCGACATCCAGGATCGATTTGACGCCCGAGCACACGACGGTGACCGCAGTGGACGCCAAGGTGGTGAGGTCCGCCGACTCGTCCCAACTGTCGCGGGCTTGACGGTGCACGCCACCGAGTCCGCCGGTGGCGAATACATCGATCCCACTCGCACGCGCGATGATGCTCGTCGCGGCGACCGTGGTGGCCGCGCTCGCTGATCGGGACATCACCACCGGAAGGTCACGGACGCCGGCCTTGACGATGTCGTCGCGGGCGGCGACCTCGGCGAGCTGGTCGTCATCGAGGCCGACGAGAACCGAGCCGTCGAGCACGGCGATCGTGGCGGGGACGGCGCCTCGTGCTCGGACGACTTCCTCGACCTCCTGCGCAACCCGCAGGTTCTCCGGACGCGGCAGTCCGTGGCTGATGATCGTGGATTCGAGGGCGACGACCGGCTTGCCCGCCGATATCGCTGCCGCCACCTCCGGGTGGACGGTGATCGCTGTGGGCACAACGGGACAGTACCCGCACCTGGCAGGATGGGGTCATGGACGACCACGGCGCCGGAACGGCGCTGCGCGAAGACATCCAGCGCAGTGGTTACTACCCGGAACTCGTCGCCGAGGCATTGACCACCGCCCTCGGTGGGGAACAGCCGGCCAGTTACGTCGTCCACCACGAAGCCACTTTCGATCGGGACGAATTGCGTCGGCACGTGACCGTGCTGGTCTTGACGCCGACCCGGCTCATCGTCGGACATGTCGACGAGCACGCGCCGGAGGGCGCGCCCGCCCCGCTCGCCAGTGCCTCCACCGAGGCGGTACGCCTCGAACGGGTCGATTCGGTAGTGGTGACCCGCGTGGTCAGCGACCCTGCGCACCACCAGCCCGGCGGACCGACAGCCGAAGTCGTGTTGACGATCGGCTGGGGTGCGGTGAGTCGGATCGATCTCGAACCTGCGGCCTGCACGGATCCGTCCTGCGATGCCGATCACGGCTATACCGGAACCGCGAGCAACGACGATCTGTCCGTCCGCGTCTCCGAAGCCGCCGACGGGGCCGATGTCGTGGCGCAGGTACTGCAGTTCGCCGGGGCGCTCTCGCAGGCCACGGCCGCTCGCCGCACCTGATGGAATCCGCAGGTCCAGAGCTCAACCTCACCGATGTCCTGCCCTCGGCCGCTGCTGCGGTCGGGGTTCCCGGCGCCGAGGATCGGCTGGGCATCGGAGATGGCGATGTTGTGGTGGTGTGCCTAGTCGACGGACTCGGTGCGCACGACCTGGAGGAGTATCCGGAACTATTCGACGCACTCACCGATGCCCGGGGTGGCAGCATCGCCGCGGCGTTCCCCACGACCACCGCCACTGGGTTGGCTTCCCTCGGCACGGGACTACCGAGCGGTCAACACGGCATCGTGGGGGCCTCGTTCTGGCTACCGGAGTTCGGCCGCACGCTGCACCCGTTGCATTGGGGTTCGCACCCGCCGTCGGTGGCGGTGCAGCCCGAACCGACCGTTTTCGAGCAGATCGAGGCCGCCGGAGCCAGTGCGGTCGCCATCGGCCCGGCCGCCTACGCCGGATCGGGACTCACCCGGGCCGTGCTTCGGGGTGCGCGATACATCCACGCCGAATCCATCGACGAACGAATCGGGAGCCTGGAGCACGAAGTCGCCGCTGCCGCCACGAACAACGAGCGCTTGGTTGCCTACGTCTATTGGCCGAGCCTGGATCGTGCCGGACATGAGCACGGCGTGGGCAGCGAAGCGTGGCGCGCTGCCGCCTCGCAGGTGAACACGCTGATCCGGGGGCTGCATGGTGCGCTCCCTGGTACGGGCCGCATGGTGGTCACCGCCGATCACGGCATGGTCGACGCCGGGCAGCGAATCTGGTGGGAAGACGAACCGGCGCTGCACTGGGGCGTGCGTTCACTGGCCGGTGAGCCCCGGATGAGACACGTCTACGTCGAGGACGACCCCGAGGCCGTAGCGATGCGTTGGCGCGACGCATTGGGGGAGCGTGCCGCGGTCCACACGCGCGCAGCGGCGGTAGCTTCGGGACTGTTCGGCACGGTGGACCCTGCGTTGGTCGATCGCATCGGTGACGTCGTCGTCGTACTCGAGCCCGGGACTTGTGTCGCGAGCCGCCGAGTCGATGGGCGGGTCTCGGCGCTACCTGGCCAGCACGGCGGTACTAGCGATCGGGAGCGTCGCATTCCCGGGCTCATGCTCGATGGTCACGCAGCGGTACTTTGACAAGCCGTGTGGCACGATGCCGCCGTGGCCGAGCTGGTGTTCTACGCCGGGACGATGGACTGCGGCAAGAGCACACTGGCGCTGCAGACCGACCACAACCACAGTTCCCGCGGTCGCGCGGGACTCGTTTTCACGCGGCTCGATCGTGCGGGTCAGTCGGTTCTATCCAGTCGACTCGGCCTATCGGTGCCGGCCATCGAAGTCGGTGACGATTTCGACTTCCGTCGGCATGTGGTCGACACGCTCAGTGCCGGCAACAGGGTGGACTACGTCATTTGCGACGAAGCGCAGTTCTACACGACCGATCAGGTCGAGCAATTGGCTCGCATCGTCGACGAGCTGGCGATCGACGTCTTCGCGTTCGGGATCATGACCGACTTTCGAACCCGGCTGTTCCCGGGATCGGCGCGTTTGGTCGAACTGTCCGACCGCGTGCAGGTGCTGCAGGTCGAGGCGTTGTGTTGGTGCGGTTCACGGGCGATCCACAATGCCCGCACCGTCGGCGGTGAGATGACCACCGAGGGGGATCAGGTTCTCGTCGGTGATGTCTCCGGAAGGCAAGGAGCCGATGAGCAGCAGGCACCGGTGGCCTACGAGGTCCTGTGTCGACGCCACTATCGGGCCGGGCTGACGGCCAAGCGCGCGGGCGTCGAACACATCTCCCGGGAGCCGTTGCCGTTCGATCCAGCCTGAATCGCGGCGTTAGTCGTCTACTTAGCTACTCGTCGCCTTTGCTGGCCCCGAACAAGATCTCATCCCAACTCGGCACGCTGGCGCGCCCACGCTTGCCTTTGGCTCGCTTGGCTCGCTTGGTAGCGGGTGCATTCGCCGGTTCCGCTTGCTCGGGCTGTGGGGTATCCGTGGGCTCGAACAGCGCCGTCTCACCGGACTCGCCGGAGCCGACCGTCGGCTGCGGTGTCGAAGCCTCGTCGGTCTTCTCGACGGTCGGATCGGAAGTCACCGAGACCAGTCGAGGACGATCCTTCTTGCCCGATGGGCGTGCTGGCGCCGATTCGTCGTCGCCGGCTGTGCCCTCGTCGGGAACGTCGGCCGGCGAAGCGTCGGGGCGTGAGGCGGTTGCGGAATCCGATACGACGGCCGGGCCGCCACCCATCAACGCGCGTGCGCTCTCGTCCTGCGGATGGACGGTGCGGCCGGCTTCCTCGTACAACCAGGTGCCGATCGCGGCACCGTCGTGGAACGCGGTGACGACCCACCGGCCCTCGGGGTTGCGGTAGGAGTCCCAACTCACCGAATCGGTGTCGGGGTCGACATCGACCTTCACGCACACCGACTGGTGCAAGGTCGCGCCGCCACGCGACCGTGAGATCTCCACCGCCGAGGCTTGTTCGGCGACGTAGGCGCGCTCGCCGAGGAGCGGCTCGGCGTAGCGGGTTACCTTGTCGAGCGGCCACCCGGTCTCGGCCGCCACGACCTCCGGCGACGCGCCAGCACGGACGCGCGCTTGGATCTCACGGGGGCTGAGCGGTTGCAGGGCTTACTCCTTCATCGATCGGTGAGTAAGGCTATCGCTTGGGGGAGCCGGTGGGACGACCCGCGCCTGTGCGGTGGTGTCGTCGTGTCGGCGGATGCTGCGATCCCCGGCCACCAGCGCCCCAGCGCTGATCACCGCTCCGGCGAAGCACAGGGCCAGTCCCGCCCTCGAGCCGAAGGCGTCGATGAGGATGCCGGACAGGGCCGAGCCGAATGCGAAGCCGGCGGCCAGGCCGGAGTTGGTCCAGGTCAGCCCCTCGGTCAGGTTCGCCGGACTCACGAGGCGCTGGGTTAGGGAGAAGATGCCGATCAAGGTGGGGGCGACCAGCGCACCGGCTGCCGTTGCCACCACGATCGCGCCGGTGTTGGTGTCGGTGAACCAGAACCCCGCGCAGATGAGTGCGAGCAATGCCGCGGCGGACTGCGTATGCCGATGCAACCGACCGGGCCAGGCGCGGATCCCGTACACGATCCCGCCGACCATGGATGCGGCAGCGAAGCAGGCCAGGAGCACCCCGGCCATCGAACCGGCGCCGCGGGCGCCGGTGAAAGCGACGGCGCCGACGTCCAAGGCGCCGAAGAGCGTGCCCAACCCCAGTGCCGAGACGATCAGTACCCACAGTCCCGGCGTTCGCACGACGGCGAAGATCGACGATGGTGCAGGGCTCGCCGGTGCGGGTGGCGGAGTGGAGCGCGTACACATCGACAGACCCACGGCACCGATGAGCACAGCGGCGGCAGCGACGATGAGCGGCACCGGGAAGCCGATCCCGAACGCCAGTGCGGTAGTGATCAATGGACCGAGGGTGAAGATCAACTCATCGAGGATGCTCTCCCACGCGAAACCGACGCGAAGGAGTGCCGGCTGTTGCCCACTGTGTGCCGCGTGCGTCCAGCGGGCCCGAACGTAGGAGCCGATGGCCGGTGAAGTCGCGCCTGCGGCGATCACTACGAGAAGCTGCAAAGCAGCGGGGGCTCCCTGGACGATCAGGTAGGTGACCGCGACCAACAGCGCACTGTGCAAGACCGCGAGGATGCGCAGGACCTGGGTTTGTCCGGAGCGGTCGGCCCATCGGCTGGTCAGGATGCTGGCGAGGGCCGCGGTCACCGCGAACGCGGCACTGAGCGCTCCGGCGAAGGCGTATGAACCGGTGGTTTCGCTCACCAGCAGTACGAGCGCGAGCGCGACCATGGCAACCGGCAGGCGCGCGAGTGCGCCCGCGGCGGTGAAGGCGACCACGCCGGGTTGGGTTAGCGCGAAGCGATAGCCGAGGGCACGTGATGGCTCAGGTTCGGTGGGCATCTGCCGGCAGACTAGCGTGAGCCCCCGCTAGGAGCGCAGTCCAAGCGGCGGCGCTCGGGCCGCACGGGAGGCACGAGCACTAGCCGCACGAGCGGTACGAGGGAGTCAGATGGTCGCGCAGGAACCTTCGGTTCGAACGCTCGCCGAGATCCTGGCGTGGCACCCGTTGATCGACCTCGCCTGGCGAGCCGCGGGGGAAGCGGCCGCCTTCTTGCACACGCAACGGCCGGTCGACTTGGAAGTGGAGACCAAGAGCACCCCGACCGACGTCGTGACGTCGATGGACAAGGCCGCCGAGCACCTGCTGCACGAGCGCCTGCTCGGGGAGCGTCCGGGCGACGGACTCCTGGGGGAGGAAGGTGCCGATCAAGCCGGATCGACGGGGATCCGCTGGGTGGTGGATCCGCTCGATGGCACGGTCAATTACCTGTACCGGATTCCGCTGTGGGGCGTGAGCGTCGCTGCGGAGGACGCCGATGTCGGGGAGGCCGTCGTCGGAGTCATCATCACCCCGGAGACCGGCGAGGGCTTCATCGGCATCCGTGGGCGCGGATCGTGGCGCATCGTCGGGGACATCGGTGAGCGCATGAGCGTGCGCACCTGCTCGTCGTTGTCCCAGGCGATGGTCGCGACCGGCTTCGGCTACGCCCCCCGCAGGCGTGCCTCGCAAGCCGACGTCCTGCGTGAGGTCATTCCCGCAGTTCGCGACATTCGACGAACCGGATGCGCGGTAGTGGACTTCACCTGGCTCGCCCGCGGACGCACGGATGCCTACTACGAGCGCGGTCTGAATCCATGGGATGTGGCCGCCGGCGCCCTGATCGCCCGCGAGGCGGGTGCGCTCGTGCGTCAACTGGACGATTCGGATCCCGGGACGTTCGTCGCCGCGGTGCCCGATATCGCCGACGAACTCGTCGAGGCCCTACGAGGTGCCGGGATGATGGAGCGCCCGCACTGAAGCTGCGCCAGCACTGACGATGCAGGACTTCGCGGCTAGCCGTCGAGTCGGCGCAGGTCGGCGTTGTACCAGGACGCGTTACGTACGTAGGTCTCCATCGAGTCCCGGAAATCCTCGGCGTTCACTACGTCCAATGTGACCCGAGCGGGTACCCCGAGCGCACGCGCATGCGGTGGAACCTCCGTGCCCGGCGAGACGACGGCTCCGGCTCCGACGAGGGACGCCGGACCCACGACTACCCGATGCAGCAAGACCGATCCGGATCCGATCAGGGAATCGTCGTGCACCGTGCATCCCTCGAGATGTGCGTTATGCCCGACGACGCACCTGTCACCGACCACCGTGTCCAATTCAGCGGTGCAGTGGACGACCGTGCCGTCCTGGATGGAGGTGCGTGCACCGATGCGGATCATCCCGTGATCGCCGCGCAGAACCGCCGTCGGCCAGATCGATGACTGCGCACCGATGTGCACGTTGCCGATCACTACGGCGTCGGGATGCACGAAGGCGGAGGGGTCGATTTCGGGTGTGAGGTCGCCGAGCGCATAGAGGGCCATGGTCCAAGTCTCGCCCTCCCTCTGGGCGCCGGCGGTGCCGGGCTACCCCGAAGGGCGGATCGCTGGGTCATGGGGCACAATCTGCGCGCAAGACGACCCAAAGAGGGAGGGCTGGGGGCATGGCGACCGACTACGACGCGCCTCGCAAGACGGACGAGGAACTCGCCGAGGACAGCCTCGAGGAGTTGAAAGCGCGTCGCGCGGAGAAGACCGCCTCGGCCGTCGATGTCGACGAGGCCGAACTGGCGGAGAACCTGGAACTACCCGGTGCCGACCTTTCCGATGAGAACCTCACGGTGCGGGTCGTGCCCAAGAAGTCCGACGAATTCACCTGCATGTCCTGCTTCCTGGTGCACCACCGCAGTCAACTCGACCACGAGGGCAAGTCCGGGCCGATCTGCAAGGACTGCGCCTAGACCTGCGCCTGGCCCTCCGCCTAGCGTGGAGCGGGTTACTCGTCGAGTACCCGGGCGACCGCCCGGAACACCGCAACCTGGATGACGGCCGCGGCGGCCGCGCTCACCGCCGCCCAGGCGATGACCGAACCGAGCGGCGCCTGGGTGTCCTTGGTCGAAGGTGCATCCCTGCCCACGATGGCGCGATGGGCCGATGCCAGCGCCTTGCCGGCCACGATGTTGGCTCCGAACGCCAAAGCGGGGGCGACCAGCGCCGCCATCGGCGCCTTACCGGAACCGGAGGTCTGTGCGGCTGCCTCGTTTGCATCACTGGGATCGCTCATGGTCACACTCTGTCGCATTCGGCCGCGGCTGTCAGCCCGCCCCCGCCGATGTATCCCGCAGCTCACTGATCGCCGCATCGAATTCACGGGGACGTCGGGTGCCCACGAGCCAGGCGGGGTGCGGGTCCACCGGGTCGGTGACGTCGATCGCGAGTGCCGATTGCGGTGACCACACGGGCAACACCGGATAGGTGGATGCCGGTAGTTCGGAACGGTGGCCGCGACGGGCCGCGCGGAGTTCGTCGCCGGTGAGGGCGAAGGAATCGCCGATCGCCGATCTCGGTAGCCGGGCGCGACCGCATTGCAGACCCCGATCATCGACGGTGACCGTCGGTGAGCCGAACCACAGACCGGCTACGGCGATGGCACCGAGTGCGACGGCGGTGATGACACCGATGCCGGTGCCCAGCGCGGCACCGTAGGCGATCGCCACCATCGCCACGAGCGCTGCGACCACCAGCCACCACAGGGGTCCGGGCAGGAGTCGTTCCCGGTAGCGCACATCGCGATCGCTGGACATACCGGCATTGTGGTCGGTGGCGGTATCGTCCCCGCAATGCCCAGCAACGATCCGCAGGTGCCCGACGACGCGACCATGCCGGCCCGCGCGCCACACGCGCCGGCACCCGGGGAAGTGATTCCCAGTCACTACCGCTGGTGCTACGGATGCGGTGATGACCATCCCAGCGGATTGCACATGCAACTGTTCGCAGGCGAGGGCATGGATACCTACGGCACGTTCGTCGTCACCGACCTGCACCAAGGAGCACCGGGGTTGGCCCATGGTGGTTTGCTGACCACGGCCATGGACGAAGTGCTGGGCTCGCTGAACTGGCTACTGGCGAAGCCAGCCGTCACCGCGCACCTGGAATGCGATTTCCGTCGGCCCGTACCCGTTGGATCCCGTCTGGAGATGCGGGCGATGGTCGACGGTGTGAAAGGACGTCGGGTGTTCATGTCCGCTGTCGCGTCGTTGGACGCGAAGCCGGCCGTTACGGCGCGTGCGGTCTTCGTGCAGGTACCGCTCGAACACTTCCTCGACAACGGGAACGCCGAACAGGTCGAGCAGGCGGCACGCGAACGCGGCCAGCGCGGTGGTGTGCGCGGACCGGGGGTCACCCAGACGGACGTCCAGGTGAATCCGTGACATCGAGTCGCCTCGGACAGGCTGGGGGAGCCGGACGTCCCGTGCAGGTGCTGTGGACTCGACTGGACCCGGACCTGCCTGCCCCGCAGCGCGAACACCCCGGCGATGCCGGCTGGGACTTGCGGTCACGTTCGGACGTGGACCTCGAGCCGGGGCAGCGGGCGCTGATCGCTACGGGGGTCGCGATCGCATTGCCACCTGGCTACGTCGGCCTCGTTCACCCGCGTAGCGGGCTCGCCGCCCGAGAGGGTTTCACCCTGCTCAATGCACCCGGCACTATCGATGCCGGTTATCGGGGGGAGATCGCGGTCATCGGTATCAACACCGACACCGAATCGGTCGTGCGGATCAGTCGTGGTCAACGGATCGCCCAACTGCTCGTACAAGAGGTGTGTGCCTTGGATCTGGTGGAGGTCGACACGCTGCCCGGTTCCGATCGAGGCGGCGGCGGGTTCGGATCCACCGGCACGCACTGAGCATTCGGTCGGGCGGGTACCGTGGTGGTACCCGGCTAAGTCGAACGGGCGAAGAAGGAGTCCAGCGTGGGTTTGTTCGGACGGTCGAAGGGCGAGCGCGCTTCGCAAGAGGCCGAAGATGCAGCCGACGCCGCCGTTGCGGATGACGCGGCCGATCGAGTCGACGAGCAGGGTTCGGGCGAAGGTTCGATCGGGGGTTCGAGCGACGGTTCATCGGATCGTTCGAACGGACCCTGGGACGCCGACGAGGATTACCCGGATGTCCCACGGGTCGATCTCGGTGGTCTGTTGCTGCCGCAAAGCCAGCAGGTTCGCATCCAGGTGCAAGCCGACCCGTCCAGCGGTGCGGTGAGCCAACTGTCCGTGCTCTCCGAAGGGTCCGCGGTGCAGATCCAGCCGTATGCGGCACCGCGCAAGGCCGGTATGTGGGATGAGATCCGCCAGCAGATCGTGTCCTCGATCAACTCCTCCGGTGGCCTCGTCGAACAGGTCGAAGGCCCTTACGGCACCGAAGTACGCGCGCAGGTTGCCGGAGCCGAGGGCAAGGCCCAGCCGGCGCGGTTCTGCGGGATCGACGGACCCCGGTGGTTCGTCCGACTCGTCTTCTTGGGTAAAGCGGCTCGGGACGTGCAGGCGGCGGGCGTGCTCGATGACATCGTTCGGGGCATGGTGGTGGTCCGTGGCGATGAAGCCATGCCCATGGGCAACTCGATCGCTTTGCGGGTACCGCAGAATCCAGAGTCAGAGTCAGAGTCAGAGTCAGAGTCGGAGTCAGGGTCCGCCGTGGACGAATCAGCCTCGGCGGACGCATCCGATTCCAGCGCCCCGGCGCGGCCGAGCCTCACCTTGCCGGTCCGCGGGCCGGAGATCACCGAGACGCGGTAGGGCTGGCGATGAACGCATCGGTGATCACCCGCACACTGCGGCGCTTGACGGAATCGGAATCGGAACGAGCGCTGCGGGAATCGCGCATCGACCACGAGCGCCGGCATCCCGGTGAACCGCTGACGCCCATCCAGGCGTGTTGTCCCGGTCAACAGGTCACGATCGCCGGAACCATCTCCCATGTGGTCGTTCGCCCCGAAGGCAGCGCACCGGCACTCGAAGTGAGCATCAACGATGGTTCCGGACGCGTGTTCGTCGTGTGGTTGGGACGACGCCGGATCCCGGGAATCCACGAAGGTAGGCGCCTGGTCGTGCACGGTCGCTTGAACTGCGTAACCGACCATCCGACCATCTACAACCCGCGCTACGAACTACTGCCGGAATGACTTGATGGCGGACACCACTTCCGGCGATGAGCCGGGCGTACACGACGAACCGAGTCCTGTCGATGATCCGGCTGCCGATCCGCCGCCGGACGGTCAATCGGTCGCGGACATCCGCGCGGAAGGGCTGATCCTCGAGCGCGCCATCGGTGGATGGAAGGGCATGATCGACACCGGCGCGCCGACCGTGGTGTTCATCACCGTCTTCGCGTTGGGTGGACGCGTCTTGACGCCGGCGCTGGTTGCGGCACTGGCTACGGGCGCCGTCTTGGTGGTGTGGCGACTCTTCCGGCGCCAATCGCTGCAGCAGATATTCACCGGTTTCTTCGGGTTGGCGATCGCCGCCGCTTTCTCCGCATGGACCGGAAACGCCGAGGACTTCTTCCTACCGGGCCTGTTGACGAACGTGGCGTACGGGACCGCCTTCATCGTCTCGATCCTCGTCGGCTGGCCCGCCCTCGGCATCGCCATGGGCTACCTGACCGGAGACGGAACCGCTTGGCGCAAGGATCAGCGTCTACGCCGCACCTACGCGGCCGCGTCGTGGATCTGGGTGGGCGTGTTCTTCCTTCGACTCAGCGTGCAGGCTCCGCTGTACCTGGCCGGCGCGATCGAAGCACTCGGGGTCGCGCGGGTCATCATGGGTTGGCCGCTGTTCCTCGCCGGTGCCTACTTCACCTATCGGGTGCTCGCACCGGTCTACCGGGAACGACGCGCAGCCCACGAAGCCGGCGGTTCCGACACCGACTCCGACTACTAGCCCTGCTCCACCGGCTCGCTGCACATCAAGGCTTGCAGCGCGGGCTCTTGCGCCGGTGCGACGACGAAGAGCAACTCATCGCCGGCCTCGAGTGTCTCCGCGTTCGCCGGAAGCGACACGTTCGCACCGCGCACCACGGCGACGGGAGCGGTGTCCTGCGGCCACGGGATGTCCGCGATCGCGCGGCCGACCACGGGGGAATCGGCGGCGAGGGTCATCTCGACGAGTTCGGCAGCACCCTGCCGGAAGGTGAACAGTCGGACGAGATCGCCGACGCTCACGGCCTCCTCCACGAGCGCGGACAGCATCCGCGGCGTGGAGACCGCCACGTCTACCCCCCAGGATTCGTCGAACATCCACTCGTTCTTCGGATGGTTCACCCGAGCTACGACGCGGGGCACGCCGAACTCGGTCTTGGCCAGTAGCGAGACGACTAAGTTGACCTTGTCGTCACCGGTGGCGGCTACGACGACCTGGCATTCGGCCAGGCGTGCCTCATCGAGGCTGGTGACCTCGCAAGCATCGGCCAACAGCACTTGGGCGCCGGTCACGACTCCGGGTCGAGCCAACTCGGCGTCCTTGTCGATGATCAAGACTTCGTGGCCGTTGCCGACGAGTTCGCGAGCGATGGCCCGTCCGACTTTGCCGGCCCCGGCGATGGCAACCCGCATCATGAGCGAACCGGTCCCTTCTCGCAGATCAACTCGATCTCATCGCGTCGGTCCGGTGGGAACAGCAAGTGGACCAGATCACCGTCTTGCACCACGGTGCGTTCGTCCGGCAAGAAGGCGGCTCCGTAACGGGTCACGAACGCGATACGGGCGCCGGTCGCCTCGGCGAGGTCGCGGCTGCGCTTACCGAGCCAGAGCGGACCCACATGCACTTCGGCGAGCGCCATGGTTCCGGTCGGATCGGTGTACTCGGTATCGGCGCCCAGCGGCAGTAGCGCCCGCATGATCTGGGTCGTGGTCCATGAAACGGTCGCGACGGTGGGAATGCCGAGGCGTTGATAGACCTCGGCTCGTCGCGGGTCGTAGATGCGCGCGACCACGTTCTCGACACCGTAGGTCTCGCGAGCTACGCGCGCGGCGAGGATGTTGGTGTTGTCACCACTGCTCACCGCGGTGAAAGCGTGGGCCCGCTCGATGCCGGCGTTCTCCAATGTCTGGCGATCGAAGCCCACGCCCTTGACGGTGATACCGCTGAAATCGGGGCGGAGCTTGCGAAAGGACTTGGCATCCTGGTCGACCACCGCCACCGAATGGCCGAGGGCATCGAGATCGTCGGCCAACAGCGACCCGACACGTCCACAGCCGAGGATGACAACGTGCACGGCTCAACGCTACACGCGCGGGCACCTAGGGTTCGGGGGTGCCGAGCAAGGTGAGCCCCCAGCCCGGGAGTCCGAAGCCTGGGAGTCCGAAGCCCGCCGTGGGCGACCGTCTGGAATTGGACACCGTCAATGTTGCGCACGGTGGCTACGTGGTCGCGCGCCAGGACGGCTTCGTGGTGTTCGTGCGCGGGGCCTTGCCCGACGAGCGGGTCGTCGCCGAGGTCACCGATGTGAAGACCAGCCATGCATTCGCCGAGACGATCGAGGTGCTAGCACCGCATCCCGAGCGCCGGGTGGCGCCGTGTCCGGCGTTCCATGCCTTCGGATGCGGCGGCTGCGACTTCCAGCACGCGTCGTATCCACTGCAGTTGCGCATGAAGACCGCGGTCCTGCGAGAGGCGCTTTCCCGACACGGTCGGCTACCTGAGGATCGTGTCGATGAACTGACCGCCGAGGGCGTACTGCCCCTGGGCCCACAGACCCGATGGCGTTCTCGGATGCGTTTCGGTGTGGTGCGTGGCGGGGACGGGCAGATGGTCCCTGCGCTGCGGGCGCATCGCAGCTCGCGACGGGTGGCAGCCGATCACTGCACTATCGCCGATAGCGATGTCCTCACCGAAGCCCTGCGGTGCGCAAGGGATGCAGGTGAAGAAGACGTGATCGTGGTGGCCAAGGGCGATGACGGTGCGCGCGCGCAAGTGGGCGATTCGCTCGAGGGCGCACGCGTACGGCACCGACTCGACGTCGAAGGACACGCGATCGACTTCCAGGTTCCCTTGGAGGGCTTCTGGCAGGCCGAACCGCGCTTGGTGCCGGCCTTGATGGATGCGGTCGTGGAGTTCGGGGGAGTGCGGCCCGGGCAGCACTGGTGGGACTTGTACGCCGGGGTCGGCCCGCTGGCGGCCGCGCTGGGTGCCCGGGTGGGTTATACCGATGCTGCGGACGGCACCGATTCACGCGGCTCGGTGCAGGCGGTGGAAGGGGTGGCGTCGGCGGTGAGCGCGGCGAAGCGGGCGCTGCACGCGATGCCGTGGGTGCGTTTGCACGAAGCCGATGTGCGCGAATGGCTCGCACGGGCATCGGTGCGGGGCGCCGATCGGGATGCCGATGGGCGCGCCGATGACTATCCCGATGGGCTGTCCGGCGTGGTGCTCGACCCCCCGCGCAGCGGCGCGGGCGCCGAAGTCGTCGACGCCATCGTGGCTACGCAGGCGCCCGTGATCGTGTACGTGGCCTGCGATCCGGTGGCGCTGGGCCGCGATGCCGCCCGACTCGAGCGCCACGGGTATCGGCTGACCCGGTTGCGCGCATGGGATGCCTTCGCGCAAAGCCACCACTTCGAGACCGTCGCCGCCTTCGAGCGGCAAGATCGGATATCTTGACGTCAAGATATCGAGTGGGAGGTCCCCGTGGGTAGTAACGACAGCTTCGGAGCGCGCGGAGAGCTGACCGTCACCAGTTCGGCGGGGGAGCGGACCTACGAGATATTCCGGATCGGCGCCGTGCCGGGAGCGCAGGACCTGCCCTTCACCCACAAGGTGCTACTGGAGAACCTGCTGCGGACCGAGGACGGTGCCAACGTCACGGCGGAGGCCATAACCGCCCTCGGTGCCTGGGATGCGCAGGCCGAGCCCGCCACCGAGATCCAGTTCACCCCCGCTCGCGTGGTCATGCAGGACTTCACCGGTGTACCCGTCGTGGTCGATCTAGCGACCATGCGGGAAGCCGTGCGTGATCTCGGCGGCGATCCGGCGAAGATCGAGCCGCTGGCCCCCGCGGAGTTGGTCATCGACCATTCGGTCATCGCGGACTTCTTCGGCTTGGCCGATGCCGAGGAGCGCAACGTCGAACTCGAGTACCAGCGAAACCGCGAGCGGTACCAGTTCCTGCGCTGGGGGCAAGGAGCCTTCGACGAGTTCAAGGTGGTGCCCCCGGGGACCGGGATCGTGCACCAGGTGAACATCGAGGCACTCGCGCGCGTGGTCATGGCCCGCGGCGGCCAGGCGTATCCGGACACCGTGGTCGGTACCGACTCGCACACCACCATGGTCAACGGCCTCGGCGTCCTCGGCTGGGGTGTCGGTGGCATCGAGGCGGAAGCCGCGATGCTCGGGCAGCCGGTGTCCATGCTGATCCCCCGGGTGGTCGGCTTCAAGTTGACCGGCGAATTGCCACAGGCTGCGACGGCCACCGACTTGGTGCTCACGATCACCGAGATGCTGCGAGGGCACGGCGTGGTCGGCAAGTTCGTCGAGTTCTACGGGGACGGCGTCTCCGCGGTGCCGTTGGCCAACCGCGCCACCATCGGGAACATGAGCCCGGAGTACGGCAGCACCGTGGCCATCTTCCCGATCGACGAGGCCACCTGCGATTACCTCCGCCTCACCGGCCGCAGCGACGAGCAGATCGCACTCGTCGAGACCTATGCCAAAGAGCAGGGCTTGTGGCACGACCCGGAACGTGAACCGCGCTACTCGGAGGTGCTCGAGCTCGACCTGTCCACGATCGAACCGAGCCTGGCCGGCCCCAAGCGACCGCAGGATCGGGTCCTGGTCTCGCAAGCGCGGGCTTCCTTCGAATCCGCGCTGAACGACTACACGGCTACGCCCAGTGCCCAGGCCGATTTCGAGATCGCCGGTGAGCCGGTGAGCATCGGACACGGGGCAGTGACGATCGCCGCCATCACCTCGTGCACCAACACCTCGAACCCATCGGTCATGATCGGTGCCGGACTGCTCGCCAAGAAGGCCGTGGATCGCGGGCTGACCCGTAAGCCGTGGGTGAAGACCACCCTGGCTCCGGGATCGCGGGTCGTCACCGATTACTACGAAAGATCCGGGCTGCTTCCCTACTTGGAGAAGTTGGGCTTCGACATCGTCGGCTACGGCTGCACGACATGCATCGGTAATTCCGGGCCGCTGATCCCCGAGGTCAGCGCGGCTGTGAACGAACACGACCTGGCCGTCACATCCGTCCTGTCCGGCAACCGCAACTTCGAAGGTCGGATCAACCCCGATGTCAAGATGAACTACCTGGCCTCCCCGCCGCTCGTAGTCGCCTACGCCATCGCCGGGACGATGGACATCGACTTGCTGGAGGAGCCGCTGGGAACCGACGCGAACGGCGAGGCCGTATTCCTGGCCGACATCTGGCCGAGCGCGCATGAGGTGCAGGAGGTCATCGACGCATCCATCGATACCGACATGTTCACCAGCCGTTACGCCGACGTATTCGCCGGGGACGAGCGCTGGCAGGCGCTCGCCACCCCCGAGGGCGACGTATTCGAGTGGGATCCGCACAGCACCTACGTGCGCAAGCCTCCGTACTTCGAGGGAATGCAGCAAGACCCGCAACCGGTCAGCGACATCGTCGGGGCCCGGGTGCTCGCCCTGCTCGGCGACTCCGTCACCACCGACCACATCTCGCCGGCCGGATCCATCAAGGCCGACAGCCCCGCGGGGCGCTACCTGACCGAGCACGGTGTGGACCGCAAGGACTTCAACTCATACGGTTCGCGCCGCGGCAACCACGAGGTGATGATCCGCGGCACCTTCGCCAACATCAGGTTGCGCAACCTGATGCTCGAGGGCGTCGAGGGTGGGTACACCGTCGATTTCACCAAGGACCCCGACTCCGGGGCGGATCGGGTCGTCTCGATCTTCGATGCCGCCGAGTCCTACGCCGAACACCGGATCCCCTTGGTGGTGATCGCCGGAAAGGAGTACGGCTCGGGTTCGAGTCGCGACTGGGCTGCCAAGGGCACCGCTCTTTTGGGAGTGCGGGCCGTCATCGCCGAGTCCTACGAGCGCATCCACCGCTCCAACTTGATCGGTATGGGCGTCCTTCCGCTGCAATTCCCGGACGGAGCCAGCGCTTCGAGCCTGGGGCTGGAGGGGGATGAGGTGTTCACGATCCGGGGGATCGAGGCGCTGAACGAGGGCGCCGTGCCGCGCCAGGTGTCCGTGGAGGCCGCCGGCCCGGGAGGCCGGATCGTGGAATTCACCGCGACCGTACGGATCGACACGCCGGGAGAGGCGGACTACTACCGCAACGGCGGCATCCTGCCCTACGTGCTGCGTTCGCTGCTGTAGTTGGCGCGCCCAGAACGCGCACCCGCCCTAGACTAGGCACCCCATGAGCGCCTCCGACTACCCCGTGCTGGGCACGATCAGCACCCCGCGTGACCTGCAAGCGCTACCGGCGGATCGCATCGACGAACTCGCCGCCGAGGTCCGCGCCTTCCTCGTGGAGAAGGTCTCGGCGACCGGTGGCCACCTCGGCCCGAACCTCGGGGTCGTCGAACTCACCATCGCCTTGCACCGGGTGTTCGACTCGCCAAGCGATGCGATCATCTGGGACACCGGGCACCAGGCGTACGTGCACAAGATGCTGACCGGCCGCGTCGAGGACTTCGATTCCCTCCGCCAACGCGATGGCTTGTCCGGATACCCCAGCAGGGCCGAGAGCGTCCACGACATCGTGGAGAACTCCCACGCCTCCACGGCCTTGTCCTACGCCGATGGAATAGCCAAGGCGTGGGAGCAGCGCGGCCTGCTCGGCAGCCAGCATGTCGTCGCGGTCATCGGCGACGGCGCGCTCACCGGCGGTATGGCGTGGGAGGCACTGAACAACATCGCAGCAAGCGATCGACCGGTAGTGATCGTCGTCAACGACAACGAGCGTTCCTATTCACCGACCATCGGTGGCGTCGCCCATCACCTCGCGACCTTGCGCACCACCCGCGGCTACGAGCGGTTCATGGCGTGGGGTAAGAGCGTCTTGAAGCGCACGCCCGTCGTTGGTCCCCCGATCTACGACGCCCTGCATGGCGTAAAGAAGGGCCTGAAGGATGTCGTTGCGCCGCAGGGGATGTTCGAGGACCTGGGCCTGAAGTACATCGGTCCGGTGGATGGACACGATGAGCAGGAGCTGGAATTCGCACTGCGGTTGGCGCGCGACTTCGATCACCCGGTCATCGTGCACACCATCACCCGCAAGGGGCAGGGCTATGCACCTGCGGAAGCCGATGAAGCGGACCGTTTCCACGGCGTCGGGGTCATCGACCCGGATACGGGCAAGCCCTTGACGAAGTCCGGGCCCACCTGGACCTCGGTGTTCGCCGATGAGATGGTTCGCATCGGCCACGATCGCAAGGACGTCGTCGCCATCACCGCCGCCATGCTCGGTCCCACCGGCTTGGAACGCTTCGCCGCCAGCTACCCCGATCGCACCTTCGATGTCGGTATCGCCGAGCAGCACGCGGCGACCAGTGCGGCCGGACTCGCCTACGGCGGAATGCATCCGGTGGTCGCGGTCTACGCCACCTTCTTGAACCGGGCTTTCGATCAGGTACTGATGGACTGCGCACTGCACCGCGCCGGAGTCACCTTCGTGCTCGATCGCGCCGGTGTGACCGGAGACGACGGTGCGAGCCACAACGGCATGTGGGACATGGCCATGCTCGGGGTCGTCCCCGGCCTTCGCCTGGCCGCCCCGCGGGATGAGACGACGTTGCGCGAGGAATTGCAGGAGGCGGTCTGCGTGGACGATGCGCCCACCGTCGTGCGGTTTCCCAAGGGTGCCCTCGGTGTCGACATCCCCGCGCAACGGTCGGTCGGTGGCGTCGACATCTTGAAGGACGCCGGACCGACCCCCGACGTCCTGATCGTCGCGGTGGGATCCTTCGCCGGCATGGCCCTCGAGGTCGCCGAGCGGCTGGGGGATCAAGGCATCGCCACCACCGTGCTGGATCCACGGTGGGTGTTGCCGGTCCCGGCGGCCGTCATCGAGTTGGCCGCCGACGCGAGCCATGTGGTCGTGGTGGAGGACGGAGTACGTGCCGGTGGCATCGGCTCAGCGGTGCAACTGGCCTTGCAGGACGCGGGCCTGGACACCCCGGTGCGCACGTTCGGCATCCCGCGCCGTTTCCTCGATCACGCCAAGCGCGCCGACGTCCTGCAACAGGCCGGGCTCACCGGGCAGCACATCTCCCGCGACATCGTCGAGTGGGTTGCAGCGCAACGCACCGCGCGCGACTCATCACCGATCACGCAGGCAGTGAAGCAACCCCCGGTTCCAGGAAACGTCGATTCGTAACCTCCTCGGACACCCCGGTCCGATCCAAGTAAGGCGTCAAGCCGCCCAGCCAGAAGGGCCAGCCCGCGCCCAGGATCATGCACAGGTCGATGTCCTGGGCCTGCGCCACGACACCCTCGTCGAGCATGCGCCGCGCTTCGTCCGCCAGCGCCGATAGGGCCCGCGAACGGATCTCGTGCTCATCGAGTGCCGTGCTGCCGCGCTCGTAGACATCGGCCAGTCGGGGGTCGAGGTTGCGCGAACCGTCTTCGTTCCACACCCACACGCCGTCGATTCCGGCCTCCAGCATGCGCTGCAGGTTGGGGGAGAGGTAGTAGCGATCCGGGAACGCGCGATGCATGGACTCCGAGACGTGCGCGGCCACGCCCATCCCGACCAGTTGCAGTAGCGCGAACGGGCTCATCGGAAGTCCGAGTGGGTCCATGGCACGGTCGGCCACCTCGAAGTCCGCGCCCTCGTCGACCGCTTTGGTGATCTCCGCCAGGTACCGGATCAGCAGTCGGTTGACCACGAATGCAGGTGCATCTGCGACGAGAACCGCGGACTTCTTCAACTCCTTGGCCACCGCGAAGGCGGTCGCCAGCGAGGGATCATCGGTCTTATCCGCTCGCGCGATCTCCAGTAGCGGCATGACGGCTACGGGGTTGAAGAAATGGAAGCCGACGACCCTTTCGGGGTGGGCGAGGTCGGCGGCCATGGCACTGACCGACAACGACGACGTATTGGTCGCGAGGACGCAATCGGGCCGTACCACCTCCTCGAGTTGGCCGAACACCTTCTTCTTGACATCGAGATCCTCGAACACCGCCTCGAGGACGAAATCCGCGTCGGCGAAGTCCGCCGTACCCACGCAGCCGCGGATGAGTCCTTTGAATCGCCCCGCCTTATCGGCGTTGATACGGCCCTTCGCGGCGAGCGCGTCGATATCCGCGTGTACCCGGGCGATACCCGCGTCCACCCGTTCTTGGTCGAGGTCGCTCATGACGACCGGAACCTGCAGCCTGCGGATGAACAGCATGGCCAACTGGCTTGCCATGAGGCCCGCGCCGACGATCCCCACCTTGGTGACCGGTCGGGCGAGCTCCTTATCCGGCACGCCCACCGGTCGCTTCGCGCGCTTTTGCACGAGATCGAAGGCGTACAGCGATGCTCGGAGGTCATCGCCCATCACGAGTTCGCTCAAGGCGGCGTCCTCGGCTGCGAAGCCCTCGTCCCGGGTGCGGGTCTTGGCCGCTTGGACCAGGTCCAAGGCCCGGTAGGGCGCCGGGGTGGCGCCGTGGATCCGGGCTTCGACTCCCGCGCGATAACCGTCGACGATCTGATCCCAACTAGCGCGATCGACCTCGGCGCGGGGCACCTGCACGCGACCGGCGATGACGTCGTCGGCCCAGGCGAGCGATCGTTCGAGGAAATCCTGCGCTTCGAACAGCACATCGACGATGCCCAGGTCGAGGGCCTGCGCTGGTCGCAGTTGCTTGTTCTGGTTCATCGAGTTGTTGATGATGACGTCGAGGGCGCGTTGCGGACCGATCAGATTCGGCAGCAACCAGGCCCCGCCCCACCCGGGCACCAGGCCGAGGAACACCTCGGGCAGCGACAGGCCGGCGGCGGTGGAATCCAAGGTGCGGTAGCGACAATGCAACGCCAGTTCCAGACCACCGCCCATCGCGGCACCGTTGACGAACGCGAAGGTGGGCACCGCGCATTCACCGAGCTTGCGGAACACATCGTGACCGAGTCGGGCGAAGGAATCGATGATGCTCGGATCGCTTACGACACCGATCGCGGAGAGGTCGGCGCCGACCGCGAAGATGAACGGCTTACCGGTGACCCCGATCCCGACGATGCCCGGAGTAGCGATCGCCTCGTCGATCGCCTTGCCCAAGGACTCCAGGCCACGGGGGCCGAAGGTGGACGGCCGGGTGTGATCTCGACCGTTGTCCACCGTGATCAACCCGAAGGTCCCCGAGGGGATCTCGACCAGGCGCAGCCGCGCCTCGGTGACGACTTCGTCGGGGAAGGTGGTCGTGGCGTCGGTCATCGGTTGCTCTCCTCGCTATCCACGCGCTCCCAGATCACGGTTCCGCCCATGCCCAGTCCGATACACATGGTCGTGATGCCGTAGCGGGCATCGGGGTTGGCCTGGAAGTCCCGCGCCAGGTTGGTCATGAGCCGGATGCCGCTCGAGGCCAGCGGATGCCCGACGGCGATCGCGCCACCCATCGGATTCACCCGTGGATCGGCGTCGTCGATGCCGAAGTGATCCAAGAACGCCAACACCTGGACCGCGAATGCCTCGTTGATCTCGAACAGGTCGATGTCATCGATGGTCAATCCGGCTTTGCGCAGCGCCTTCTCGGTGGCCGGCACCGGGCCGACACCCATCACCTCCGGCTCGACCCCGGCGAAGGCGAAACCGACCATGCGCATCGCGGGGGCGAGTCCGAGTTCGCGGGCGATCGACTCCGAGGCCAGGATCGCTCCGGTGGCACCGTCGGTCAGGGCGGAGGCATTGCCCGCGGTCACCCGTCCGTGCGGACGGAACGGGGTCTTCAATCCGGCTAGGCCCTCCATGGATGTGCCCGGGCGCGGACCTTCGTCCACGGTCACGTAGCCCCAGCCGTTCTCGGTGTCACGCACCGCGACCGGAACGAGATCGGGCTGCAGCAGACCGTTGGCGTAGGCCTTGGCGGTCTTCTCCTGGCTACCGACCGCGAACGCATCGGCGCGCTCCTTGGTCAGGTGCGGGAAGCGGTCGTGCAGGTTCTCGGCCGTCTTACCCATCAACAGGGCTTCGGGGTCGACGAGCTTCTCGGCCAGGTAGCGGGGATTCGGGTCGATGCCCTCGCCCATCGGATGGTGGGTCATGTGCTCGACCCCGCCGGCGATGGCGAGGTCGTAGGCACCGGACATGATGGCGCCCGACAGGGTCGTGACAGCCGTCATCGCGCCGGCGCACCAGCGATCGATGGAATACCCCGGCACTGTCGCCGGCAACCCGGCCAGGAGCGCGACCGAACGACCGATGTTCATGCCCTGATCACCGGTCTGGGTGGCCGCGGCTACCGCGACGTCGTCGATACGTTCGGCGGGCACGTTCGGATTGCGGCGCAGTAGTTCTCGGATGACCTTGACCATGAGGTCGTCGGCACGCGTATCGGAATACAGGCTTCCGGCTCGCGCGAAGGGGGTACGGGCGCCGTCGACGAAGACGACGGGTTCGATCGTGCGCATGAGGGCTCCTAACCTTGGCCCCGGTTATGTTACTCGCTAGTAACTTCCTTAGCCAAGGCCTGGAGCAAGACCGGTAGGCAGGTATCGATCTGCCAGGGGCGCGCGCCGGAACCGGCCAGGAATCCGCGGATGGCGTCGTCGTCGGTTGCACTTGCGCGTTCGAATCCGTCCGGGGGATCCCAGCACAAGCGGCGGAGGATTTCGGGGGATAGCAGGATCTCCGGTGCCACCTGCCAGCGCTCGGCGACCTGCGCGATCGCCTCCCGCGCGCGGGTGAGTCGCTCGTGTGCGGGTGGGTTCCGCTCGGCCCAGGATCGAGGCGGCGGCGGTCCGTCTCCGCGGACAGTGCGCTCCGGCAACTGTGATTCGGGCATGTCGCGTCCGCGCTGGAACGCCGTCCACCACGAACGGGCATAGCGGCCCGCCCCGCGGCCGTGGAATCCGTCGGTGGACAGCATGGCGTCCTTGGATTCGGGCAGTGCGCGCACCACGGCGACGATGGCCGAGTCCGGGAGTATCCGGCCTGGAGCGATGTCCTTCCCGCGCGCGATCTCGTCCCTTTCCAGCCACATCTCCCGGGCGATGCCCCACTGCCGGGGACTGCGGAGCTTGTGCATGCCCGACAGCCGGCGCCATTCGTCCGGACCCTTGTCGCGCGGACGGAATCCGCGCAGGTGGTCGAACTCCTGCCGGGCCGCTTCCCAACGCCCCGCGGCCTGCAGGTCGGCGGCGAGGGCGTCGCGCAATTCGACGAGCGGTTCCACATCCAGCGCCGCGTAACGCAGTTGTTCGGGTGACAGTGGGCGCACCGACCAATCGGTCGCGCCGTGTCCCTTGGCAAGGTGCCTGCCGAGCTCGCTTGCCACGAGCGCTGCGAGGCTCACCCGTTCGCGGCCCAGCAGGCGGCCGGCCAGTTCGGTGTCGAAGAGATTCGTGGGCACCATGCCCACTTCGGCAAGACAGGGCAGATCCTGCGTGGCGGCGTGCAGGATCCATTCGGCATCGCCGATGGCGGCGCTGACGACGGAAAGGTCGGGCAAGGCGATCGGATCGATGAGCGCGGTCCCGGCACCTTCGCGGCGGATCTGGACCAGGTACGCGCGTTGGGAGTAGCGGTAGCCCGAGGCGCGTTCGGCGTCCAACCCGACCGGTCCGCTGCCGGCAGCCAGCGCCCGGGCGTACCGATCGAGATCCGCCGGTTCGCTGATGACCTCCGAGGGACCATCGGACAGCTCCAGCGCCGGAAGCGGCTCGGTTGACTCGGCGTGCTTATCGGGCTCAGCGTGCTTATCAGGCCCCGCGTGTCCAGCCGGCTGAGCCGGCTGAGCCGGTGCTCCGCTCACGAGCCGCGGGCTCGTCGGGCGGTCACCGTGGGTACCCCCGGTGGCAGCGGGGGCAGACCGGAGAGTCGGGCCAGGACGTCGATCCACGCGCGGACGTGATCATCGATGGCGTCGCCTCGCTGCGACCCGGTGTCGGTGCCGTCTCCGGTCGCGGTCTCGGCGGGGGTGCTCGCACTGAACACCGGATCATCGTCGAGTCCTGGCGTCCAGGAGGCACGGACCTCGATGAGTCCATCCGGGCGCCGATCGGCCATCATGCCGAACGAATTGCCGGTGGAGACCGTGACGGTGCCGCCGGCCTGGGTGGCCCGCAGCGGTGCCAGCGCCTCGAGGGTCCAACTCCACGCGACTTCGTGGACGAGCGGGTCGGCGAGCATCTCGGCCTCCACCTCGCAGCGGGCGAAGATCACCGCTCGGTAGCAGCCGTGCCATTCGTCTACCCCGTCGGGATCGTGCAACAGAACGAAGCGACCGGACGCCGATTCCCAGCCGGGCTGGTCGTCGGCGGCGACGGACGAGGCCGTCAACGTGCACGCGTGCGGGGCCAGCCTGGACGGCGACGGCGCAACGGAGATCTCGAACTCCGGTCGGATCTCGGTAGCGGCGGCCCGGTCGGCTACCTCGGCGAAGCGAGTGTCGGGACCGGAAACCGTATGCACCCGAGCAGGCTACGGCGAGGAGCGCCGCAGCGAAGGTTGGCCACGCCGCACTAGGCGCCGGAGTCTTCGACCAACCGCACCGATAGCGAATTGATGCAGTAGCGCTGATCGGTCGGGGTGGGAAAGCCCTCGCCTTCGAAGACGTGGCCGAGATGCCCGCCGCAGGCCGCACACCGCACCTCGGTACGGATCTGGCCCAAGGATCGATCCTCGAGGTACAGCACCCGATCACCGGCTAGCGGAGCGAAGAAACTCGGCCAACCACAATGCGAATCGAACTTGGTGTCACTGCGGAACAGTTCGTAGCCGCAAGCTCGACAGGTGTACACCCCGGTGGCCTTGGCGTCGGTGTACTCGCCGACCCACGGAGGTTCGGTCCCGGCTTCACGCAGGACGTAGTACTCCTGGTCGGTGAGTCGTTCGCGCCACTCCTGCTCGGTCAAGGCCACCGGGTAGGTGGTGCCGTCGGGGCGGGTGGTGCCGTCGCTTGCCGGTGTCGATGCGGACATACCGCGATGCTAGGCGGAAAGTGCCTTGAGCACGACAGAGCACCACCCTAGGTGACCACCTGCCACAATCGGCCGCATGAGCGACATGCTGGACGTGCGCGGCTCGTGGCTGAGCCAAGACGAACTCGACTCCGCTCGCGAGCGGGTACCGATGGTCTACGTGGACGCCGTGCCGGTGCGCACCGACGGCCGCGGTGAGGTCACGAGCATCGGACTGCTGCTGCGTGGCATGCCCGACGGTTCGATCTCCCGCGCCATCGTCTCCGGTCGCGTCCTCTACGGCGAACTCGTACGCGACGCCCTCCTGCGGCATCTGGAGAAGGACCTCGGCCCGATGGCCCTGCCCCAAGTCCCTGCATCGCCGCAGCCGTTCACGGTCGTGGAGTACTTCCCCGATGAGTTCGTGACCGGATTCCACGACCCGCGGCAGCACGCCGTCTCACTGGCCTTCGTCGTCGTCATCGAGGGCGATTGCGAGCCCAGTCAGGAGTCCTTGGACTTGGTGTGGGTCAGCCCGCAGGAAGCGGCTAGCCAGCGATTCCAGGAGCAGATGAGCGGGGGCCAGGGCCGGTTGGTGCGCATGGCGCTCGCGCACTGCGGCCTGTTGACCTAAGCCTGGTCTATCGACTCAACCGGCGGGTATCCGGCGAAGTTCGCCGGACGCTTCTGCGCCCGCGCTGTCAGCGCCTCCACGAGGTCGGGGGAGTCGAACGCGGCCGCCATCTCGACCAAGGATGAATCGATGGATTGCTCGAGTGTCTGCGCATCGGCTTGCAGCAGTTGACGCTTCATCGTCGCTACCGACGCCGGTGAGGCGTTCTGGGTGATCGTCGTCAGCCACTCGCGCGCGGCAGCCACCGGATCGGCAGCGCAATGGGCGAGGCGTAACTCCTCGGCTTGGACGCCGGTGATGGTGCGTCCGGTGAGCAGCAGGTCGGTGGCCGCCGCTTGGCCGATCAGCCGGGGAAGCAGCCAGGCGATGCCGTACTCGGCCACGAGGCCCAACCGGGCGAAGGTCGTACTCAGGGTCGCTTCCGGATGCACGAAGCGTGCATCGGCGCTGACCGCGAGCACGAAGCCGATACCGGCGCACGGGCCGTTGATCGCCGTGGCCACGGGAGTTCCCAGACTCAGCGCTACGGCCGGCAGCGTGGAAAGCGATTGGTCGGATACGTAACTTCGCAGGTCATCGACCGAGCCGCTGAGCGTCGTGAGGTCGGCTCCGGAGCAGAAGCCGCGTCCGGAACCGGTCACCAGGATCCCGCGAACGGCCGGATCGGAATCGAGTTCGCGCAGCAATGCGGCGTAGGCCGGACCCATATCCGGGGTGAGGGCGTTCAAGGTCTCGGGTCGGTTCAGGCGTACTTCGGCGATGAAGTCGCGCACCTCGACGAGCAAAGTCTGCGTTGGCGACGCACCCGCGTCACTAGGCTGGGGACTCACACCATCACCCAAGCACACCGGGAGTACGCATGGCCGAGGAATCCGGACAACTCGCCGGCCCGCCCGCCAAGAAGGGCATCACGATCACCTGGCGGGGGATCGTGCTGATCATCATCGCGGTGGTGCTGCTCGTCTTCGCGGTGCAGAACCTGCAACTGGCCGATGTGAAGTTCCTCGGCGCCGACGTGCAGATCTGGGTGTGGGCCCTGGTGGTCGGATCCTTCGCCTTGGGCATGGTGCTCGGTGGCGTCGTGAAGTCCGGGGCACGCAAACTGCGCAAGCCCAAGCCCAATTCGTAGCCCTCATCCCAGCCCGAGTCCCGGTAAGCGGTCGGGTCCCGACTATCGGTGCCCGACTACTCGTAGGGATCGACACCCAAGAGCGTCTCGTCCTCGGGGGTTAGATGCTCCTCGGGCTCATCGAACTGATCGAAGTTCGGATCCGCGCGCTCGGCGTCGGTCTCGGCATCGAGGTAGGTGTCCGCGGAAGGGTCGAAGTCGTCCTCGACGTGCATGGCCGCCTCCTCGGCACCCACCCACGGACGCGGCGTGAGACCGCCGGCGTGCATCGGATCGTCGCTGGAGTCCTCGGCGTCCTCCATGGCCAAGGTGGACTCGGTGTCATCGAGCGGATAGTCCATGCCGTCGAGCGAACCCTCGCCGCCGCCACCGTTCAAGGCGTTGTGGATCGCCTCGGCCTCCATGACCATGCTCAAGTGCTCGGCCTGGTCGGCGCTATCACCGGCCGGACCGCCCTCGTATTCGGTCGCCTTGGACACCTCTTCGGGAGAGTCACCATGAACGGTCATCGCTGCTCACCGGCCTTCCTGTCGATCCACCCGGGTGCCGCTGGCACCGCAACCAGGCTAGACCCTCCGGTACGCGACGAGCAGGGGCCAAAGTCCCGCGCGGGTGTGCAACAGTTGCCTCATGACCAGCACTCACGAACGGCAGACATCCGATGGGATCGTCAGCGGCGAGACCATGGGCTTGCTGTGGGAACTCGAGCCGGTGGTAGCCGGGGAACTCGACCGGCATCTGCGCCAGGCCAAGGAATGGTTCCCGCACGAGTACGTGCCGTGGAGCCAGGGGGAGGACTTCTCCGGCCCGCTCGGTGGTCGGGAATGGACCGAGGAGGAGTTGAAGTTCTCCGAGGCGGCGAGGACGAGCCTGATCATCAACCTGCTCACCGAGGACAACCTGCCGAGCTACCACCATGCGATCGCCGACATCTTCGGATCCGAAGGGCCGTGGGGCGAGTGGGTCGGGCGATGGACCGCCGAGGAGGATCGACACGGCACCGCGATCCGCGATTACCTGGTCGTCACCCGGGCCGTGGATCCGATCGAATTGGAGCGGGCCCGGATGGTGCACATGACGGCGGGCTTCCAACCGATCCATCCGGGGATACTCGCCGGCCTGGCGTATGTGTCCTTCCAGGAACTGGCAACGCGGGTGAGCCATCGCAACACCGGCACCGCGACAGGGGATGAGGACGCCGAGCGGCTCCTGCAGCGCATAGCGCTCGATGAGAACCTGCACATGGTCTTCTACCGCAACGTGCTCGCCGCCGCCTTCGACATCGCACCCGATGCGACCATGCAGGCCGTGTGGGACAGCGTCCGAGACTTCGCGATGCCGGGCCATGGCATCGACGGCTTCACCCGCAAGGCCGTACAGATCGCGGTCGCGGGGATCTACGACCTCAAGCAGCACCGAGATGAGGTTCTGTGGCCGGTATTGCGCAAATGGAAGGTGTTCGAGCGAACCGACCTCGGGCCCGCCGGAGAACAAGCGCGGGAGGAACTCGCGGCCTACCTAGCGGAGATGGATCAACAGGTCGACCGCTTCGAGAACCGACGCGAGGCCCTGCGTGCCCGGGTCTTCTCCAGCGGAACGTGATGGATCCGCGCGACGACACGAGCATCTCCGTGGGAGCATGACGCCGTGAGCGACGGAGCACCGATCCAAGACGACTACAACCCGGGACGACCCTGGGGCGCGCGCAAGCCGCAAAGCCTGTTCATCAGCCTGGCTTTCATCGCACTCGCGGTGGCCTTGGTGTGGCAGGCATTCCAGTACATCGGGCAAGGGGTCGGGGGCGCCATCCCGTTCTTCTTGATCATCGCCGGTCCGTTGGTGGCTGGCTTCTACATCTGGTACTTCAACTTCCGGGACTTCGAGGCGGAGCAGAAGTCCCCTTCAGGCGACTAGGAGCCTTTCGACCCACGAGTCGACCTCGCGACGCAGCTCGGCGGTCCGCTCGGGAGCC
>CAJXNV010000002.1 GCA_913057155.1 uncultured Actinomycetes bacterium | reverse complement strand
CCGTACGCTTGTGGGGCCCAGCGACCGCTGGATCGAACTACGACGCATCGGATTCCCCACTACATGACCGTTCCTACGACTGACACCAGCCCCACCCAAGTAGCCGTCAACGACATCGGCTCCGCCGAGGACTTCCTCGCTGCGATCGACGAGACGATCAAATACTTCAACGACGGCGACATCGTCGAAGGAACCATCGTGAAGGTGGACCGCGACGAAGTGCTGCTCGACATCGGCTACAAGACAGAGGGCGTCATCCCGTCCCGCGAACTTTCCATCAAGCACGATGTCGATCCCAGCGAGGTCGTCGGGGTCGGCGATGCAGTCGAGGCCCTCGTCCTGCAGAAGGAGGACAAGGAAGGCCGGCTGATCCTGTCCAAGAAGCGCGCCCAGTACGAGCGCGCCTGGGGCACGATCGAGAAGGTCAAGGAGGAGGACGGTGTTGTCGAGGGCCAGGTGATCGAGGTCGTCAAGGGCGGTTTGATCCTGGACATCGGCCTGCGGGGCTTCCTGCCGGCATCGTTGGTCGAGATGCGTCGGGTGCGCGACCTGCAGCCCTACGTCGGCAAGACCCTCGAGGCCAAGATCATCGAACTCGACAAGAACCGCAACAACGTCGTGCTCTCGCGTCGCGCCTGGTTGGAGCAGACGCAGTCCGAGGTTCGCCAGACCTTCTTGACCCAACTGCAAAAGGGCCAGATCCGTTCCGGCGTCGTATCGAGCATCGTGAACTTCGGTGCCTTCGTCGACCTCGGTGGCGTCGACGGCCTGGTGCACGTGTCGGAACTGTCCTGGAAGCACATCGACCACCCGTCGGAGGTCGTCGAGGTCGGCCAGGAGGTCACCGTCGAGGTGCTCGACGTGGACATGGACCGCGAGCGGGTCTCGCTGTCGCTGAAGGCCACGCAAGAGGATCCGTGGCAGCACTTCGCCCGCACCCACCAGCTCAACCAGGTGGTGCCCGGCAAGGTCACCAAGTTGGTTCCCTTCGGTGCGTTCGTGCGCGTCGAGGAGGGCATCGAGGGCCTGGTGCACATCTCCGAGCTCGCCGAGCGGCACATCGAACTGCCCGAGCAGATCGTCCAGGTGGGCGATGAGTTGTTCGTCAAGGTCATCGACATCGATCTCGAGCGTCGTCGTATCTCGTTGTCGCTGAAGCAGGCCAACGATTCCGCCGATACCCAAGGATCGGAGGAGTTCGATCCGTATCTGTACGGAATGGCGCCCGCATTCGACGAGGCCGGCAACTACATCGGCCCGGAGGGCTTCGATCCCGAGACCGGCGAATGGAAGGTCGGCTTCGAAGAGCAGCGCGCCGCGTGGGAGCAGGAGTACGCCGAGGCCCATGCCCGCTGGGAAGCCCACCGCAAGCAGATGAGCGAAGCCCAGGAAGCCGATCAGGCCGCGGCCGTCGAGAGCGGCGAAGCGACCTCCTACTCATCGGACACCGGTGAGGACGAGAGTTCGCTGGCGTCGGACGAGGCGCTGCAGGCACTGCGCGACAAGCTCACCACCGAGTAGCGACCACGGTGCGCGTGGGCCTGACCGGGGGGATCGGTTCGGGTAAGTCCACGGTGGCGGCCATGTTCGCCGACTTGGGAGCGGTCGTCGTCGACGCCGACGCCATCGCCCGGCGCATCGTCGAACCCGGTTCCCCGGTACTCGCCCGGCTGGTGGAGGAGTTCGGCGAGGACATCCTGGAAGCCGACGGGACGTTGCGACGCGGCGAACTGGCGCGTCGTGCCTTCGCCACCGAACGTGGGACCCGGCACTTGAACGAGATCACCCATCCGGCGATCCGCGAGTTGGCGGAGGTGGAGATCGTCGACGGTGAAGCCGCTTCGCCCGCCGGTGTGGTGGTCTACGAAATGCCGCTGCTGGTCGAGACGGGGCAGGTGTCCTTGGTTGACGTGGTGGTCGTGGTGGACGTCCCGGAGAGTGTGCAGGTGCAGCGCGCCGTCGCCCGGGGTCTCGATGAAGCGGATGTGCGCGAGCGGATGCAGCGTCAGGCGATGCGCTCGGATCGCCTCGCCGCCGCGGACATCGTCATCGACAATGCAGGTGATCTCACCGACACGAGGCGCCAAGTCGAACGTGCTTGGGAAACGGTGCTGGCGTCATGACCAGGCCGATCACCGATCTGCAGCGCACGGTCGCGCCTTTCGAAGTCGTCTCCGAGTACCAACCGGCCGGCGATCAGCCCGAGGCGATCGAGGAGATCGCGAAACGGATCACCGCCGGGGAGGGCAACGTGGTTCTCCTGGGTGCGACCGGCACCGGGAAGTCGGCCACGACCGCTTGGCTGGTGGAACGGCTGCAGCGCCCCACTTTGGTGATGGCGCCGAACAAGACGTTGGCGGCGCAATTGGCCACGGAGTTCCGCGAGTTGCTACCCAACAATGCGGTCGAGTACTTCGTCTCCTATTACGACTACTACCAACCCGAGGCGTACGTCCCGCAGACCGACACCTACATCGAGAAGGACTCCTCGATCAACGAGGAGGTGGAGCGGCTGCGGCACTCGGCGACGAACTCGCTATTGACGCGGCGCGATGTGCTGGTCGTGGCGTCCGTCTCGGCGATCTACGGATTGGGAACCCCGCAGGAGTACGTGGACCGGATGGTGCGGCTGCGGGTGGGGGAGGAGTTCGAGCGTGATGCGTTGCTACGACGTTTCGTGGACGTGCAGTACACGCGCAACGACGTCTCCTTCGAGCGCGGCACGTTCCGGGTTCGCGGCGATACGGTCGAAGTGTTCCCGGTCTACGAGGAGTACCCGGTTCGCATCGAGATGTTCGGTGACGAGATCGAAAGATTGATGACGCTGCACCCCGTCACCGGCGAGATCATCACCGAGGACGAGGAGATCTACGTATTCCCCGCCTCGCACTACGTCGCCGGACCGGAGCGGATGGAGCAGGCGATCGCCGGCATCGAGACCGAGCTGCACGAACGTCTCGCCGAGTTCGAGCAACAGGGCAAGCAGTTGGAGGCCCAACGTCTGCGCATGCGCACCAGCTACGACATCGAGATGATGCGGCAGGTCGGTACCTGCTCGGGTATCGAGAACTACTCGCGTCATATCGACGGTCGTCCGGCCGGATCGGCACCCAACTGCCTGCTGGATTACTTCCCCGAGGACTTCGTCCTGGTCATCGATGAATCCCACGTGACGGTGCCGCAGATCGGTGCGATGTACGAGGGGGATATGTCCCGCAAGCGGACGCTGGTCGAGCACGGTTTCCGCTTACCGTCGGCCATGGACAACCGGCCCTTGACGTGGTCGGAGTTCGTCGAACGCATCGGACAGACCATCTACCTCAGCGCCACCCCCGGACCCTACGAACTCGGCAAGGTGGAAGGGGATGTGGTCGAGCAGGTGATCCGTCCTACCGGATTGGTGGATCCGGAGATCGTCGTGAAACCCACGGAGGGGCAGATCGATGACCTGATGCACGAGGTGCGCACCCGCGCCGAACGTGGGGAACGTTCCTTGGTCACGACACTCACCAAGCGCATGGCCGAGGACCTGACGGACTACCTCGCCGAGCACGGCAACAAGGTCGCGTACCTGCACTCGGAAGTCGACACCCTGCGCCGCGTGGAACTGCTGCGAGAACTACGCGCCGGGGTGTTCGACGTCCTGGTAGGCATCAACCTGCTGCGCGAGGGGCTCGACCTTCCGGAGGTCTCCCTGGTCGCCATCTTGGACGCGGACAAGGAGGGCTTCCTGCGCTCGGAGACTTCCTTGATCCAAACCATCGGCCGCGCGGCACGGAACGTGTCCGGTCAGGTGCACATGTACGCGGACACCATCACCCCGTCGATGCGTCAGGCGATCGATGAGACGAATCGACGTCGAGCCAAGCAGATCGCGTACAACACCGAGCGCGGCATCGATCCGCAGCCACTTCGCAAACGCATCGCCGACATCACCGATCTGCTCGTACGCGAGGAAGCGGACACGGTCGAACTCATCGGTTCGAGCGCACCCGATACCCCGATGCCGGCGCGCCGCAGTGCCTCCATGGCCGAAGGCGAACTCGTCTCGCTGATCGAGCAACTGACCGCGCAGATGCATCAAGCCGCTACCGACCTGCAGTTCGAGCTCGCTGCACGCCTGCGCGACGAAGTGTCCGAACTCAAGTCCGAGTTGCGGGGTATGCGAGAGGCGACCGGCTAGGGCGAGGCCTTCGGGGCATCCGAAGGGGCGGCCGCGCTGCTCGGCGTTCGCGGCTTGATCACACCGGCTTCCGCCAATTCCTCCCGCAAGGACGCCACTTCGGCCACCAACTGCTTCATCTCACTGCGGACCTCGTCTTGGCCCTGCTGCTGCTTGCCGCTCAACCTGCTCACCACAGCGGATGCGACGGAGGCACCGACCAGGCCGAGAAGCGAGATCCCCACCACCATGACGCCGATGGCGATGATCCGGCCGTTGGTGGTGACGGGTGTGTAGTCGCCGTAGCCGACAGTCGACATCGTGACCAGCGACCACCAGATGCCATCGCCGAAGGTCTCGATGGTGGCGCCCTTGGCTCCGCGTTCGGCGTTCAACACCGCCAGGGCGCTGAGGTAGGTCAGGAAGATGACGGCCAGCACGACGGCGGTGGCGGTGCGGCCGATACGCAGTCGACTGCCACGGCTGATGAGCCATTGTCCGGCTGTGAGCACGCGGAGCACCCGCAGCACGCGGAACGCCGGGACAGCGACCGCCAGGACGTCGATGGGATGGTGCACGAGGTAGGCGATGTGGCGCGGAGCCAACACGGTGCGGATGGTCAGGTCCGCGATGAAGATGCCCCAGATGACGTTCATGACGGTGTTGAGATTCGCCCGATCGCCAGACGTCAGGTCCAGATCGAGGACGTAGAACGAGTAGGCCACGAGATAGCCCAAGGCGAGGATCACCATGGTCAGCGCCGTACGGCTCTCGTAACCATGGAGTCGTTCGGCGGCCTTCACCTGCCGTGCGTTGTCCGGGTCGGGATTCTGATCGGTCAGGTGCTTCCAGATCCGATCGGCGCGGCTTTGTTCCGCCTCGGTGGTTGCTTCACCGATGCTCACGAGTGCCTCACCATCCGCGTTCGCGCCATTGCGCGAGGTGCGGGCGCTCTTCGCCGAGGATGGTGTCGGCGCCATGGCCGGGGTAGATCCAGGTCTCGTCGTCGTAGCGATCGAAGATCTTGGAGACCACACCCTCGTACAGGGAGTCGAAATCCTCGGGTGACCAGGTGCGCCCGACACCCCCGGGGAACAGGCAATCGCCGGTGAAGATGTGGTGGTGCCCGGTGGGATCGTCGTAGACCAGTACTAGCGAGCCGGGGGTGTGGCCGACCAGGTGGATGGTGCCGAGCGCGAAGTCGCCAACGGGGATCACGTCGCCTTCACGAACCCGGTGCGCGATGGGGACGTCGATGCCATCGGCGTCATCGGCATGGGCGTAGACGGGTGCACCGGTGGCCTGCGCGACCGACTCGAGGGCTCCCCAGTGGTCGGGATGGCGATGCGTAGTGATGATGGCGCTGAGGCCATCGGGGCCGATGAGTTCGAGTAGGCGCTCGGGCTCGGCGGCGGCGTCGATCAGTACCTGCGCGCCCGTGCGGGTACACCGCAGCAGGTAGGCGTTGTTGTCCATATCGCCCACGGCCAGCTTGCTGATGATCACGTCCGGCAGTTCGCGCACGTCCGCCGCACCGCCTACGCTGACGTTCCCGGTATACACACGGGCACGATAGCGACGAAACGGCGCGCGCGTGATCAGGCGTCTGGGAAGGGGCTGCGGTGGTCGGCGATCAGTTGGTCGTCCGAGGGGCGCGCGAGCACAATCTCAAGGACGTCTCCTTGGACATCCCGCGCGATGCGCTGGTCGTGTTCACCGGGCTATCCGGATCCGGCAAGTCCTCACTGGCCTTCGACACCATCTTCGCCGAGGGGCAGCGTCGGTACGTGGAGAGCCTGTCGGCGTATGCCCGCCAGTTCCTCGGTCAGATGGACAAGCCCGACGTCGATTTCATCGAAGGTCTCTCGCCGGCGGTGTCCATCGATCAGAAGTCCACCTCGCGCAACCCGCGCTCGACCGTAGGCACCATCACCGAGGTATACGACTATCTACGGTTGCTGTACGCCCGCATCGGCAAGCCGCACTGCCCGGTGTGCGGGGATCCGATCAGCCGCCAGACCCCGCAGCAGATCGTCGACCAGGTCCTCGAGTTGCCGGCGAAGACCAAGTTCCAGGTGCTCGCACCGTTGGTGCGGGAGCGCAAGGGCGAGTACGGGGAGTTGTTCCGTCAACTGCAGACCCAGGGGTACTCCCGGGTGCGCGTGGACGGCGTGGTCTACGGACTCGACGACGTCCCCCGCTTGAAGAAGCAGGAGAAGCACACCGTCGAGGTGGTCGTCGATCGGCTCACGGTGAACCCCGAATCTCGGCGTCGATTGACCGACAGCATCGAAACGGCGCTCGGGCTCGGTCACGGTTACGTCTCGTTGGACTTCGTGGACCTCGATGAGTCCGATCCGGGTCGGGAGAAGGTCTACTCCGAACACCTGGCCTGTCCGCGGGACGGGTTGTCGTTCGAGGAACTCGAGCCGCGCTCGTTCTCCTTCAACTCCCCGTTCGGCGCCTGTCCGGAATGCTCGGGCTTGGGCACCACCCGGGAGGTCGACGTCGACCTCGTGGTTCCCGACCCCGATCTCGCCTTGGCCGAAGGGGCTATCGCGCCCTGGTCGCGGGGAACGGTGTCCGGTTACTTCCACCGGCTCCTCGAAGCGATCGCCGAGGAACTCGAGATCGATGTCGAAACCCCGTGGAAGAAGATCCCGGCGAAGGCCCGCAAGGTCATCATGAACGGCTACGCCGAGCCCATCCACGTGCAGTACCGCAACCGCTACGGGCGCAGGCGCTCCTACTACACCGAGTACGAGGGCGTGATCCCGTACGTCAAGCGGCGGCACGCAGAGGCCGAGACCGATGCCTCACGCGAACGCTTCGAGGGCTACATGCGCGAGGTGCCCTGCGCGGCCTGCGCCGGCACCAGGCTCAAGCCCCTATCCCTCGCGGTGACGATCTCCGGACGCTCGATCGCCGATGTAGCAGCCCTACCGATCGGTGAGGCTGCGGAGGTACTACGCGAGTTGACGTTGTCCGAACGAGATGCCGCGATCGCCGCGCGGGTGCTGAAGGAAGTGAACGAGCGACTTCAGTTCCTGGTCGATGTCGGATTGCACTACCTGTCCTTGGATCGCGCGGCCGGCACGCTCGCCGGTGGCGAAGCGCAACGGATCCGGCTGGCGACCCAGATCGGATCGGGTCTCGTCGGCGTGCTGTACGTGCTCGACGAGCCGAGTATCGGGCTGCACCAGCGCGACAACCACCGACTCATCGACACCTTGGTCCGGCTTCGCGACCTCGGCAACACCCTGATCGTCGTGGAACACGACGAGGACACCATCCGCACGGCGGACTGGGTCGTGGATATCGGTCCCGGTGCCGGTGAGCACGGCGGTCAGATCGTGGTGAACGGGCCGGTCGAGGAGTTGCTGGACAACCCCGAATCGATGACCGGCCAGTACCTGTCGGGTGCGAAGCAGATCGAGGTACCCCCGCAGCGGCGAGGCCAGGAGCGCGGTTGGGTGACGGTCACCGGTGCGCGGGAGCACAACCTGCAAGGTGTCACGGCGAAGTTCCCGTTGGGCAACCTCGTGTGCGTGACCGGGGTCAGTGGATCCGGCAAGTCCACCTTGGTCAACGACATCCTCTACGCGGTCTTGGCGCGCGACCTCAACGGTGCCCGAGTGGTGCCGGGCAAGCACACGAAGGTGACCGGGACCGAGGACATCGACAAGGTGGTGCACGTCGACCAGAGCCCCATCGGGCGCACGCCGCGCAGCAACCCGGCCACCTACACCGGGGTCTTCGACCACATCCGCAAGCTGTTCGCCGCCACTCCGGAGGCGAAGGTTCGCGGTTACCAGCCGGGGCGCTTCAGCTTCAACGTCAAGGGTGGCCGGTGCGAGGCCTGCAGCGGCGACGGCACCATCAAGATCGAGATGAACTTCCTGCCGGATGTCTACGTTCCCTGCGAGGTATGTCACGGAGCCCGGTACAACCGGGAAACCCTCGAGGTGCACTACAAGGGCAAGACGATCGCCGAGGTCCTCGATATGCCGATCGAGGAGGCCTGGGACTTCTTCGAGGCGGTACCGGCGATAGCCAGGCACCTGGCCACCTTGGTGGACGTCGGGCTGGGCTACGTGCGCATGGGGCAGTCCGCGCCGACTCTGTCCGGTGGGGAGGCGCAACGCGTGAAGCTCGCGAGCGAATTGCAGAAGCGTTCCACCGGCCGCACCGTCTACGTCCTGGACGAGCCGACCACCGGTCTGCACTTCGAGGACATCCGCAAGTTGCTCGGGGTACTCCAATCGCTGGTGGACAAGGGCAACACGGTCATCGTGATCGAGCACAACCTCGATGTCGTGAAGTCGGCCGACTACCTGATCGACCTCGGACCCGAGGGTGGATCGGGAGGCGGCACGGTGGTCGCCGCCGGAACCCCGGAGGAAGTCGCCCGGGTCGAGGCCTCGCACACCGGCCGTTTCCTGGCACCGTTGCTCGAGCGGTCCGCCGACAAGCCGGCTCGCAAGTCCGCTGCCACGACGAAACGCCGAGCGAGCCGACGCCGCTGACCTGACGTACGCTGGCGGCATGTCGAGAACAGTGGGTCGTAGGGAAGTCATCGCCGGCGGCGGCCTGGTGGCCGTAGGCGGGATCTTGGTTGCATGCGGTGGAGGTGGTTCGGCCACCGAGGAGACCGCAGCACCGTCTCCCAGCGAGGCGGAGACCGCTGACGAGACCGCCGAGGAGGCCGAGGTCGCCGAGGACATCGCCGAGGAGGAGGTCCAGCAGGATCAGGGCGATGCTCTGGTAGCCGTCTCGGAGGTGCCGGTCGAGGGCGGCGTCGTGTTCCCGGATCCGGCCGTCGTCGTCACGCAACCTGCTGCCGGGGATATCAAGTGCTTCAGCGCCGTGTGCCCGCACCAGGGATGCCTGGTGGCATCGGTGGAGGCCAACGAGATCCTGTGCCCCTGCCATGGTTCGCTCTTCAGCGCCCAGGACGGCTCGGTCATCCAGGGCCCGGCCCGTCAAGGGCTGCCACCCGTCGACATCGCGGTCGAGGGGGACTCGGTCATCTTGGGCTGAGGCGCCCATGGCCGACCCTTCGACGTATCGTCCGGCGCCGGGAACCATCCCGACGGAACCGGGCGTCTACCGGTTCCGGGACGAGCATGGTCGCGTCGTCTACGTAGGCAAGGCCCGCTCCCTGAGGTCCCGGCTGAACTCCTACTTCGCGGACTTCGCCTCGCTCCACCCGCGCACGCAATCCATGCTGCAGGCGGCGGCTTCGGTGGATTGGGTCGTGGTCGCCAACGAGGTCGAGGCGCTCGCGCTGGAGTTCACCTGGATCAAGGAATTCGATCCGCGGTTCAACGTCAAGTACCGCGACGACAAGTCCTACCCCTACCTCGCGGTGACGGTCGGGGAGAAGTTCCCGCGGGCGTCGGTGGTGCGCGAGCCGAAGCGCAAGGGAACCCGGTACTTCGGACCGTACGCCCATGCCTGGGCGATTCGCGAGACTCTCGATGAACTGTCCAAGGTATTCGGGGTGCGTACCTGTCGGGACGGCGTCTACCGCAGGGCCGCGCAGATGGGCCGCCCGTGCCTGCTGGGCTACATCGACAAATGCGCCGCACCCTGCGTGGGACGCATCGACGAGCAGGATTACCGCGAGCGGGTGGATGACATGTGCCGTTTCCTCAGCGGCAATACCCGCCCGTTCGTGCGGGCCCTCGAGGAATCCATGCGCGCCGCCGCCGAGCGACAGGACTACGAGGAGGCGGCGCGGTTGCGCGACCGACTCGGTGCGTTACGTCGGGCGATGGAACGTAACGCCGTCGTCCTATCCGACGGTACCGATGCCGACCTGCTGGCTGTCCACGACGATCCCCTCGAACTCGGTGTGCAGATATTCCATGTGCGAGACGGTCGGCTCACCGGGGAACGCAGCTTGATCGTCGAGAAGGCGGAGGACCTACCGTTCGGGGGCTACCTCGAGCGGATCGTGCAGCAGGTCTACGCGGGTCGGGATCGCACCGGCGTGGAGATCGACAGCGCCCGACCGGCCCGCGAGGTGTTGGTATCAGGAGAGGTGGCGGACGCCTCGGCGCTCGAACAATGGCTCAGTGACCGTCGCGGTGGCCCGGTGGAGTTGCGGGTACCCCAACGGGGTGACAAGCGCGCCTTGATGGATACCGCGCTCACTAACGCCGCCGACGCCCTGTCCCGGCATCGGCTCAAGAGATCAAACGATCTGACCGCGCGCAGCGAGGCCTTGTCCGAACTGCAGGAATACCTCGACCTCGCCGAAGCGCCGCTGCGTATCGAGTGCATCGATATCTCCACGCTGCAGGGCACCGACACCGTCGCGTCGCTCGTGGTGTTCGAGGACGGCTTGCCGCGCAAGAGCGACTACCGGACATTCGCCATCCGCACTCCCGGTGCCGATGACCTCGCATCGGTGCGCGAAGTGGTCGAGCGGCGATTCGCCCCGCGTCAGGAGGCCACCCCTTCAACACAGCCGGACACCCAGGAGGAGATCGCACCCGCACGTTCCACATTCGCCTACCCACCGGGGCTCTTGGTGATCGACGGCGGCGCGCCCCAGGTCGCGGCGGCCAGGCTCGCGCTGACCGAGGTCGGGGCGGGGGACATCCCGGTCGTCGGACTAGCGAAACGACTCGAGGAGGTGTGGGCTCCGGATTGCGCCGATCCGATCATCTTGCCCCGCACCAGCGAGGCGTTGTACCTGCTGCAGCGCGTCCGCGACGAAGCGCACCGAACCGCGATCGCCTTCCATCGCAAGCGACGGGCGGCCCGCTCCCGCGGCAGTGCGTTGGATTCGGTTCCCGGGCTCGGGAAGGTCAAGGCCAAGGCCCTGTTGAAGCACTTCGGTTCGGTGAAGGCGATCAAGGCGGCTTCGCAGCAGGAGTTGCAGGCGGTGCCCGGGATCGGTCCCGCGCTGGCCGGCACGATCGTGGAGGCGCTAGCGTCGGGCCCCTCGGGCGGTCCGGAGCAAGGGCCGGTCGTCGAGGCGGGAGTCGACCATGGGTGATCGGGAGTCGGATTTCGACGTCCTCCTGGTGACCGGCATGTCCGGCGCGGGCCGCTCGACCGCCGCCCGGGCCCTGGAGGACGCCGGCTGGTTCGTCATCGACAACATCCCCCCGATGCTGCTCGGTTCCGTCATCGACGTGGCCGCCCAGAACCCCGATGTCGATCGGGTCGCGGTGGTGGTGGATGCCCGGGGAGGATCGTTCTTCCCGCAGTTGGCCGAGGCGATGGAGGGTCTTCGAGCCGACGGCGTGCGAGTGGGCGTGGTGTTCCTCGAGGCATCCGAGGAGTCACTGGTTCGCCGCTTCGAGTCATCGCGTCGTCCGCACCCGCTGCAGGAAGGGGCGCGGATCCTCGATGGGCTCCGCCGGGAACGACTCGTCCTCGGTGACCTGCGTTCGCAGGCCGACCTGGTCATCGACACCACGAACCTGAACGTGCACGAGCTGCGCCGCGAGATGGATGCGGCGTTCGCCCATCCCGATGAGCGACTGCGGATCACCGTGATGTCCTTCGGCTTCAAGCACGGGATCCCGGTCGATGCCGACATGGTGGCCGATGCCCGCTTCCTGCCGAACCCGTACTGGGACGAAGCGCTGCGTGATCGCACGGGTTTGGATCCTGCGGTGTCCGATGCCGTGTTCGCCGGTGACGGGGCGCGGCAATTCCTCGACCACCTCGCCGCGCTCGTGCGAACGACCCGAGACGGCTACCTGCGCGAGGGCAAACGCTTCGTCACGGTCGCTGTCGGCTGCACCGGTGGCAAGCACCGCAGCGTGGCATTGACCGAGGCGCTGGCTTCGATGTTGGAAACCCCCGACGTGCTCATCGGCATCGAGCACCGGGACCTAGGCAAGGAGTAGCGAATAGTGGTGGGAGTCGGCAGCGATGCCACGACCGCCCCATCCGCCCGGATTGCGCCGTCCGTCGTCGCCTTGGGTGGTGGGCACGGGCTCGCGGTCAGTCTGCGGGCATTGCGTCGCGTCACCGATCGCCTCACCGCGATCGTCGGGGTAGCCGACGACGGCGGCTCCAGTGGTCGACTGCGTCGGGAATTCGGGATCCTGCCGCCCGGTGACCTGCGCATGGCCGTGGCGGCGCTGTGCGCCGATGAACCCAGCGCCCGCGACTGGGCCGAGGTGCTGCAATTCCGTTTCCCGGGAACCGGTGAACTCGGCGGTCATGCGGTCGGCAACGTCCTGATGGCCGCGCTGTGGGAGCGCACCGGCGATCCGGTGGCGGGGCTGGCGGAACTCGGTTCGCTCGTCGGGGCGGTCGGGCGCGTGCTGCCGTGCAGCCTGGAGCCGCTGGGTATCCGGGCGCGAATCCGCGGTCATGATCCGGCCGAGCCGGATGCGATCACGGATGTGGCCGGTCAAGTCGAGATCGCCACCACACCGGGCCGAGTGGAGCGGGTTTGGTTGGAGCCCGCGGATGCCCGTCCATGCGACGCCGCGCTGCAAGCCGTGGCAGCCGCGGACGCCATCGTCCTGGGTCCGGGTTCGTGGTTCACCTCCGTGATGCCGCATCTGGTGCTTCCCGAACTCGGGGCTGCGGTGGCCTCGGCGCCGGGGCGCAGGATCGTGGTCTTGAACCTCGATCCGCAAGAAGGCGAGACGGGTGACTTCTCACCCGCCGAGCACATCGAGGCGCTTCGCGCGCACGCGCCGGAACTGCGGTGCGATCTCGTACTGGCCGATCAGCGTCACGTCGGCGCTGCTAGTACGCGCACGGAGTTGATGGATGCGTGCAAGGAGTGGGGCGCGGAATTGATCCTCGCGGATGTGGCCGGGTTCGGGGATCGCCATGACCCGCACAAGCTCTCCCGCGTCTTCGATACGGTTCTGGCCTGATGAGAAGGGCGCGTGCACTATGGCGATGACGGCTGCGGTGAAGGATGAACTCAGCCGGGTAGAGGTCACCAAGACGTGCTGCCGCAAGGCCGAGGTCGCGACCTTGTTGCGTTTCGCGGGTGCGCTGCACATCGTCGGCGGATCGATCGTGATCGAGGCCGATGTCGACGCCGGCGCCACCGCCCGTCGGCTCCGCAAGGACATCTTCGACGTCTACGGCCACGACAGCGAGATCGCGATGGTCCAGGGCTCGGGCATCAAGAAGGGCACCCGCTACCTGGTACGGGTCAGCACCGGTGGCGAGGCACTGGCCAAGCAGACCGGCATCGTCGATGCGGGTGGGCGCCCGGTGCGCGGCCTGCCCCCGGCGATCGTGGCCGGCGGGCTGTGCGACTGCGAAGCGGCGTGGCGCGGGGCGTTCTTGGCGCATGGATCGCTCACCGAACCGGGCAGGTCGTCCTCGCTCGAGGTGACCGCACCCGGGCCCGAAGCGGGCCTGGCACTGGTGGGCGCGGCCCGCCGCCTGGGGATCGCCGCCAAGTCACGCGAGGTGCGCGGAGTCGATCGGGTCGTCATCCGGGACGGGGATGCCATCGGAGCGCTGCTAACCCGGATGGGTGCCCACGAGTCCGTCTTGGCCTGGGAAGAGCGCCGGATGCGCCGCGAGGTGCGCGCAACGGCCAACCGACTCGCGAACTTCGACGACGCCAACTTGCGCCGTTCGGCGCGGGCCGCGGTGGCTGCCGGCGCCCGCGTGGGGCGCGCCCTGGAGATCCTGGGAGACGATGCCCCCGAACACCTGGTGGTGGCGGGTCGGCTGCGGATGGACAACCAGCAAGCGAGCTTGGAGGAGTTGGGCGCGCTCGCCGACCCTCCGATGACCAAGGACGCCATCGCCGGCCGTATCCGGCGATTGCTGGCCCTCGCCGACAAGCGCGCCGGCGAATTGGGCATCGCCGATACCGAGGCTGCTCTCGAGGATGCGGAGTTGACCGACGATTGACGCGTCGACTTCACATGGCCGTTACCTTCGTCACTAGAATGTGAGCCCTGTAAGCACCGTCGGTGGCGAACCGAATAACCGTTCGGGTGCACCGACGCACCAGCCCTGAACGGCTCTATCCCAAGGAGAACCTGTGACCACCAAGGTCGGCATCAACGGATTCGGACGCATCGGACGCAACTTCTTCCGGGCGCTGCTCGTCAGTGGAGCGGACGTCGAGGTGGTCGGCATCAACGACCTCACCGATACCGGAACCCTCGCCCACCTGCTGAAGTACGACTCCGTCCTCGGGCGCATCGGCATCCCCGTGGAAGCGGCGGAGGGCGCGATCGTCGTCGATGGGCGCAGCATCCCGGTCTTCGCCGAGAAGGATCCGGCGGCCCTACCGTGGGGTGAGGTCGGAGCCGATGTGGTGGTCGAGTCGACCGGCATCTTCACCAACGCCGACGACGCCCGCAAGCACGTCACCGCAGGCGCCAAGAAGGTGATCATCTCCGCACCCGCCAAGGGCGAGGACATCACCATCGTGATGGGTGTGAACGACGCCGACTACGACCCCGCGACCGACGTCATCATCTCCAACGCCTCGTGCACGACGAACTGCCTGGCACCGATGGCCAAGGCCATCGACGACGCCTTCGGCATCGAGCGCGGCCTGATGACGACCATCCACGCCTACACGAACGATCAACGGATCCTGGATTTCCCGCACAGCGACCTGCGTCGGGCACGGGCCGCCGCCATCAACATGATCCCCACGAGCACCGGTGCAGCGAAGGCCATCGCGTTGGTGATGCCGCACATGAAGGGCAAGTTGGACGGCTACGCGATGCGCGTTCCGGTCCCCACCGGTTCGGCCACCGACTTGACCGTCGAATTGAAGACCGCAGCCACCAAGGAGGAGATCAACGAGGTGGTCAAGAAGGCAGCCGAGGGGCCGATGAAGGGGATCTTGCAGTACACCGAGGACCCGATCGTCTCCACCGACATCGTGACCGATCCGGCATCGTGCGTCTTCGATGCGGGGATGACCAACGCGAACGGCAACATGGTCAAGGTGCTCGGCTGGTACGACAACGAGTGGGGTTACAGCAACCGCCTGGTGGACCTCGTCGGACTCGTGGGCTCCAAGCTCTGAATATGCACGCACTCGAGGACCTCGATGTCGCCGGGAAGGTCGTCATCGTCCGGGTCGACTTCAACGTCCCACTCGCCGACGACGAATCCGGCAACCGGATCATCACCGACCCCGGGCGCATCGAGGCGGCGCTGCCGACCTTGGACTACCTGCGTGATCAAGGTGCCCGGGTGTTGCTGATCGCCCACCTCGGCCGACCCAAGGGCAGCGTCGATCCGTCGTTGAGCCTGGCCCCCGTCGCGGAGGCCCTCTCGCAGTACCTCGGCACGGTGGTCGATCTCGCGGCCGACATCGACCAGGCACGCACGCTGCTCGAGCGGGTGAGCCCGGGGGAGATGGTGCTGCTCGAGAACATCCGCTTCGATCCGCGCGAAACGAGCAAGGACCCACTCGAGCGCGCCGCCCTGGCCGGCGAACTCGCCGAACTCGGCGACATCTACGTCTCCGACGGCTTCGGCGTGGTGCACCGTGAGCAAGCATCGGTCACCGATATCGCCCGCTTGCTGCCCAGCGCCGCCGGCCGGCTCGTGCAACGGGAATCGGAAGTGTTCGGCTCGCTGCTCGGTGACCCGGCGCGGCCGTACGTCGTCGTACTCGGTGGTTCCAAGGTGAGCGACAAGCTCTCGGTCATCGGCAACTTGATCCCTCGCGTCGACCGGTTGTTGATCGGCGGCGGGATGGCCTTCACGTTCCTGGCGGCGCAGGGCTATTCGGTGGGTGACTCGCTGCTGGAGTCCGACCAGATCCCGGTGGTCGAAGGCTTCCTCGAACAAGCGGAGCGCCGTGGGATCGAGGTGGCCCTACCGGTGGACGTAGTGGTGGCCGATCGGTTCGCGGCGGATGCGCAGGTGCGTGTCGTGCCGGCCGTGGCGATCCCCGACGGCTGGATGGGCTTGGACATCGGACCGGCGACCGCGAAGCGCTACGCCGAGCGGATCGCAGCGGCCGGAACCGTCGTATGGAATGGACCGATGGGGGTCTTCGAGATGACGCCGTTCGCGTCGGGCACGCGCACGGTCGCCGAAGCGATGGCCGCCGCACCGGGCATGACGGTGGTCGGTGGCGGTGACTCCGCTGCCGCGATCCGCACCCTCGGCATCGAGGAATCGGCCATCGATCACATCAGTACCGGAGGGGGAGCGAGTTTGGAATTCCTGGAGGGCAAGGAGCTCCCCGGGCTCACCGTCTTGGAGGACAGTGCATGAGCAGCCGCAAACCCCTGATGGCTGGTAACTGGAAGATGAACCTCAACCACTTCGAGGCGATCGCGCTGGTGCAAAAACTCGCGTTCGGCCTCGACGACGAGGACCTCGAGGCGGTGGAGGTCGCCGTCTTGCCGCCGTTCACCGATATCCGCAGTGTGCAAACCCTCGTGGAGGGTGATCACTACGACATCGCCTACGGAGCACAGGACATCTCGGTGCACGGCTCGGGGGCGTACACCGGTGAGGTCTCCGGAGCGATGCTGGCCAAGCTCGGGTGCACCTTCGTGGCGGTCGGCCATAGCGAACGTCGGCAGTACCACGGTGAGGACGATGCGCTCGTCGCCGCCAAGGCGGCCGCGGCGATCGCGAACGAGATAGTCCCGATCGTGTGCGTGGGGGAGGGTCTGGAGGTTCGCCAGTCCGGGCAGCACGTCGAGTACGTGCTCGAACAGGTGCGTGGTTCCCTGGCTGGCCTGAGCGACACCCAGATCGCGGACCTGGTGATCGCCTACGAGCCGGTGTGGGCGATCGGCACCGGTGAAGTCGCCACCGGGGAGGACGCCCAGGAAGTGTGCGCTGCTATCCGGGCCGACATCGCCGAACGGGACGCCTCGGTGGGTGAGTCCGTGCGGATCTTGTACGGCGGATCGGTCAAGGCCAGCAATGTCGCACAGATCATGGCCCAGCCGGATGTGGACGGAGCCTTGGTCGGTGGCGCCTCGCTGGATGCCGACGAGTTCATCGGCATCGTGCGCTACCGGCTGCACCCTGCGCCGATTGCCTAGCACCCCCGGGTATCGTTGGCAGCCTCATGATCACCGTCCTGACCATCGTCCTCGCCGTGCTCTTGGTCATCACCAGCGCGCTGTTGATCGTGTTGATCTTGTTGCACCGCGGCAAGGGCGGCGGACTGTCCGACCTCTTCGGCGGCGGCGTCTCCTCCTCGATCGGTGGTTCGTCGGTCGCGGAGAAGAACCTCGACCGGCTCACCGTGGGCATCGGATTGATCTGGGCCGCGAGCATCGTGGCCGTCGGTCTGATCATCAGTACCTAGCAAGACCATCCGTTCCCCGCGAACGGATGCGCGCAACGAAGCGACAAAGCAACAATGCAACAACGGAAGAACACAGGCGACAGGAGAATTCCATGGCAGGTGGCAGCGCGATCCGGGGCAGTCGAGTAGGCGCCGGACCGATGGGGGAGGCCGAGCGGGGCGAGGCGGCACCGCGCATCCACATGTCCTTCTGGTGCGCCAACCAGCACGAGTCCCGCCCGAGTTTCGCCTCCGATGCCGAAATCCCCGATGAGTGGGATTGCCCGAGGTGCGGACTACCGGCCGGTACCGACAAGGACAACCCGCCCGACGCCCCCAAGATCGAGCCCTACAAGACCCATCTGGCCTACGTGAAGGAACGCCGTTCGGACAAGGACGGCGCCGCGATCTTGCAAGAGGCGCTCGACCGACTCAGCTAGATCCCGAAGCAGCCATAGATCGCACCACTGCGCCGTATTCGCTGTCCGGGGCGAGGTGCCGTAGTTCCTCTGCGAGCAACTCATCGAGGCCACGGATCGGGAGCATGATCCCGGTCGCGGGTGCGCCCGGTCGGGACAAGGTGGCGTTCTGCCAACGCCCGTCGTCGTGCACGTGGTCACGCGCCGAACTCGACGCGGCCCGTCGTCGCACGTCGATGGGTCCCTCCGGGGTGGCCAACGTGACCGCTTCGATATGCGTGCTGTCCACCTCGACGATCCGAACCGGTACCGCCAGCCGTAGCCCCAACCAGGCACCGAGCAGGTGTGCCGTCGGTAGCGCGGAACCGGCCTCGATCACCACCTCCTCGACGTGCGGTGTCGGGTGCGTATCCAGCGAGCCGGCCAGGACGGTGCGCCAGGCGGTGAGCCTGGTCCACGCGAGATCGCTGTCCCCCGGGGCGTAGCTCGATGCTCGGGCCCGCAACGCCGCGTTCGGATCCAAAGCCATGGTGGCATCGGTGATCCTGCGCGTTGCGTGCCGACCGATGTGATCGACGCTGGGATCCGGTGGTGGGGTGCCGGGCCAGTAGGCGACGATCGGGGTGTCGGCGAGCAGAAGCGGAATCACGACCGAACCGGCGTGCTCGGCCAGTGAGCCGCGCAGTCGCAAGATCGCCAACTCACCGGGACCGTCGTCGCCCCCGACCGAGACCAAGGCGTCCAGTCGCGCCGGGGCGGGCGCACTCGACGGACGGGGGATGACCGTGATGATGCGCATCGGATGCTGACGGGCCGCCCGCACGGCTGCCGAGGTGGCCTCTTCCTGGTGCTCCTCGTCGGCCATGATCAGCAAGGTCAGGACCATCCCGGTGGTGGGCGATCCTTGCCGGTGACGTTCGGCGGCGATGGCCGCGGCGACCTCCGCGCCGCTGGTGTCCTCGAGTCGGATCATGGCCGCCGCCACATTCGACCGTCGCGTTCGATCATCCGATAGGCCGACTGCGGACCCCAGCCACCGGAGGCGTACTCCTCCGGCCGGCCCTGCTCGGCCCAGCGCTCCAACATGGGGTCGATGATCGACCAGGACAACTCCACTTCGGACCGATCCGGGAACAGCGGTGGATCGCCGAGGAGGACGTCCAGGATCAAACGCTCGTAGGCCTCCGGACTGGTGTCGGCGAAGGACTCCCCGTATTGGAAGTCCATGGTGACGTCACGGACCTCGATGGACTGGGTGTCGGGCACCTTCGAGCCGAAACGGACCGTGATCCCCTCATCGGGCTGGATCCGGAACACCAGGGCGTTGTTGCTCAACTCGGACACGCTGCGCTCGGGGAAAGGAGAGTGGGGCGCGCGCTTGAAGACGACCGCGACCTCGGTGACCCGGCGACCGAGTCGCTTGCCCGTGCGCAGGTAGAACGGAACGCCCGCCCACCGTCGGGTGTCCACATCGAATCGGGCGGCCGCGTAGGTCTCAGTGGTCGAATCGGGGGAGATGCCCTCCTCCTCGAGGAACCCAGCGACCGGCAGTCCACCCTGCCAACCCGCGGCGTACTGCCCTCGGGAGGTGTGCGCGTCGATATCCGCGGGCAGGCGCACGGCAGCCAACGCCTTGGTCTTCTCGGCCCGTACGTCGGCGGCGGAGAAGGTCAACGGCTCCTCCATAGCCGTCAGCGCGAGCAGTTGCAGCAGATGGTTCTGCATGACGTCGCGGGCGGCACCGATGCCGTCGTAGTAACCGGCGCGACCCCCGATACCGATGTCCTCGGCCATGGTGATCTGGATGTTGTCGACGAAATTGCCGTTCCACAGCGGCTCGAACATGGCGTTCGCGAAACGCACCGCGAGGATGTTCTGCACCGTCTCCTTGCCGAGGTAATGATCGATGCGGAACACCGATTCGGGCGGGAAGACGTCATCGACGAGCTGGTCGAGCTCCTCGGCGCTGGCTAGGTCGTGCCCGAAGGGCTTCTCGATCACCACCCGGCGCCACGCCTGCGGATGCGGTGGCTCGGCCAAGCCGCTTTCCTGGAGCTGGGTGAGCACGGTGGGGAACACCGACGGCGGGATGGACAGGTAGAAGGCGTGGTTGCCGCCGGTGCCGCGTTCGGCGTCGAGGGTCGAGATCGCATCTCCGAGACGGCGGTAGGCCTCGGGATCGGAGGCGTCGCCGGCTACGAACCGGATGCCCTCGGCCAGGCGTTCCCAGGTGGCGGGGTCGAAACCGGTACGGGAGTGCTCGGCGACCGCCTCACGGACGGTCTGCGCGAAGTCCTGATCCTCCCAATCCCGGCGCGCGAAGCCCACGAGCGCGAAGCCCGGTGGCAGCAGGCCGCGGGCGGCTAGGTCGTAGATCGCCGGCATCACCTTCTTGCGGGCGAGGTCACCGGTGACGCCGAACAGCACGATGGCGCACGGACCCGCCACCCGAGGCAACCGGGTATCGGCCGCCGAGCGCAGCGGATTGGTCATCGGCCGCGGCGCTTGAGTGCGGACTCGACTGTGCTGCGCAGCGCTTCCCAGGAGTCGATGAAAGAGCGCACGCCGGCGGTTTCCAACTCCGCGCAGACTCGCTCGATATCGATACCGAGGTCGGCGAGTCCTTCGATCACCGCGGTGCTCTGCTCGGCTGTTCCGCTGACGGTGTCGCCACTGAAGCGCCCGTGCTCCGCGACGGCCATCAAGGTGGCCTCGGGCAGGGTGTTGACGCAGCCCGGCGCGACGAGTTCGACGACGTAGCGGTCGGGGTCGTAGGTCGGATCCTTCACTCCGGTGCTGGCCCACAGCGGCCGCTGCGGTCGGGCGCCGAGGGCGTGCAACTGCTGCCAATCCTCGCTCGCGCAGTGGTCGATGTAGGCCTGCCAGGCCAGTCGCGCGTTCGCGATGGCGGCGCGGCCGCGTAATGAACCGGCCCGCGGATCGTCGAGGGAATCGAGGATGCCGTCGATGGCGGTGTCCACGCGGCTGACGAAGAAGGACGCGACGGACTCGATGGCCGATACATCGTGGCCGGCGGCGGCGGCTCGTCGTAGGCCCTCGGCGTGCGCTGTCATCACTTCCCGGTAGCGCTGGATCGAGAAGATCAAGGTGACGTTGACGCTGATGCCCTGGGCCAGGGTCTGTGAGATGGCCGGCAGGCCGGCTTCGGTGGCGGGGATCTTGATCATCGCGTTCGGACGATCGACTAGGTGCCACAACTCCCGGGCCTGCTCGATGGTGCCCTCGGGATCGTGGGCGAGCCGCGGATCCACCTCGATGGAGACCCGACCGTCCTTGCCACCGGTTTGCGCCCAGACCGGGTGCAAGATGTCGCACGCAGCGCGAACGTCGTCGGTGGTGATGGTGCGGATGGCGTCGTCGACGCCCACCGACCTCGCGGCGAGTTGGCGGAGTTGTTCGTCGTAGGCATCGGTTCCCGAGCCCACGGCGCGATCGAAGATGGTCGGGTTGGTCGTGACCCCGCAGATCGAGTAGGCCTCGATGAGGTGACCGAGTCCGCCGTCGACCCGATCGGGTTCGAGCCGGGTGCGGTCGAGATCGTCGAGCCACAGGCTGACGCCGGCGGCCGCGAGTTCGCGTAGGACGGCGGCACTCATGCCACTCATGCCAGAAGCCCGCGCACGCGGTCGGCCACCGCCGCGGCCGTGATGCCGAATTCCTCGAACAACGTCGAACCGGAGGCGCTCGCCCCGAAATGATCGATGCCCACGACAGCCCCTTGCATCCCGACGTATCGGTACCAGCCTTGCGGTGACCCGGCTTCGACCGCAACCCGCGCGGTGATCGTCGGATCGAGGATCGAATCGCGGTACTCGCGACTTTGCGCCTCGAACCATTCCAGGCACGGCAGGCTCGCGACGTCGGTCTCGATTCCTTCGGCGGCCAGCGTCTCGGCAGCCGCCAAGGCGATGTGCACCTCCGATCCGGTTGCCAGGATCAACGCGGCCGCGGGCCCGGCGCCGGTTGCGCGGCGAACGAGGTAGCCACCGCGGCGAACGCCCTCGCGGACCTCGTCGACGGGGGTGGGTGCCACCGGAACCGCTTGCCGCGTCAAGACGAGACCGACCGGGGCCTGCTGGTGCACGATGGCGGACCACGCCGCCGCGGTCTCCTGGGCATCGGCCGGTCGGCACACCGCGAAACCGGGGATGGCGCGCAAGGACCATAGGTGCTCGATGGGCTGGTGCGTCGGGCCGTCCTCACCGAGTCCGATGGAATCGTGCGTCCACACGAAGGTGCTCGGCACCTGCATCAGCGCTGCTAGCCGCACCGCACCGCGCATGTAATCGCTGAAGACCAGGAACGTGCCCCCGAAGGGTCGGGTGAGTCCGTCGAGGGCGATGCCGTTGACGATCGCACCCATGGCGTGTTCGCGGATACCGAAGTGGATGATCCGGCCGTAGGGGGAGGAGGTGTCGGTGCTTTCGGGCAGGAAGCTCAAGGCCCCGTCGATGGTGGTGTTGTTCGATTCGGCGAGATCGGCCGAACCTCCCCACAACTCGGGCATGACCCCCGCGAGGGCGTTGATGGTCTCGCCGGATGCCTTACGGGTCGGCACACCGGCTCCTGCTTCGTAGACCGGGAGCGCCTCGGTGAGACCGGCGGGAAGGTCGTGGGCCAGCAGGCGATCCAGTAAAGCGGCCCGGTCGGGATCGTCCGCACGCCAGGCCCGGTAGTCCCGCTCCCACTGCTCCCGCTCGACGCGGGCGCGTTCGGCGCGCGAAGTGCGGATCGAATCCAACAACGACTCATCGAAGGCGAAGTGCGCTTCGGGGTCTAGGCCGAGTTCGCGTTTGGTGGCGGCGACCTCATCGGCGCCCAACGCCGCTCCGTGCGACTTCGCGGTGCCCTGCGCGGTGGGTGCCGGCCACGCGATGGTCGTGCGCATCCGGATGAAGGTGGGTCGATCCGATGTCCCGGCTGCGGCGCGCAAGGCCGCATCGAGCCCCTCGAGGTCCACATCGCCCGAGGCCAGCGCATCGACCTCGTGCACGTGCCAGCCGTAGGCGCGGTACCGCGCGACGACGTCCTCGTCGATAGCGACGCCCGTATCGCCTTCGATGGAGATGCGGTTGTCGTCCCAGATGACGCACAGGTTCGCCAGGCGTTGCCGACCGGCCAACGAGGAGGCCTCCGCGGAGATGCCTTCCTCCAGGTCACCGTCGGAGGCGATGACCCAGATCCGGTGATCGAAGCAACTGCCGCCATCGCCGGCGGGGTCGAACAGCCCGCGCTCGAATCGGGTGGACATCGCCATCCCGACGGCGGTCGCTATGCCTTGGCCGAGCGGCCCGGTGGTGGTCTCCACCCCGGGGGTGTGGCCGTACTCGGGGTGACCGGGGGTCGCCGAACCCCAAGTACGGAAGGCGCGAAGGTCGTCCAACTCCAGGCCGTAGCCAGATAGGAACAACTGGCTGTACAGGGTCAGGCTCGAGTGCCCCGCTGATAGGACGAAACGATCCCTGCCGAGCCAGGTGGGATCGGAAGGATCATGGCGGACGTAGTCGCGGAACAGCAGGTAGGCCGCGGGGGCGAGCGCCATGGCGGTTCCGGGGTGGCCGTTGCCGGCCTGCTGCACGGCATCCATAGCCAGTGCTCGCAGGTAGGTGACGGCACGGGAGTCCTCGGGACTCCAGGACAGGTCGGTGGCAGGTGAATCGGCGGCGGAAGGCACGCCGAGAGCCTAGGGGAAGTAGCATCGAGATACGAGCGTGATCCCGCGTGCGGGTGATGCTGTTCTCGAGGGCGATCGGCTAGTACGCTCTCGTGATTAAATGAACGACGTTTCAAGAAATGGCCCAGCACCGATCGGTAAGGAGTCCAGCGTGGCGCTCGTCGGCAAAACCGAAGGCCCTATCGCCACGCGACCGACCTTCGCTGACCGCCTGCGGGCGCACATCGCCCTCACCAAGCCACGGATCATCGAGTTACTGCTGGTCACGGCACTGCCCACTATGTTCCTCGCCGCTCGGGGTCTACCCACGTGGCGAGCCACGATCGCGGTCCTGATCGGCGGGGCGTTCGCCGCGGGGGCGGCCAACACCTTCAATTCCCTGTACGACCGGGATATCGACTCGGTGATGCACCGCACCACCAAGCGGCCGGCCGTGACCGGTCAGGTGTCGATGTCGGCCGGATTCATCCAGGGCCTGGTGCTCAGCGCGCTGAGCATCACGACCCTCACGGTGCTGGCCAATCCGCTATCCGCCCTGCTCGCCGGCGTGGCCATCCTCGGCTACGCGGTCGGCTACACCATGTTGCTCAAGCGGCGCACCGACCAGAACATCGTCTGGGGTGGAGCCGCTGGCTGCATGCCGGTCCTGATCGCGTGGAGCGCGGTGACCGGATCCTTGAATTGGACCCCGGTCGTGTTGTTCCTGATCGTCTTCTGGTGGACACCACCGCACTACTGGCCGCTGGCGATCAAGTACCGCGAGGACTACCGGGCCGCCGACATCCCCATGCTCCCGGCGGTGCGCAGTCCGCGGAGCGTCGCTCGGCACATCGTGGCCTACTCGTGGGTGATGGTCGGCACCTCGCTGGCACTGATCGTCATCGCGCCGATGGGTTGGGTATACGGCATCGGGGCGACCGTGTTGGGGGCAGCGTTCCTGGTCCAGGCCTATCGGCTCTGGAGCAGCATCCGTGACGATGCGCGTGGCGCAGTCGTGGCGGCGGTCGACGGGCAGGTGGATTCGTCGAACGATCAGGAGTACTCAGCACGGTCCTTGAAGCAGTCCATGCGGTTGTTCCACGGCTCGATCACGTACTTGGCGGTGCTGTTCCTGCTCGTCGGACTCGACCCGTTCGTCGCCTAGAGCTAAAGCGAAGCCGCCGAGCCCCGAGCCATAGCCGGCTCGGTACCCGTATCGCGGCCGTTGTCGACACCCCGGCTGCGCAGAGTGGGCGGTAGGAAGAGCACGGCGATCCACACCAGTACCGCCCCCAAGACGTGCAACGAGACGAGTAACTCCGGCAGTCCCGTGAAGTACTGGGAATAACCGAGGAAACCCTGCACGAGGGAGATCGCGAGCAAGACCACGATCCGCTTGGTGAGTCGACGCGGAGCCGAGGCGACGTGCGCGGTCACCAGCAGGCCTATCGTCAAACCGAGGAAAAGCAGCACCGAATCGGCATGCAGCCACGCGACGGTACGTGGGTCGAATCCGAATCGCACGACTACGTCGGCATCGCCCGAATGCGGGCCGCTGCCGGTGGTGATCACCCCGAGGATGACGACGACGAGCGTGGCCGCGACCAGCGCCCAGGTGAGCAACCGAACGGGCTTGGCCACCAGCCAGCGCACCGGCTGGTCACCGGGTTCACCCGAGCGCACCACGAGAGCAACGCACGCGGCGATGAGCGCGATCGAGACAAGGAAGTGCGCGGAGACCGTCAGCGGATGCAGACCGGTCAGCACGGTGATGCCACCGAGGACGGCTTGCACGACCGTACCCACCAGTGGCACGACGGCGAGCACGGTGAGGATGGGCCGAGGTGTCAGGCCAAGCTGGCGGCGGCGGCGTCGGTCGATCAACGCCGCGACGACGGCGGCGATGGCCGCTGCGGCGAGCACGAAGGTCAGGAGTCGGTTACCGAATTCGATGAACTTGTGCCAGGACTCCACCTGCTCGGCCGTGGGCACGAAGGAACCCTCGGTGCATTCGGGCCACGTGGGGCAGCCGAGTCCGCTACCGGTGATGCGTACTACCGCACCGGTGACGACGATGCCGCCTTGCACCACGAGGTTGGCGATGTAGATGCCGCGAACCCAGCGGGGGGATCGCCCGGACAGTGCTGGAAAGCCCCCCGAGGGAGCCTGGGAGAGAACGGACGCGCTCACCGTGTCAGCGTAACCCGAGTGCGGGTGCTCGGCTGAACGGTGTTGCACCGCCCCCACGGCCCGCGGCTAGCGCCAACGGAACGTCCTCGTCGCGAGCACCGAACCGATGAACGCCCAGCCGAGCAGCACGAGTGTCGGCACCGCGACAGGACCGCTTGCGACCTGCACCACGGCGTCGGGCGGCAGGTAGGCCAGCACCGCCCCGAACGGCAGGGAAGCGGCCGGGATCAACACCCCGCCGAACACGATCGCGACCAAGAACACCGCGTTGGCGACGACGAGTACGGATTCGGCTCGCGCGGTCCCCGCGAGGACGAAGGCCCAGGGCACGACGGCCACGAGCCCGAGGACGATCGCGGCGATGAATCCGCCGAAGGCCGCCGGGGCGAGGCCCGTTGCCAGCACCGGAGCCAGCGCCCCGACCAGCCCGGCTGCGATCAGCGCACTGACCGCGATCGCGCCGATGGTTCCGGCGATGATCGCCGAGCGCGGCATGGGGGTGGTGCCCAAGAACGCGTAGCTTCCGTACCGCCGCTCGAAGGCGATACTGATGGCCGGTGAGGTGAATCCGCTGCCGAGCACGATCATGGCCGCCACGACCGCGAGCGGGTCGGTGACTCCCGAGAGCAGGTCGGTGCGGGTCAACGCCAACAGGGCGATGATCGGGACGCCCACCACGAGCAGCAGTTGTTCACCGTTGCGCCAGGTCGTGCGCAGCACCCAGCGGGCGTGGACGCCCGCGAGGGTTAGCCACGGACGGTGTTCGATCGGCTGGCGGGCCATCTGCGTACTCATCGCTCGACCCCCCGCGCTCCGATGGGCGGTTCGCCGGCGATCGCCTCGTACAGCGCCGCGCCGAGGTCCGCCACCGCTACATCGGGAGTCGCCGCGTGCTGAGCGCACCAGGAGGTGACGGTTCCCACTATCGCGGGGTCGACGTCCTGCGGCGTGCGCACTATGTAATGCCCGGGGCGTGCTTCCTCGATCGTCGAGCCGGACGGCAGCGCGTCCAGCAAGCCGTCGGGTCGCAGGTGCGCCGGCGCGCGGAGGTCGATACGGCCGCGGGGGCGCAGTTCCTCGGGGGTGCCGGCCAGGGCCAGTCGACCATCGCGCAGGACGCAGACGTAGTCGGCCAGCGCGGAGACGTCCTCGACCAAGTGGGTCGCGATCAGCATGGCGGTACCGCGACCGCTCTCCGCGGCTAGTGCTTCGTGCAGGCGCGAACGGGCTACCGGATCCAGGGCAGCGGTGGGTTCGTCGAGCAGCACCGCGACGGGGTTGCCGATCATCGCGGCCGCCCAGGCGACCCGCCGGGCCTGACCTCCGGAGAGCCGCCGGATGGGAGTGCTCGCGCAATCGGCGATATCGACGAGGTCGATCACTTCGGCAACCGACCGTGGTCGGGGGTACAGCCGCGCCACGTACTCCAGGAATTCGCGGGGGCGGGCGCTGCCGGGTAGCCCGCCGTCTTGCAGCATGACCCCCAGACGCGAGCGGTTGGCGGCACTGCCGGGGGGCTCGCCGAGCACCGTGAGCCGACCCGAGGTGCCCGCGCGCAGACCGCTCGCTGCCTCCAGTAGCGAGGTCTTGCCCGCGCCGTTCGCGCCGAGCAGGCAGGTTATGCCGGCCCCGGGGACTTCGAGATCCAAGCCGTCGAGGGCGACGACGGGTGGTTTCCCGGGGTAGCTCATCGCCAGGCCGGCGGCGTGGAGCAGGCTCGGTTCGGGCACCGCGCGAGTCTAGGTCGCCCTCCTGACTTGCACTGCCTGCGATTTACGCAACAATAGTGTTGTGAAATTCCCGACCGAGGCCGCTGAGCGGGTGGCGCGCGCGCTGGCCGAGCGCGGCCCGTCTACCGCGGCCGGGCTGGCCGAGGCGCTGGGCACGTCGGCCACCGCGGTTCGCCGTCCGCTTCGAGCACTGAGCGAGGCCGGCTTGGTTCAGGCCCGCGAGCGCTCACCGTACGGTCCGGGGCCCGCCCGAGGCCGGGGCCGACCCAGCGCCGTGTTCACACTGACCGACGAAGGCCGCGCCGCCTGCGACCAGGACTACGACACCTTGGCCCTGGAGGCCCTGCGCTTCCTGGCCGAGCGCGACGGCCGGGAGGCCGTGGCGGACTTCGCCGCCCAGCGTGCGCGCCGGATCGTCCATGCGGCAGCCCCCGCGGGCTCGCTGGACGTCGAGGAGGTCGCCGACCGGCTCACCGAGCAGGGCTTCGCTGCCAGCGTCGAGCCCCTCGCTGCGGGCGGCGCGCAACTGTGCCAGCATCACTGCCCCGTGGTGGAAGCAGCGGGGGAGTTCCCGGAGTTGTGCGAAGCCGAGACCGAAGCGCTCGGACATGCGCTCGGCACGCACGTGACCCGGCTCGCGACCCTCGCGCACGGAGATGGAATCTGCACGACCCTCGTACCCGACACGAAGGAAAGGTAAAGGTGACGTCATGAGTACGACAGCCGACGAGCAGGCAGCAACTATCGCCGAACTCGGGAAGTACGAGTACGGCTGGCATGACGCCGATGCCGCCGGTGCGGCAGCGCGTCGCGGCCTCAGCGAGGAAGTGGTGCGCGATATCTCCGCCAAGAAGGGCGAGCCGGAATGGATGCTCGACCTTCGGCTCAAGGGCCTGCGGCTGTTCGACAAGAAGCCGATGCCGACCTGGGGTTCCTACCTCGGCGATATCGACTTCGACAACATCAAGTACTTCGTGCGATCGACCGAGAAGCAGGCCACGAGTTGGGATGAACTGCCCGAGGACATCAAGAACACCTACGACAAGCTCGGCATCCCCGAGGCCGAGAAGCAGCGGCTCATCGCCGGTGTGGCCGCGCAGTACGAGTCCGAGGTCGTGTACCACCAGATCCGCGAGGATCTCGAGGAGCAGGGCGTGCTGTTCTTGGACACCGACACCGCGCTGCGCGAGCACGAGGACCTGTTCCGCGAGTACTTCGGGTCGGTCATACCCGTGGGCGACAACAAGTTCGCGGCGTTGAACACCTCGGTGTGGTCCGGTGGTTCGTTCATCTACGTGCCCAAGGGCGTCCATGTGGAGATCCCGCTGCAGGCGTACTTCCGCATCAACACCGAGAACATGGGTCAGTTCGAACGCACCTTGATCATCGTCGACGAAGACGCCTACGTGCACTACGTCGAAGGGTGCACCGCGCCGATCTACTCCTCCGATTCGCTGCACTCGGCGGTCGTGGAGATCATCGTCAAGAAGGGCGCTCGCTGCCGGTACACCACCATCCAGAACTGGTCGACGAACGTCTACAACCTCGTCACCAAGCGTGCCATCGCGCACGAAGGCGCCACCATGGAATGGATCGACGGCAACCTCGGATCCAAGGTGACCATGAAGTACCCGGCGGTGTGGATGACCGGTGAGCACGCCAAGGGCGAGACCCTCTCGGTGGCGTTCGCGGGCGAGAGGCAGCACCAGGACGCGGGCGCGAAGATGGTGCACGCGGCGCCGTACACGTCGTCGTCGATCATCTCCAAGTCCGTCGCGCGCGGTGGGGGCCGCACTTCCTACCGTGGCTTGGTCCAGGTGCAAGAAGGCGCGCACCACTCCAAGAGCACGGTCAAGTGCGATGCCCTCCTCGTCGACGACATCTCGCGCTCGGATACCTATCCGTACGTCGATGTCCGCGAGGACGACGTAGCCATGGGTCACGAGGCCACCGTGTCCAAGGTGAGCGAGGACCAGCTGTTCTACCTGATGTCGCGTGGCATGGACGAGGACGAAGCCATGGCGATGATCGTCCGCGGGTTCGTCGAGCCGATCGCGCGCGAACTGCCCATGGAATACGCGCTCGAGCTGAACCGGCTGATCGAGTTGCAGATGGAAGGAGCGGTGGGTTGAGCACGACCACAGCGCTCACCGATCCGCCGTCGGACCTCGCGCCGCGGATCCGCTCGAACGATCCCGATGCGCACGAAGTGCCCAATGGCCGGGAGGAGGAGTGGCGATTCACGCCGATCGCGCGGATCGCCGATTTCTTCGAAGCCCAGGCCTGGGCCAGCATCGGAGCCGAATGCGGGGAAGGGGCCGAGGAGTTCGTCTCCATCCGCGAGGTCGACGATCCCAGCGGAGCAAGTGCCGCCAGTGCAGTCGAGCAGGCTGCCGGATGGCAGGCGACCGACCGGCCATCGGCGGTAGCACGAAGCAACGCTGCGCAGGTCGTCGCGGTCTCCATCCCCGCCGAGCGGGAAGTGGCCGATGTCATCGTCGTCGACCTGCAGGCCGGCGGTGAGGCGAACTACGCCCGCATCGAGATCGAGGCGGGGCCCTTCTCCAAGGCCACCGTGGTCTTGCGGCACGACATGACGGCCGACGCCAACGGCGTGATCGTCACCAACGTGTCCGATCAAGCCAACTTGACGGTGCTGAACATGTACGACGGTCCGCGGATGAGTCGACATGCCTGGCAGTGGGCCGCGACGGTCGGTCGCGATGCGACCTTCCTGGGCTTGACGATCACGCTCGGTGGAAGCTTCGTCCGCCTGGTGCCGTCGGTGCGCTACGCAGGCCCGGGTGGATCCGGTGAGATGCTCGGAGCCTTCCTGGCAACCGACGGTCAATTCCAGGAATTCCGCTTGTTGGTCGATCACAACGAGCCGCATTGCACGAGCAATGTCGTCTTCAAGGGCGCACTCGCCGGTAGCGATACGCACACCGTATGGATCGGTGATGTGCTCGTGCGGCGGGAGGCGGTCGGTATCGAGACCTACGAGATGAACCGCAACCTGCTGCTCGAGGACGGCCCGCGTGCGGATTCGGTTCCGAACTTGGAGTTGGAGACCGGCGATGTCGTCGGCGCCGGCCACGCCAGTGCCACGGGTCGATTCGACGATGAGCAGTTGTTCTATCTGCAATCACGGGGTATCCCCGAAGCGCTGGCACGCCAGCTGGTGGTGCGGGGATTCTTCGTCGACGTACTCGACAAGGTCGCAGACGAAACCCTGCGCGCGGATGTCCTGCGTCGGATCGAGGAGCGCATCGGCATGGAAGCCCTGGAGGTCAGCGCGTGAGCAACGACACCCTCATCGACGTCGGCACGGTCGGCGAACTCGAGATGGACACCGCCAGCAAGGTGGATGTCGGTGGCCAGGCCGTCGCCCTCGTGCGATGCGAGGAAGGCATCTTCGCCATCGGTAACCAGTGCTCGCACGCGGACGTAGATCTCTCCGAAGGTGAGGTCGAAGGGTGCGCTTTGGAGTGCTGGTTGCACGGCTCGCAGTTCGATCTGCGCACCGGGCAGCCGCTAAGCCCCCCGGCGATCACCCCGGTACCCACTTACCGGGTCGTCATCGAAGGTGACGGGGACGACGCCCGCATCCTCATCGATCCCAACCCGCAAACCAGCTAAGCCCGAGACGAAGGACCGAACATGAGCACACTCGAAATCAAGGACCTGCACGCCAGCGTCGTCACCGATGCCGGTGAGACGCCGATCCTCAAGGGCGTCGACCTCACCGTCGAATCCGGGAAGATCCAGGCGGTGATGGGCCCGAACGGCAGCGGCAAGTCCACGCTCGCCTACGTCATCGCCGGACACCCGAAGTACCAGGTCACCAGCGGCTCGATCACGCTCGATGGCCAGGACGTGCTCGAGATGAGCGTCGACGAGCGCGCTCGAGCGGGCCTGTTCCTGGCGATGCAGTACCCCGTGGAGATCCCCGGAGTCTCGGTTTCGAACTTCCTGCGCACCTCGGCCACCGCGGTTCGTGGCGAGGCACCCAAGTTGCGGACTTGGATCAAGGAAGTCAAGGACTCGATGGCGGACCTGCAGATGGATGCTGCGTTCGCCGAGCGGAACGTGAACGAGGGCTTCTCCGGCGGTGAGAAGAAGCGGCACGAGATCCTGCAGTTGTCGCTGCTCAAGCCGAAGATCGCGATCTTGGACGAGACCGACTCCGGTCTCGATGTCGACGCACTACGCGTCGTATCCGAAGGTGTGAACAAGGTGAAGGCCGACACCGATTCGGGCATCTTGCTGATCACCCACTACACCCGGATCCTTCGGTACATCAAGCCCGACGTGGTGAACGTGTTCGCCGGTGGACGCATCGTCGAGACCGGTGGTCCCGAGCTCGCCGAGGCGCTGGAATCGGAAGGCTACGAGCGCTACACGGCGAAGGTCTGATCATGGCGGCCCGCTTGGACGTACCCCGCATCCGGAAGGATTTCCCGATCCTTGCCCGGACGGTGCGAGACGACCGTCCGCTGGTGTACCTCGATAGTGCGGCCACGAGCCAGAAGCCGACCGCGGTCCTCGATGCCGAGCGGGCCTTCTACGAGACCAGCAACGCCGCGGTGCACCGAGGAGCGCACCAGCTCGCCGAAGAGGCGACCGATGCGTACGAGGACGCACGAAGCGCCATCGCGGGCTTCGTCGGCGCCCGGAGCGAGGACATCGTCTTCACCAAGAACGCCACCGAGGGCCTGAACCTCGCTGCCTACGCCTTCAGCAACGGCACCGACAAATCCCGTCAAGGACACAGCATCGATCCGAGGTTCGTGGTCGGACCGGGGGATTCGATCGTGGTGACCGAGATGGAACATCACGCGAACTTGATCCCGTGGCAGGAGTTGTGCGCCAAGACCGGCGCCGAACTCCGGTGGATCGGGGTCGACGACGACGGTCGGTTACGCCGTGAGGATTTCGGTCTCATCGACGCAACGACCAAGGCGGTCTCGGTCGTGCACCAGTCCAACATCCTCGGCACCCTCAACCCGGTCGAGGAGATCATGGCGCAGGCGCGCTCCGTCGGGGCGGTCGGCATCGTCGACGCCTGTCAATCGATCCCGCACATGAGCGTCGATGTCGTCGATCTAGGTGCCGATCTGGTTGCCTGGAGCGGCCACAAGATGCTCGGGCCGACGGGGATCGGCCTGCTGTGGGGGCGCACCGAGATCCTCGAAGCCATGCCGCCGTTCCTGACCGGTGGCTCGATGATCGAAACCGTCTTCATGGAGTCCAGCACCTTCGCCCCGCCCCCGCAGAAGTTCGAGGCGGGCGTACCGATGGTCGCCCAAGCGGTCGGACTCGGGGCGGCGGTCCGCTATCTAGAGGACGTCGGGATGGCATCGATCGCCGACCACGAGCACGAACTGACCGGCTACGCCCTCGCGCAGCTGTCCCAGCTCCCCGGGGTGCGGATCATCGGCCCGACCGACAACGTCGATCGTGGCAGTGCCATCTCCTTCGTGGTCGATGGCCTGCATCCGCACGACGTCGGACAAGTCCTCGACGATCGTGGGGTCGCCGTACGTGTCGGCCATCATTGCGCGTGGCCGACTTGCCGGCGGTTCGCGGTGCCGGCCACCACCCGGCTGTCGACCTACCTGTACAACGACACCACCGATATCGATGCCGCGGTCGAAGGCATCGTCGCGGCACAAGAATTCTTCGGAGTGGCATGAGCAGCAACGTCGAATCCCTGTATCAGGAGATCATCCTCGATCACTACAAGCATCCGCGTGGATCCGGTGCGTTGGCGGGTGCATCTGGGGAGAGCCACCAGGTGAACCCGACCTGCGGTGATGAGGTCACCGTCGGCGTGGATCTCGATGAGTCCGGACATGTGCACGTCGGTTACGAAGGCCAGGGCTGTTCCATCTCGCAGGCGAGTGCCAGCGTCATGAGCGAGCTCGTGGAGGGCGCCACGCTGGCGGATATGGCCAAGGCGGAGCGGGCTTTCGTAGAACTGATGCACAGCAAGGGCAACGCCGAACCCGACGAAGAGGTCCTCGGTGATGGCGTCGCCTTCGTGGGGGTGGCCAAGTACCCCGCTCGAATCAAGTGCGCCTTGCTGCCCTGGATGGCGTTGCAGGACGCCCGTCTGAAGGCAGGCATCGAGATCGACAAGGCCGAAGGCTAAACAAGCGAGAAGGTTAGAAGGCCAGAAGGTTAGAAGGGCAGGTGCGACATGGAATCGACTGTTGCTAAGGAAGACGACGTCATCGAGGCGATGAAGGATGTGGTGGATCCCGAACTCGGCATCAACGTGGTCGACCTCGGACTCGTGTACGGCGTATCCGTCGAGGAAGGCAACATCGCCACGATCGACATGACCCTCACCTCGGCGGCCTGCCCCCTGACGGACGTGATCGAGGACCAGACCCGAGCGGCGCTACTCGAGGTCGTGGACGACTTCCGCATCAACTGGGTGTGGATGCCGCCGTGGGGCCCGGACAAGATCACCGACGACGGTCGGGAGATGCTGCGCAGCTTGGGCTTCAACGTCTGAACTTGCTTTTCGTTCCACGCTAGGTCCGTGCGTAGGATGCGCGGGCCATGATCTCCGCGACCGACATCGAACTTCGGGCGGGCTCCGAGCTACTGCTCACGGTCGACTCACTGCGGGTCGGCCAGGGGGATCGGATCGGGCTGGTCGGGCGCAACGGTGCGGGCAAGACGACCTTGATGCGCACCCTGTCCGGGGAAGGCACACCGGCGGCCGGGACGGTCACTACCCGCGGCTCGGTCGGGTACCTGCCGCAAGACCCGCGTGCAGCGCTGTCCAGCGAGTCGGCCTTGGACCGGATCCTCGGTGCCCGGGGCCTGGCCGAAGCCACCCGCCGGCTGCATCGCGCCACCGAGGCGATGACCGCCACCCGCGAGGACACCCCGGAGTGGGAGACGGTCGCTTCCCGTTATGCGCGCGCTGAGACCGAGTTCTTGAACCTCGGTGGATACGCGGCCGAGTCGGAGGCGGCGAGCATCGCAGCGGCTCTGGGACTTCCCGATCGGGTGCTGTCGGCCGAACTCGGCACCTTGTCCGGTGGGCAGCGTCGACGCGTGGAGTTGGCGCGCATCCTGTTCGCCGGTGCGGATGTCCTGTTGCTGGACGAACCTACGAACCATCTGGATGCCGATTCCATCCGATGGCTCAGGGAGTTCCTGCGTTCCTATCCCGGGGGCTTCGTGGTGATCAGCCACGATGTCGATCTACTCGCGGACACCATCGGCAAGGTCTGGCACCTCGACGCGAATCGGCAGGTGATCGATCAGTACTCGATGGGCTGGGATGCCTATCTGGAAGCACGTGAGGTCGACGAGCGTCGTCGTCGTCGCGAACGCCGCAACGCCGAGCAGCAGGCCAGCGCCCTTCGGGCCCAAGCCGACAAGATGCGGGCCAAGGCGACGAAGGCCAAGGCTGCGCAGAGCATGCTCAAAAGAGCCGACCGCCTACTCGCCGACTCCGAAGGTGAGCGAGTGAGCGACAAGGTCGCGAAACTGCGATTCCCGGAACCGCGGGCTTGCGGCAAGGTTCCCCTGACCGCCTCGGGCCTGTCCCGGTCCTACGGCAGCTTGGAGGTGTTCACCGACATCGACCTCGCGGTGGATCGCGGATCGCGCGTGATGATCCTGGGCTTGAACGGCGCGGGGAAGACGACCCTGCTGCGCATCCTTGCCGGAGTTGACTCACCCGACACCGGCGTCGTGGAACGCGGGCACGGTGCGGTCGTGGGCTACTACGCCCAGGAGCACGAAACGCTCGATCCCACCGCGACCGTCGGCGAGACGTTGGCCAGCGCGGCACCCGATCTCGACGACACTCGGCGCCGCACCGTCCTGGGATCCTTCCTGTTCGAGGGCGACAGCGTGCACAAGCCCACGGGCGTACTCTCGGGCGGTGAGAAGACCCGGTTGTCGTTGGCCTGCTTGGTCGTCTCGGGTGCCAACGTGCTGCTACTCGATGAGCCAACCAACAACTTGGATCCGGCATCGCGGGGCGAGGTGCTCACCGCGCTGCGCAGCTACGAGGGAGCGGTCGTGCTCGTCAGCCACGACCCCGGGGCAGTACAGGCTCTCGAACCCGAGCGGGTCGTGCTGCTGCCGGATGGGGATGAGGACCTATGGAACGAGGACTATGTCGATCTCGTCGAGTTGGCGTAGATCGAAGCACCCGACCAGGAAGCGGTATGCACCATGACCGAAGCTGAGGATCACGCAGCATCCACCGGCGAGTCATCCACCGACCAGATACTCACCGACCAGATACTCACCGAGCTGAGCGGGGACACCCTCACGGTGACCTTGAACCGGCCGGAGGTGCGCAATGCCCAGACCCCGCAGATGTGGCGAACCCTCGCGAGCATCGCTCGCGGTGTTCCATCCCACGTGCGATTCGTGCTGCTGACGGGTTCGGGTGTCGATTTCTCCGCCGGCTTGGATCGCGCAGTGCTGGCCGATACCGGCACCGACGGGATGATCGCGGCGCTGCAGGCCGATGCCACCGGCTTCATCGAGGCGGCCCAAGAGGGCTTTCGCGCCTGGCAGCAGATCCCGCAGACGGTCATCGCCGCGGTGCAGGGCAACGTCATCGGTGCGGGCTTCCAGCTCGCTTTGGCCAGCGACATCCTGATCGCCGAACCGAACGCGCGTTTCGCGCTGCGTGAGACGGCGATCGGGCTGGTGCCCGACCTCGGGGGTACCGGCGCGCTCATCGATGCCCTGGGCTACCGGCGGACCTTCGCGCTGTGTGCGACCGGCGATTTCCTGTCCGCGTCCGATGCCGCCGACGCGGGGCTCGTCCATGCGCTTCACGACGATCTCGCCATCGGTGTGGCCGATGTGTGCGATCGGCTGCGGGGGATAGATGCCGGTGCCGTATCCGACGTCAAGCGGCTGTTGCGCCAGGTTGCCTCGGACCGGGACTCCTGGAAGGCCGAGCGTGAGATCCAGGTCGAGCGGCTGCGGGTGCTCTTCGGCCAGGCGCGATCATGAGCATGCAGACGGTCTGGCAGACCTACCAGTCGATGACCCGGGACCGCTCGGTACAAAGCAAGAAGGTCTCGCGCTCCACCGTCCGTCGCATCCTGGGGTACGCACGGCCCTATCGCGTCATCGTCGCGATATTCCTGCTGACCTTGGTCGTCACGTCCTTGCTGAGCGTGGCGCAGCCGCTGTTGTTCCGCCGGATCGTCGATGACGGCATCTCGGTTGGCAACGCTTCCCTCGTCACGTGGACCGCTGTCGCGATCGCCGGTCTGGCGATCGCCGATGCCGCCTTGGGATTGGTGAGCCGGTGGTTCTCGGCCCGCATCGGTGAGGGTTTGATCTTCGACCTGCGCACCCAGGTCTACGACCACGTGCAACGACAATCGATCGGCTTCTTCACCCGTACGCAAACCGGTGCGCTGATCTCCCGTCTCAACAGCGACGTCATCGGTGCGCAACAGGCCTTCACCTCCACGCTCGGTGGTGTCCTAGGGAACCTGATCTCCGTGACGATCGTGCTGATCACCATGTTCGCGTTGTCCTGGCAGATCACGTTGGTGTCATTGATCCTGGTACCGCTGTTCTTGCTGCCGGCGCGCTACATGGGTCGCCGATTGCAGGCCTTGACCCGAGAGCAGATGACCCTCAACGCCGAGATGTCCTCACAGATGACCGAACGGTTCAACGTCTCCGGCGCCACCTTGGTGAAGCTCTTCGGGCGCCCGGAATCCGAAGCGGGGCTGTTCTCCGGTCGCGCCGCGCGCGTGCGGGACATCGGGATCCGCATCGCGATGGCGAACCGTTGGTTCTTCACGGCCTTGACGCTGGTCGCCGCACTGGCCACCGCCGTCACCTACGGTCTCGGCGGCAACCTGGTCATCGACGGGGCGATCACCCTCGGGACACTGTTGGCTCTCGTCGCTCTGCTGGCGCAGTTGTACGGGCCGCTGACGGCGCTGAGCAATGTGCGAGTCGACGTCATGACGGCGTTGGTGTCCTTCGAACGGGTCTTCGAGGTGCTGGACCTGCCACCGCTGGTCACCGAACCCGAACACCCGCGCACGTTCCCAGCCGGTGGTCTGTCCATCGCCTTCGAGCACGTCGACTTCTCCTACCCGACGGCCGATCAGGTCGGGTTGGTATCCCTGGAGGGGGTTGCTCGCGAGGAGATCTCCGGAGCCGGCGAGCAGGTGCTGCACGACGTCACCTTCGATGCCGCCCCCGGCACGTTGACCGCGCTGGTCGGGCCTTCCGGTGCCGGCAAGAGCACCATCATCTCGCTGCTGTCGCGGATGTACGACCCCACCGGTGGATCCGTGCGGATCGGGGGAGTGGATCTGCGGGACGTAACCACCGGCGACGTCCGAGCCGAGGTGGGCGTGGTGACGCAGGATGCCCACCTGTTCCACGAGACCATCGCCGAGAACCTGCGCTACGCCCGACCGGAGGCCACCGACGCCGAACTGGTGCAGGCGTGTCACGCGGCCCAGATCTGGGATTTCATCCAATCGCTGCCCGACGGTCTGGACACCGTGGTGGGTGACCGCGGTTACCGCCTCTCCGGTGGGGAGAAGCAGCGGATGGCCCTGGCCCGGTTGTTCTTGAAGGCTCCGCGGGTCGTGGTCCTCGATGAAGCCACCGCCCACCTGGACAGCGAAAGCGAGCGCAAGGTCCAGCAGGCGCTGGATTCGGCCCTGCAAGGGCGAACGAGCGTGGTGATCGCCCACCGGCTGTCGACCATCCGCAAGGCCGATCAGATCCTCGTCGTATCCGGTGGGCGCATCGTCCAACGGGGAACGCACGAGGATCTGCTCGCGCGGGGCGGGATCTACGAGAACCTGTACCGGACCCAGTTCGCCGAGCAGTAGTCCGCACGGTGCGGCCGTGGTGGCCTCAAGCGCCGAGATCCTTGGCTTCGCGGCGCAGGAAGAACACCCAGCCACCTACCGCCACCGCGGCGAACAGCAGCCACTGGATGGCGTAGGAGATGTTCTGCAGGTCGTCGGCCTCCGGAAGGGGCACGGCGATCAGCCCGTCCTCGGGCTCGCTGGCGCGCACTTGGACGAACCACTCGACGTTCGTCGCCCCGGGGAGTTGACCGGTCGTAATCTCGGTTACCTGATCCAATGGCAGCCCACCACGATCCCCGGCGGGCAAAGGCTCGCCCTCCGGTAGCGGACGTGCGATACCGGTGACCGTGGCCCGGCCACTCGTTTCCGTCGCGGGTAGTTCGGGTGAATCGCCGGCGCGAATGCCCGCGGGCGTCCAGCCGCGCAGCAGCCAGACCAGGCCATCGTCGGTGCGCAACTGCTGGACCACCCAGAAACCGTTGCGCCCCTCGAGAGGCCGTTGACGCACGAAGCGAACGGACTCGGCAACGTAGTCTCCGGTGAAGACGACCGGCGTGAACTCCGGCAAGGGATCGCCGATGGGCGGGGTGATGGCCGCGGTGTCGCTGAGGGCTTGGGCGCGCGCCTCCGCCTGCTTCTCCTCCGCACGATCCCACTGCCATCTGCTCAGGAGCCCGAAGGCGACGATCGCCACGATGACGACCGCGGTGAAGCCCTGCCATCGCCTAGTCCGGAGCAGCGCGAGCACTAACCCACTGTACGACCGCCCTCGGGCGTCTCCTGCTCGTGCGGATCGATGACCACGCCCTCGAGCGCCTTGGTCGAGGACGGAAGCGCCGGTCGAGCTGCCTGCACCTGCACGGGCACCGGAGCGGCGGCTCCCTCGTCACGGGACTTACCGGCATTGGCGATCACGACCGCCAGGTACGGCAGCACGACGGCCCCGGCGATCAGCACCCAGCGCGGCCAGCCGGGGATGAAGATGGCCCCGATCACGCACGCCGTGCGGATGCCCATGGAAATGAGGTACTTGCGGGTCCGGCCGGATTGTTCGTCGCTCAGCGAGCGCTGGGCACTCGTGATCGTGTGGGTCGGCTCGGACACCCCAATAAGGTAAACCCGAGCGGGTGGATGCGCCCGTCGACCGTGGTCGAGGAGGTAGCCATGTCCGATCGGGTGTACGGCTTGAGCGAGGTCGTGGGGACTTCGCCGGACTCCATCGAGGAAGCCGTGCGCAATGCGGTCCGCCGGGCCGGGGCCGAGCACCGGCACATCGACTGGTTCGAGGTGCAACAGGTACGCGGATACGTACGCAGCAACGAGGTGGACCACTTCCAGGTGACCGTCAAAGTCGGCTATCGACTAGAAGACGCCTAGCCCTACGCGTGTCTGCGTCCGCACCCGTGCCCTCCTCAGATGGATCCGCTGCCGCATCCGGTGCTCGATCCGATGCCGGATCCGGTGCCGGATCGGATGCCGCCGCATTGAGCGCGCACGAGGAGCGCTCCTTCGACCGGCTGGTCAATTTCACCGACGCGGTGGTCGCCATCGGCATCACCTTGCAGCTGCTGCCGTTGATCGACATCGATGGACCATCCGATGGCCAGACCGTGTGGCAGGTCATCTCGGCGAACTCCGGACAGATCACGGCCTTCGTACTGAGTTTCGTGGTGGTCATCGTCATGTGGCGCAACCACAACGCCGTGTTCAATTCGATGCGTCGCGTCGATGGCACCATCTTCCAACTCAACGTCCTGTGGCTGATCCTGGTGGTGTTCTTGCCCTGGCCCACCGCGATGTACGGAACCGCCAGCAACGAGACGATCGCCGGCGCCGGTGGCGTAGGCCTGCTGTACTGGTGGACGCTCGCGGCGATCAGTGGCGTCGGATCGCTGATCGCCGCCCATGCGCGCCGGACCCCGGCCCTGCTCGAGCCGAGCGAGCAGCACCGGATCGAAGCCACGCATGTGGTGAACCGCTGGCGTGGCATCGCCTTCTTCGCTTGCTTCATCCTGATCGGTGTCATCAGTGAGTTCTGGCCCGGCATCGCCCCCTTCTTCGCCTTCGTACTAGTCCCGTTGAACTCCCTTATCTCCCGACTCGGCAAGACTGCGAAGGAGCGACGATGACGACGGTGGCATTGGTAACCGGGGGCAGCCGCGGGATCGGCGCGGCAACGGCGGCGAGGCTGACAGCAGCCGGATACCGCGTGGTCGTGGCCTCTCGTTCGGCGCAGCCTCCTGCGGGAGTGGAAGTAGCCGGCTCGATCGCCATGGACGTCAGCGATCCAGCCTCGATCGAGACGGGCCTAGCCGAGGTGACCGAGCAATACGGCCCCATCGGGATCCTCGTGGCGAACGCGGGTGTCACCCGCGACACCCTGCTGATGCGGATGAGCGATGCCGATATCGACGAGGTGCTGGCCACGAACCTGGCCGGCAGCATTCGCTTGGCTCGCGGGGTACTGCGCGGCATGCTTCGTGCGAAGAGTGGACGCATCGTGTTCTTGTCGTCCGTCGTTGGCATGTTGGGTAGCGCAGGTCAGGTCAACTACGCGGCATCGAAGGCCGGATTGATCGGCGCCGCGCGATCCCTGGCTCGTGAAGTCGGTTCCCGGGGTATCACCGTCAACATCGTCGCTCCCGGCTTCGTGGACACCGATATGACCGCCGAACTCGATGAGGAACGGCGCACCGAGATCCTCGGGGCGATCCCCGCCGGTCGCTACGCTGACCCGGGCGAGGTCGCCGCCGCCGTCGAGTATCTCGTGGGACCCGATGCGGGGTACGTGACCGGAGCGGTGCTTCCCGTCGACGGTGGCCTGGGCATGGGCCACTGACGAGTCCTGCGAGTCTTGGTTACGAAGCGAGGAGAGACAGTGGCATTGCTCGAGGGCCGCACCGTGCTGGTGACCGGCGTACTGACCGACCAGTCGATCGCCTTCCACGTAGCGCGGCTGGCCCAAGAGCAGGGAGCGCAAGTCATCTTGACCAGCTTCGGTCGCACGATGTCCCTGACGAAACGGTCCTCGTCCCGGCTACCGAACCCGGCGCCCATCGTCGAACTCGACGTCACCGACGACGACCACCTCGCCTCCCTCGCCGATCGCGTTCGCGAGCACAGCGAGGAGTTGCACGGCGTAGTGCACTCGATCGGATTCGCCCCCGAATCCGCGCTCGGTGGGAACTTCCTGAACACCACCTGGCCCGATGTCGCGACCGCGATGCAGATTTCGGCGTACTCCATGGCCTCGTTGGCTGTCGCGTGCCGGGACTTGATGCCCCGGGGCAGCGCCGTCGTCGGCTTGGATTTCGACGCCACCGTCGCCTGGCCCACCTACGACTGGATGGGTGTCGCGAAGGCTGCCTTGGAGTCCACGGCGCGCTACCTCGCACGGGATCTCGGTCCGGCCGGTATCCGGGTCAATCTCGTGGCAGCCGGTCCGATCCGGACCATGGCCGCCAAGAGCATCCCCGGCTTCGAGGACTTCGAGCAGGTATGGCAGGACCGCGCGCCAATTGGCTGGGATCTCGACGACCCGACTCCAGCGGCGCAAGCATGCGTGGCGTTGCTGTCGCCGTGGTTCGCCGCGACTACCGGCGAGATCGTGCACGTCGACGGGGGAGTCCACTCCCAGGGTGCGTGACGATGCCCACGTTGATCCTGCTGCGGCACGCGAAGTCCGACTATCCGCCCGGTGTGGCCGATCACGATCGACCGCTATCGGCGCGCGGGGTGCGCAACGCCGCACGCATCGGCGAACGCCTGCGTGATCACATTCCGGCCGGTGCCAGTGTCGGTGCGGCCATCTCCACGGCCACGCGAACGCTGCAGACGTGGCAGATCGTGCGAGCCGATTTCGAGCAGGCGGGTCGATCGGTGGATCAGTCTTGGGAGGATTCCGCGTTGTACCTCGCCGAACCTGCCGCGTTAGTCGAGGCCTCGCATTGCTTTCGAACGGATGTGGGGATCCTCGTCGGACACAACCCGGGGCTGGAGGAACTCGCGCTGTCGATCCCGGGCGAGCCGGAAGCGGCGGCGGATATGGCCGTCAAGTTCCCTACGGCGGCGTTCGCCGTCATTCATATCCCCGGTGATGATTGGGACTACACGATCGATGAGGCACGCCTGGAGGCGTTCACGACGTGTCGCTGATGCCATCGCGGGCGTCGGCGAGTTCGACTTCGTCGCGGGTTATGCCCATCAAGAACAGCACCGAGTCCAAGAACGGAACCGATACCGAGGTATCCGCGGCTTGGCGCGCAACGGGCTTGGCATTGAACGCGATACCCAACCCGGCCGCCTCCAGCATGTCGATGTCATTCGCGCCATCGCCGATCGCGATGGTGCGACGCCGGGGGATTCCGAAACGTACGGCGAGGTCCTCGAGCGCCTTGCGCTTACCCGGTCGATCCATGATCTCGCCGACGACCTTCCCGGTGAGGTGACCGTCCACGACTTCCAGGGTGTTGGCGCGGACCTCGGCCACACCGAGGCCGGCGGCTACCGGTGCGATGACTTGAGTGAAACCACCGGAAACCAAGGCGATGCGATAACCCAATCGATTCAGGGTGCGACACAGCGTGCGTGCGCCCGGTGTCAGCTGGATGCGTTCACGCGCACGGGCGATGGCTTCCTCGGGCAGACCTGCCAGGAGGGCGACCCGAGCGTGCAGGGACTCACTGAAATCCAATTCCCCGGCCATCGCCCGCTGCGTGACGCGAGCTACCGCCTCGGCTTGACCGGCTTCGGCTGCGAGCAGATCGATCACTTCGTCTTGGATGACCGTGGAATCGACATCCATCACCACCAAGTACTGCCCCCGGGTCTCCAGACCCGTGTCCTGCACGGCGATATCGACCCCGCGCTCGGCGGAGATCGCCGCCAGCGGTCGGCGTAGTTCGTCGGGATCCACCCCGCGTCCCTCGAAGGCGATCGCGGTGACGGGGTAGTGGGCGATCCTGCGGATCCGCTCGATGTTGCCTCCGCCGTGCGCGATCTGCGTCGCTACGTCCGCGATGGAGGCGGGGGAGAGGTCATCGGCCATGACGGTGATGCGGAATCCGCCACTCGGGCGTGGGGATGCGACCGGTGGGCTCGAACTGTGGACATCGATCGAGGCATCCATCTGCAGTTTCGTCGCCAAGGCCTCGATCGCGGTGGTCAGTTGCCTACTCGGGCCCGCTGGAACTTCGAGCGAGGCAGCCAGGATCAAGCGTCCGCGCATGACGATCTGATCGATGTCACGCACGCTCGCGCCGATACCGCTGCAGGTGGTGAACAGATCACGGGTGACGCCCGGACGGTCGACCCCGCTCAACGTAACGAGCATCGTGCGGTGCCCAGCATCGGCAAAGTCACGGTCGACGGCCTCATTCGTAGCGGCACCTTGATCGTCCATGATGGGTCAACGGTACTCAGCGTCGTGCGCGGAACTCGGCCCCGCGTGCACCTAGGGTGGTCGGGTGCGGGTCTTGCAGATGACGGGCGTGGGAGTCCGTCGTGGTGAGTCACACCTACTGAGCGATCTGGACTGGTCGGTTCATGCGGATGAGCGCTGGGTCGTGATCGGACCGAACGGCGCCGGCAAGACCACCGCCTTGACGATCGCATCGACCAGGATGTTCCCGACGGTCGGATCCGTGGAAGTCCTCGGCGAGGTCATGGGCAAGGTCGACATCGCCGAACTACGCCCACGTGTCGGCTTCGCTTCGAGCATGCTGCTGCGCGAGATCCCGATGCACGAACGCGCGATCGATGTGGTGGTTACCGGCGCCTATGCGGTGACCGGCCGGTGGAACGAGCAGTACGCGGACGAGGACACCGATCGCGCCATGGAACTGTTGAGCGCGTGGGGCGCCCGGTCCTACTCAGAACGCCCGTTCGCCTCGTTGTCCGAGGGGGAGCGCAAACGCGTCCTGATAGCCCGGGCGTTGATGAGCGATCCGGAGTTGCTGCTGTTGGACGAACCGGGCGCCGGTTTGGATCTAGCCGGCCGCGAGGAGCTCATCGGCCTGCTCGATGACTTCGCTGCCGATCCACTGGCACCGAGCCTGGTGCTGGTTACCCACCATGTCGAGGAGATCCCCACCCGCATCACGCATGCGCTGGTCCTGGCCCACGGCAAGGTGGTCGCGAGCGGACCGATCGACGAGGTCATGACCGGTGACCGGCTGTCCGAGGCATACGGGATCGATGTCACGGTGGAATCGGTCTCCGGTCGATGGATGGCGGTCGCCTCGCGAACCGCGAGGGCCAGCCATGGCTGAACGAACCCGCTTCCTGTTCGCCGACCAACTCGGCCCGCATTTCGATCATGGGGGCGAGTTGCTCTTCGTGGAGTCCAAGGCCGTCTTCCGGCGGCATCGGTACCACCGGCAGAAGGCCCACCTGATCCTGAGTGCCCTGTGGCATCGCGCGGAAGCGGAGCCCGATCGGGTGCACTTGGTCCGATCCGAGACCTACCGGGCCGGACTCGCGGAGGTAGATCCGACGGCGGTGGAGGCCATCGCAGCCACTTCGCGACCGGCCCGGGTGCTGCAACGCGAACTGGGCTTCGCGCAAATCCACCCGGAACTGGGCTGGTTCACATCGGCCGATGAGTTCGGCTCCTGGGTGCGATCGCGTGGCTCCAAACGGCTGTTGATGGAGGACTGGTATCGCAGCGTGCGGCGCGGCCACGACGTCCTCATGGAAGCCGATGCGCCCGCCGGTGGGCAATGGAATTTCGATTCGCAGAACCGCTTGCCCCCACCACGCGGCGAAACGCACCTCCCGGTTCCGGAGCCCTGGCAGCCGACCGAGGACGACATCGATGCGCGGGTGCGGGCCGAACTCGACTCCTGGGAAGCCGAAGGTATCGAGTTCCTCGGCCAGGACGGCCCGCGACGCTTCGCGGTCACCCGTGCGGAGGCCCTGAGCGCCCTCGACGATTTCCTGAGCAACCGACTGGCCATGTTCGGTCCCTACGAGGACGCCGTGTTGTGGCGGGATCCGTTCATGGCGCACTCGCTGCTGTCGGTGCCACTGAACTTGGGCCTGCTGCATCCCGCCGAGGTGGTCGATCGGGCAGTGGCGGCTTGGCACGCCGATGCCGCGACCTTGGCCAGCGTCGAGGGCCTAGTCCGCCAGATCATCGGCTGGCGGGAATACGTGTGGCACCTGTATTGGCACCTGGGTGCGGAGTACGAACAACGCAATGCGCTGCAGGCACACACCACGCCCCCCGACTGGTTCCTGGATGCCGCGTGGGCGGAGGTCGACGCACACTGCCTGAAGCGCTCTTTGCAGAACGTGGACGAGCTCGGCTACGCCCACCACATCATCCGCTTGATGGTGCTGAGCAACTGGGCCACGCAGCGGGGCTACTCACCGCAGGCGGTCAACGATTGGTTCCGTAGAGCGTTCGTGGACGGCTACCCGTGGGTCATGACCGCGAACGTGATCGGCATGGGCCTGTATGCAGATGGCGGCCTGATGGCTACGAAGCCGTACATCTCCGGTGGGGCTTACTTGAAGAAGATGACGGACTTCTGCGGCGAATGCCGCTACGACCCCAAGGTGCGGGTCGGGGAGAAGGCGTGTCCGTTCACGGCGGGCTACTGGGCGTTCCTGGACGATCACCGCGACGACTTCACCGGCAATCACCGCATGGGAACGGCCCTACGCACCCTGGACAAGCTCACCGACCTGCCCGATCTGTTGGAACAGGAGCGGGCGCGCGGCACCGGCGCCCCGTGAGGTGACGATGACTAGTCAGGAGGACCCTCGGCAGGAGGAAGGGCGGAACGTGGCTCGCATCGTGTGGCGTTGGCTGCTCGCGCTGGTGGGCGCGGTCGCCATCCTCCTCGGTTCCGCGGTGACTGCCGCCGGTGTGTGGTTGGACGACACCCTCGACGCCAACGACGAACTCACCACCGCGAGCCAGGTGATCTCCGCGCCCGCGTGCCAGACCTTGCTGATCGAGGTTTCCGGCGCGCAGGTCAGTGCCGATGAATGGAATCGCTACGCCTTCGTGGCCGACCGCAGCGAGGAAACGATCGCGATCGACGTACCTGGCGCGCAGTCGTCCTACCTTGTCGGTCTCGCCGACAGCGACGACGTCGAGGAGCGTTTGCTCGGCGCGCAGTACTGCCTGGCCTTGAGCACCGAGCAAGGTTGGACCGTCGAACGCATCGCCGTCGTGGACGAGCTACCCGACGTCGGATTGTCCGGGCTACCGGGAGTCTGGGGTCGGTCTAGTGGCGCCGAAGCGGTGGTCCTTCCGTTACCCGAGTCAGGTCGCACAGTCGTGGTCAGCAGCGACGACGGCACCGATCTCGGCGAGGTGCGACTCGTGGGTCGGTACCGGATCGACGGTGCCGGGGATGCAGCGTCGATCGCACTCATCGCAGGGCCCTCGGTGATCGGGGTCGGCGTGGTGCTGGTGTTGATCGCGATCTTCGCCTTGCGCCGGCGGGGTCGCCATGAGGGATCGGCGGATTGATGTCCGCTTCGGATCGGACTACGGACGCTTCGCCCGATCGCATCTGGACGATTCCGAACATCCTGTCCTTGGCGCGTCTGGCGGGGATCCCGCTGTTCCTATGGCTGGTGCTGGTGCGCGAGGCCGATATCTGGGCTTTCGTGGTGTTGGTCGTCGCCGGTGCAAGCGACTGGTTCGACGGGTACCTCGCCCGACGTCTGGATCAGCGAAGTCGCCTCGGTGAGCTACTCGATCCTCTCGTCGATCGGCTCTACATCCTGGCCACGCTGATCGGGCTGGCCCTTCGGGATGTCATCGGTTGGTGGCTGGTGGCCCTACTTGTCGGCAGGGACCTGCTGCTGGTGATCTTGCTGCCGTGGCTGCGACGCAGCGGACGCATCGCCGTCCCTGTCACGTTCGTGGGCAAGGCGGGGACCTTCGCCTTGCTGTGGGGTTTCCCGTTGCTGTTGCTGGGCACGGTGCCGGGTCTGTGGGGCACGGTCTTCACGGCCTTCGGTTGGGCCTTCGCACTGTGGGGCACCTATTTGTACTGGTGGGCCGGACTGCGCTACGCCCGCGAGATGGTGCGACCGGCTAGGGTCGTGAGCAGCGAAGTTGACCCGCGTAGCGAACAGGAAGAAGGCGTCGATGATTCCCGGTGAGTTGGCGTACACGAGCGAACACGAGTGGGTACGCAGCGAACCCGACGACATCGTGACCGTGGGTATCACGCACTACGCGCAGGATTCACTCGGCGACATCGTCTTCGTATCCCTGCCCAGCGTCGGCGATGCCGTCCAGGCCGGTCAGTCCTGCGGTGAAGTCGAATCGACCAAGAGCGTCAGTGAGTTGTACGCACCCGTGGACGGGACGATCGTGGAGGTCAACGATGACCTCGATGCCAACCCCGAGGTCATCAACACTGCGCCGTACGCCGCCGGTTGGCTGATGAAGCTGCGGATGGCCGATCCGGGTCAACTAGCCGGCTTGCTGTCGGCGAGTGAGTACGAGGCGATGACCCAAGGGGCCTAGGCTGACGTCGTCAGGTTTCGATGTCGAGGAGGGGAACCGGACCGATGACTTGTCCTGCGTGCGGGAAGCCCGTGCACCCCGAGGATCGATTCTGCGCCGCCTGCGGTGCGCCGCTGGGTGATGCCCAGGGTGCGCCGGAACTCGACCAGACGGGAGCCATCACCGCGATCCCCGGTTCCGGTCCGGCCACCGGCACCGGCCCGGCCGCAGCACTCGGAAGCGGCATCCATCGCGAACTGCCCACCGGTTCGGCCCTGCTGGTCGTCCATCGGGGACCGGCGGAGGGCAGCGAGTTCCTGCTTCCAGCCGATGCCGACGTCGTCGGTGTAGGTCGCTCCCCGGAGTCGGAGGTTTTCCTCGACGATGTCACGGTGAGCCGACGGCACGCGGAATTCCGCCGCGGCGCCGATGGCTGGAGCGTGCGGGACGTCGGTTCCCTCAACGGCACCTACGTCAACCGCGTCCGCGTCGACGACCAGCGGCTCGACGGCGGCGACGAAGTACAAATCGGCAAGTTCCGTTTCGTATTCCTGGTGGGCGTCGAGCCGGAAGCATGAGCGCACGGCAGTCGCCCGAGCCGGCGTCCCGCGGAACGGTGAGCATCGGTGAAGTGCTCACCGTGCTCAAGCGGGAGTTCCCGGACGTCACCATCAGCAAGATCCGATTCCTCGAATCCGAGGGACTGGTAACTCCCGCTCGTACGGCGAGTGGTTATCGCCGGTTCGCCGACGAGGACATCCGTCGGCTGCGCGAGATCATGACGATGCAGCGCGATCAGTACCTGCCGTTGAAGGTCATCCGTGAGCAACTGGACAAGCCCGCGGAGAATGCCGCGCCCTCGGGTTCGGGACTGCGTGCCGAAGACTTCCGACCGGGCGCCGGGCGGATGCGGCTCACCCGCGCCGAGTTGGCCGAACAGACCGAACTCGACGAGGCCTACGTTGCGACCTTGGAAGAACTCGGCCTGGTGTGGGTGTCCCCGGCGGGTCACTACGACGAAGACGCCGTGGCGATCTGCACCGTGGCTGCCCGGCTCTCGGAATTCGGGATCGAGGGCAGGCACCTGCGCAGCTTCCGGGTCGTGGCCGATCGTGAGACCGGGCTGATCGAGCAGATGGTCACTCCCTACACACGCAGCAGTGCCTCCGGTCGCGAGGGGCAAGCGCGGGCCAGGACCCAGGAGGCGGTGCGCGAGATCGCCTCGTTGTTCGTCCAATTGCACGGGGCGCTACTGCGGGCCGAACTCATCCGTTCCGGGAAGGCCTGATTTCGCTGTACGCGTGATCATCGGGCTGGGCAGCGGCCCATCGGGGCAGATAGCCTGAATACATGGTGCCGATGGATGTCGTAGGCGTGCGCATGGAGATGCCCTCCAACACCCCGATCGTCTTGCTGCGCGAGAGCGACGGGGAGCGCTACCTGCCGATCTGGGTGGGGGCCGTCGAAGCCACCGCCATCGCCTACGCCCAACAGGGAGTGGTTCCACCTCGTCCGCTCACGCACGATCTGATGCGCGATCTGTTGGAGGCGCTCGACGCCACGGTGAGCGAGGTGCGCATCACGGCCCTGGAAGACGGGGTCTTCTACGCCGTCATCGTGTTCGAAAGCGGGTTGGAGGTCCAGGCCCGTCCCTCGGACGCCATCGCCTTGGCGCTGCGCGCCGAGACCCCGATCGTGGGAGCCGAGGCCGTCTTGGACGAAGCCGGCATCGAGATCCCCGATGAAGCCGAGCCGGTGGAAGAGGACCAGGTGGAGAAGTTCCGCGAGTTCCTCGACCAAGTGACACCGGAGGACTTCGGCGCCCCGGGTGCTTCCTGAGCCTTCAGTTGACGTTGAGACTTCGGTCGCCGTCGTCGTGGCGTGTCGCATTGAGCCGCCTTACGCGCGTGCCTAGATTTCCCATCGCACGCCTTCCCCGACGGATCACAGCGGTCCGGCGAACCTCGTCCCGCCACGAGGCCCACGCAGTAGGGTGAGGTGGCGAGGAGGAGGAGCGCGTGACCGGTAGGCCTGGATCCACGGTGGAGTCCGCTGGAGTGCACGACCCTGTCCACGGCGCACTCGACCAGTCGCTGATCGGATCGAATCCGCAAGGGGCCCTGTTCGACGACGCGGACCTGCGTCCGCTGCCGGCGCACGTCGGCTACCGCGGCCCGATCGCCTGTTCTGCGGCCGGCATCACCTACCGTCAGCTCGACTACTGGGCACGCACCGGCCTGGTGGTGCCCTCGGTGCGCGGGGCCAGTGGCTCGGGCTCCCAGCGGCTCTACAGTTTCCGCGACATCCTGGTGCTGCGCATCGTCAAGCGGTTGATCGACACCGGGGTGTCCTTGCAGAACATCCGTGCGGCGGTCGATCACCTCGCTACCCGGGAGCAGGACGACCTCGCGCGCATCACCTTGATGAGCGACGGCGCCAGCATCTACGAGTGCCGCAGTGCGGACGAGGTCGTCGACCTAGTCCGTGGCGGACAGGGCGTGTTCGGTATCGCGGTCGGCAGCGTCTGGCGGGAAGTCGAGGGAACCTTGGCCACCTTGCCGGCGGAGGACCCCACCGGGGATCAGGTGGCTCCCGAGGGCGTCACCGACGAACTGGCCAGGCGCCGGGCCAGGCGCGCCGTTAGCTGAATCGGCATCTCCAGCGGCCATCTCGGGCTAGGCTAGGGATAGCCGAACACCCCGAGCGGGAGAGTGCGGTGGCCCACGCCAGGGTCACAGCCGCCGAAGGAGCAATAGCCCCGACAAACTCTCAGGCGCCGGTACCGCCCAGGGTGGGCGACTCTGGAAAAGGAACATCCGTTCCTACCGACGGTGCAAGATGCGCTTCGTCGCATCGAAGCTCTCAGGTCGCGTTCGTCGCGGGTAACAGAGGGGGAGCAGGAGCCACTGTTCCCTACCCGCAGGAGAAGCAATGTCCTTCGCCGAACGCCACATCGCACCCACCACCACGGACCTCGCCGGGATGCTCGCTGCTCTCGGTTACCCGGACCTGGACTCCTTCATCGATGCCGTAGTGCCGGCCGGTATCGCCGATGGGGAACCGATGGACATCCCACCGGCTGTCGGCGAGAGCGAGGCCCTGGCCGAACTCGACGAACGCAGCCGGGGCATCGAGCGCCCCGTGTCGATGATCGGCCTGGGCTATCACGGCACCGTGATCCCGGAGGCCATCAAGCGCGGGATCTTGCTGAACGCCGGTTGGTACACCGCCTACACGCCGTATCAGCCCGAGATCTCCCAAGGACGCCTCGAGGCGCTGTTGAACTTCCAGACACTCGTGCAGGACTTGACGGGCCTGGCCGTGGCCGGAGCCTCACTGCTGGACGAGCCGACCGCCGTCGCGGAGGCGATGGCGATGGCCGTGAAGCACGGCCCGAAGAATGTGCGACGCCTGGCGATCGACATCGGGGTGCATCCGCAGACCCGAGCGGTGGTCGCCACCCGCGCCGAACCGCAGGGCATCGAGGTCGTGGACTTCGATCCGGCGGCCGGCTTGCCGGAGGGGGAACTGTCCGGCGTGGTGATCGCCTACCCGGCATCCACCGGCGCCGTCCGCGATCCGCGCGCGTTGATCGCCGAAGCCAAGAACCGCGGTGCGCTCGTGATCATGGACGCCGATCCGCTGGCGCTGACCTTGGTGGAATCCCCGGGTGAACTCGGTGCGGATATCGCGGTGGGATCGATGCAACGCTTCGGAGTACCCATGGCATTCGGTGGTCCGCACGCCGGCTACATCGCGGTCCGCAGCGGACTCGAACGATCGCTTCCCGGCCGACTGGTGGGGGTGAGCGTCGATGCCGACGGTCGAACCGCTTACCGACTGGCCCTGCAAACCCGCGAGCAGCACATCCGTCGCGAGAAGGCCACGAGCAATATCTGCACCGCCCAGGTGCTGTTGGCGGTGCTGGCGGGGATGTATGCGGTGTACCACGGACCCGAAGGTCTGCGCGCCATCGCCGATCGGGTGGCCAGGTTGGCTGCGCGACTGGCAACGGGTGCCCAGCGGGCCGGGCTGAAGGTGATCGACGATCACTTGTTCGACACCGTGTGCGTGCGGGCCGAGGGCAGGGCGGAAGCCATCGTCGGCAGCGCCCGCGACGCCGGCATCAATATCCGCTTGATCGATGCCGACACCTTCTCCTTCACCGTCGATGAGACGACGACCGAGCAGCACGCTGCCCGGATCGCCGATGTCCTCGGCTTCGACATCGCCGCGCATACCGACCCGATGATCCCGGCGGCGTTGCAGCGCTCCGGCGCGATCCTCGACTACCCGGTCTTCCATCGGCACCGCAACGAAACATCCCTCATGCGCTACATGCGCTCGCTAGCCGATAAGGACCTCGCACTCGACCGCACGATGATCCCGCTGGGTTCGTGCACCATGAAGCTCAACGCCGCCGCGGAGATGGCGCCGATCACGTGGCCGCAGTTCGCCGAGATCCATCCGTTCGCTCCGGCCGATCAGGTCGAGCCGTATGTGCGGATCATCGACGAGCTCGAATCCTGGCTGGCCAGCATCACCGGCTACGACGCCGTCAGCGTGCAACCGAATGCCGGTTCGCAGGGCGAGTTCGCCGGCCTGCTCGCCATCCGTGCCTACCACCGCGCGAACGGTGACGACCAACGCACCATCTGTCTGATCCCCAGCAGCGCGCACGGTACGAACGCCGCGAGCGCGGTGATGGCCGGGATGAAGGTCGTGGTGGTGGCATGCGATGAGATCGGCGATGTCGACGTCGCGGACCTGAAGGCGAAGATCGTCGAGCACGGGGACAACCTCGCTGCCTTGATGATCACGTATCCCTCCACCCACGGTGTCTTCGAGGAAGCGGTGCAGGAGATCTGCGGACTCGTCCACGATGCCGGCGGCCAGGTGTACGTCGACGGCGCCAACCTCAACGCGCTGGTCGGTCTGGCCAAGCCCGGCAAGTTCGGGGCCGACGTCTCGCACCTGAACCTGCACAAGACCTTCGCCATCCCGCACGGTGGTGGGGGACCGGGTGTGGGACCGATCGGAGTGCGCGCGCATCTCGCGCCCTACCTGCCGGGCCATCCGCTGCGGCCCGAAGCGGGGCCGGTCGGTCGTGGCTTCGCCGACGGGGGAGTAGGCCCGGTGAGCGGTGCTCCGTGGGGGAGTGCCGGCATCTTGCCGATCCCGTGGATGTACATCCGGATGATGGGCGATGAAGGTCTGCGCGCGGCCACCAGCACCGCGATCGTCTCGGCGAACTACATCGCGCATCGGCTGCACGATCACTTCCCGATCCTGTACACCGCGCCGAACGGAACCGTGGCGCACGAGTGCATCCTCGATGTGCGGGCCATCACCCAGGAGACGGGTATCAGCGTGGAGGACATCGCCAAGCGGTTGATCGACTACGGCTTCCACGCACCCACGATGTCCTTCCCGGTCGCCGGCACGCTCATGGTCGAACCGACCGAGAGCGAGTCCCTCGCGGAGATCGATCGCTTCTGCGACGCGATGATCGCGATCAAGGCCGAGATCGATGCTGTCGCCGCAGGTCAATGGCCGGCAGACGACAACCCGCTCGTCAACGCGCCGCACACCGCCGATTGCCTGATCGGGGAGTGGAACCACCCGTACCCGGCGCGGCTCGCCGCGTTCCCGGCTCCGGGGATGGAGAACGGCAAGTACTGGCCGCCGGTTCGCCGGATCGACGGCGCCTACGGCGATCGCCACCTAGTGTGCTCGTGCCCCCGCCCCGAAGAACTCGCCGGTGACTTCCCCGAAAGCGACCGCACACCCCTCTCCACCCCCTCCTAACCGTTTTTCCCAGGGTGCGGGAAATTCACCGAGAATTTCCCGCACCCTGGGCAGGGACGGGCTTTTCTCCCACGGTCGGACGTCGTAGTTCGAGCACGAAGCAATCGTCTCGACCGAACCGACGTGGGCCCACATCGGTGAAACCGACACTGCGATAGAAGTCGATGGCGCGAGTGTTGGTCGCTAGCGGATCGATCACGATGGTGTGGGCGTCATGTGCATCGAACGCGCGGTCGATCGCGTGCTTCATCATCGCGGTTCCGTAGCCCCGACCGATCGCCTCCGGTTCACCTATCCAGATATCGATCGCGAAGGTGCCGGGGGAGAGCGGCCCACAAGCATCACCCCAATAGTTCGAGGGTTCTGCTGCGGCATCCAAGACGACCACCACTCCTATGGGCAGGTCGTCCACCTCGCCTATCCACACCTCCTGCCACGGCACATCGATCTCCCGTGGCCAGTCCCAGGGTTCGTCATCGCCGCTGACCGCGATGACGTGCTCGGCCCGATCCCAGCGCTCGAGGATCGGCACATCGGACGCGGCGGCCAAGCGCAGCACAACGTCAGACACGGACGGCTCGCACCCACAGGTAGTCCTGGGTGTCTCCATCCGGGCGGACGTGCGCTTCCTCGAACGTTCGTTCGATCGTGAAATCCTTACCGAACAGACCCTCGAAGTCGGCCACACTTTGCCGGCGGACGGGCAACCCGGCGCACATCTCGGGTCCGGTTGGGCCGAAAGAACCGATAACGACGACGGATCCACGCCGCGTAGCAGCCCGCAGGACCGACCCGTAACGGAGTCGATCGTCGTCCTCGCGCAGGAAATGCAGGACGGCCCGGTCGTGCCAAAGGTCGAAGGCGCGCGGGGGAGTCCAGGACAGCAGGTCCGCCTGAACCCACGACACCGAACCGGCCCGGGGCCCGAGCCGCGTTCGGGAGATCTCCAGCGCCACCGGCGACCAGTCCAGCACCGTCAGATCGCTCCAGCCGCGGTCCAGCGCCTCATCGACCCACACGGACGCACCCGCACCGATGTCGATCGCCGGAACCGACGGCGAGAGGTCACCGATCAAGCGCCAGCTCGGATCGGCACTGGGTTGGTACCAACCACGGGCGGTGTGATCCCCGGAGAAGGACTGATCCCAGTGCGTGGGGCTGGAAGTCACCCCTCGAGCCTAACCT
>CAJXNV010000001.1 GCA_913057155.1 uncultured Actinomycetes bacterium | reverse complement strand
CGGGCGGTCGCTGCGCTCGATGACGAAACCGTGCTGTGGCGACCCACCTACACCGCCGGGTTGCGTCGCAACGGGCCGATCGACGTGATCGCCTACGGTTCGGCCGGCAAGCGCGCCACTTTCGCGGGTTCGACCTACGGCAAGCGGGTTCCGAGCTTCACGCTGGCACAGAAGGCGTCGCAAACCAGGTGGGCTGCCGTGCCGGTCGAACAGGACTCGGCCGGATTGGTGAAGTCCGAACGGATTCGAATCGGCCGTCCGGGGGCTACCCGAGTGGTACGCGCACGGATCTTCGCCAACTGCCGAGGGGCGGATTCGTCGGCGAGCGACTCGACGGTCGGCGCCGCTTCCCGGCGGTGCTCGCGTGCCGACGTCGCGCGCTTCGGTGGGGTGGCCGAGGTGCTCGCGCGCACCACGGTCTCAGGAGAGCCCCGCGCCACGACCGTGCGGATCGACAGCAACGGCCTGTCCTACCGGCAGTTGGTGCGGGTGGCCCGGGGCTTGGTGCCGGTCTCCGACTGAGGTGCGGATAGATACCCCCTGGGGTATGCTGGGGCCATGCAGACATCGCCGCTTCCGCCCCGAATCAGCCAGCGTCCGGCCTTCTTGTTCGACGCCGATTGCGGCGTGTGCCAGCAAGGTACGGACGCCATCCGCAAGCACGTGGATCCGCCCGTGGACATCGTCCCGTGGCAGAGCGTGGACCTCGCCGAATGGGGGATTCCCGACAGCGCGGTCTACGAGGGTCCGGTGTTCGTGGATGACGACGGCCGGTACCTGATCGGCCCGCTCGGTATGGGCAGCATGCTGCGGCGTTCCGGCGCGCCCTACCGGTTCGTGGGCGCCTTCATGCTGGCCCCCGGTATGCGGCAGTTGCTGCGGCGGATCGGTCCGTGGATGTACCGGCACAAGGATCGTCTCCCCGGGGCTACGGCGGCGTGTTCGGTGCCTAGCTGATGAGTGCCTAACTAATCGGTGCCCCGTTAACCGAGTCCCGAGTTGGCCGGCAGGCGCTGTCACAGGGCAGGGATACCCTGCGACGGCAGCCTGAGGAGGTGCCGTAATGGGGCTCGATCCTGCCCTCGATACTGCCGGTGTGACCGTGGTCGTGATCGTGGTGCTCGCGCTGATCTCGATGGCCGTTGGCCTACTGATCGGTTGGTTGCTGGCCAGCCGGACGGCAGCGCTGCGCACCGAGGAACGCATCGCCACCCTGCGCGCCGAATCGGCGGCCGAACTCGCCGCCGCCCACGAGCAAACCGCCCAGGCCGAGGGGCAGGTGCAGTTGCTGCGCGCCGAGCGGGAGAAGCTGGCCGGTGAGCAAGCATCGGCCAAGGCACTCGACGAGCGGCTCGAACCGGTCCGCGAAGCGCTCGAGGGCTTGCGCAAGCAGTCGCATACGGCCGAGATGGAAAGGGTCAAGACCGCGGCGGAGTTACGGACTCAGATCGATGGGGTGCAGCGCAATTACGCGTCGTTGGAGACCGCCACCAAGCAACTCGTCTCCGCCATGAGTTCGGGCCAATCCCGCGGACAGTGGGGTGAGATGCAACTCGAGCAGTTGCTCGAGCACTCCGGGCTGGTCGAGGGAGTGCACTTTCGTCGACAGGATTCGCGCGTTACCGATTCAGGTGCCGCTCGACCCGATGTGGTCGTGGATATGCCCGGTGGTGGGGAGATCCTCATCGATGCGAAGTTCCCCTTCGATGCCTACTGGAAGGCGGTGCAGGCCGAGGATCCGACCATCGTCGATTCGCACCTGCGCAAGCACGCCGACGACGTCCTCGCCCGCGCGAAGGAACTCTCGGGTAAGCGCTACTGGGAGTCGGCTACCTCGCCGGAGTTCGTCGTCATGTTCTTGCCGCTGGAATCGCTGCTGTCCTCGGCGCTGGAGGTGAACGGCCTGCTGCTGCAGGAAGTCTTCGCACGCAATGTCGTACTCGCCACACCCACGACCATCCTGGGGATGCTGCGGACGATCCAGTTCGGGTATCAGCGCAAGTTGATGGCCGATAACGCGGAGGAGATCCGCGCTGCCGGTGCGGAGATGCTGAGTCGGTTGGAGAAGTCGGTGGAGCACCTCGGCACGGTGCGGCGTGGGCTGGCCAGTGCCGTGAAGGGCTACAACGATTTCGTCGGTTCCTTCGATTCTCGGGTGATGGTGCAGGCGCGACGCATGAAGGAACTCGGGGTCGTTGCCGCCACTGAACTCGAGATGCCCGCCGATGTCACCGAGTCGCTTCGCGACTCGCGAACCGAGATACCGCCGGTGGCCGACGAGCGCGATTAGCGATGCGCGAGGCAAACGCATCCATCGGCCGGATGAACACCGGGCATGACCGAATGCCCGATTGCATCGGCAAGGTCCGCCGATTAGCGTCGTCGGAGAAGATGGGTTCTATGGACGGGGTCTTCTGACATGGGTTTCGTAGTGGTTGGCGTCGATGGTTCCGAGCCGAGTGAGCAGGCCCTGGAGTGGGCGATGCGCTACGCCGCCGAACGGGACCTTCGGGTCGTCGTGGTGACGGGCTACGTGGTTCCGTGGACCATCTACATCACGCCCACCTACTCCGAAGCCGACTACGCACGCGATGCGCAGGAGATGCTCGACTCGTGTATCGAGCGAGCAACAAAGCAAGTACCCGGGGTCGATGTGGAGGCGCGGCTGGTGCCCGAACGACCGTCGCAGGCGTTGAACTTGGCCGCGCAGGGAGCCGAGTTGCTCGTGGTGGGAGCGCGCGGGCACGGCGCGCTCCCGGATGTGCACATCGGTTCGGTGGCCAACGCGTGCGTCAACCACGCTCCCTGCCCGGTGCTGGTCTACCGCTGACGGCGCTAGCGATCCGCTGGCCTCAGATGAGGCTGACCAGGTGCAGTTCCTGGGTCGCCCGCGTCGCGGCCACGTAGACATCCGAGCCCATCGGTCGCTGCTCGCTCAATAGATCGGGGTCGACCACGATCACGCAATCGAACTCCAGGCCCTTGGATTGCTGCGCGGTGACGACCGCGATCGGAGCATCGAGCGCCGCCGCATCGAAACCGAAGTGGTCATCGAGCAGATGAGCCCGCATCGACTCGAAAGCGGTGTCCGCGACGATCACCGCGCTGCGGCCGTCCGGACGCGCTACGGCTTTGGCGTAGTCGGCTAACTCGGTGATCGCGAGTTGCACGCGCGCGACGGGTGCACCATCGCGAATCGGTGTGAGGAGTGGGGGAGTGCCCCCCGCTCGCTCGAGCAAATCCGTTGCTGCCTCGGCGATCTGTCGGGTGATGCGGTAGGTGACCGTCAAGGTGTGGCGCTCGATGCGGTCACCGGCCCAGCCGAGGGCCGCATCCCAGTTGCGGGCGGCGGCCGGATGCGATGCCTGTTGCAGATCACCGACCACGGTCATCGACTTGCGGGTGGATCTGCGGGCGATTGCCCGCCAGGCCATGGCGCTTAGTTCCTGCGCTTCGTCGACGATCACATGCCCGTAGACCCACTCGCGGTCATCGAGCGCCCGTTCGGCCAAAGTGGATCGTGGCTGCTCGCCTCGGTGCGGGCTCACCCGATAGGCGTCCTCTGCTTGGAGTTCGCGGTAGCCCGTGGGCTCGGAATCCGGTGCGGTCGGTGGGGACCAGGGTCCAAGGGCGTGGGCTGCTTCGTCCAACAAGGGGATGTCGTCGCGGGTCCAGGGCGCATCCGGGTCGCGCAGCAACAGACGCCACTCCGCCTCGCTGAGTATCGAACCGGCGGCCGCCTGCAACGTTGGCTCATCGGTCAGTAGTCGCTGCACCACCCGTTCCGCGGTGGTGGGCAGCCACATCAAGTTCAGTTCCCGTCGCATGTTCGCGTCCTCGACGAGCGAAGCGACGAGGTCCTGGCAGTAGTCCTCGTCGTCGGGGTCATGGCCGGTGTCGCGGGCGAGGTTGCGCGCCGCAGCCGCGAGGACTCGACGTAAGAAGGGATCACGACCTTCGTGGAAATTGCGCGTCTTGGACAGGCCCCGCGCGGCCTGCTGCAGTTGTTCGACGGTGATCCGCACCGTGCTTCCCGTGGTGGTTCGGATGGTCAGATCGGAGGTGGGGATCCGGACCCGAGCGGCCACCGCCGCCGCGATCACCTTCGCCATTCGCGCATCGCCCTTGATGCGCGCCACATCGCGACGGTCATCGGCACTCGGTCGCACCGCCGGATAGAACTGATCGGGGGTGAGGAGGACGACATCGGTCTCGCCCAGGCTCGGCAGCACCTGGTCGATGTACTGCAAGAAGACCGTGCTCGGCCCCACGATCAAGACGCCGTCTCGCGACAGGCGATCTCGGTGGGTGTAGAGCAACCACGCGGCTCGGTGCAAGGCGACGACGGTCTTGCCGGTGCCGGGTCCACCTTCGACCACGGTGACCACTTCGAGTGGACTGCGGATGATGGCGTCCTGGTCCGCGGCGATGGTGGCCAAGATGTCGGCCATCCGACCTTCGCGGGGCGCGTCGAGTGCTTGGCTCGCGGCTGCATCGGAATCGAAGTCGGCGCCGGAATCGAAGGTCTCGTCGTCGACATGGGTGACTTCCGGACCATCGGCGGTTGCCCGCGATGCGATACGTCGACGCAGCGTCAGACCCATCGGGTCCTTCAATGTCGCGCGGTAGAAGGCGGCGGCGTGCGGTGCTCGCCAGTCCAGCAGTACGACCTCGCCGTCTTCGCCGCGAAGGCCCATGCGACCGACGTGGTCGTCCTCGCCGGTGGCGAATCGCAGGCGACCGAAGCAGATGCGCTTGCGGGCTGCCAAGGCAGCGTTCAGCTGCTGGTTCAGGTTGTCGAGGTGAGCTTCGCGCTCGAGGTCGTCCTGGCCGGTCCCGGTTCCCGGTGCCCGTTTGGTGGCGTCGATACGCGCGGACAGGTAGGCGATGTGCTCGTTGACCAGGCTCGTGGCCCTATCGACGAACTCCTGCTCCTCGCGGACGTTGCCCGACACCGGTCGCCTTCCTATGTACCGCCCAGGGGAGTTTGGGGGTAGAGGAGTCTTTCACGGGCGGGTTAACGGCGGGGAACCTGCTACTCGGGCGCACTCATGACGCCGCGATGGGATCGCCACGACATGATGGCTAGGCGGGACAGGCCGGAAAGGGCACTGCCAACGCTGGCGAAGCTGCCGATGCTCAGCACCGAGGCGAAGGAGCCGATGCTGGCGACCGAGAACGCCGATCCCACGGAGCCGATCGACAGGACCGATCCGCTCGAGGCGATGGACAGCACGGAGTCCCGCGACGCGATGCTCCAGCGGGAGCGGGGTGTGCTCGTCATGATCTGCTGCGCGGTGGAGGACACCACTGGAGTATGGCCGATGACGTTTACGCCTGTGTGCTCCACGACCCACATGGACGATTACTTGGCATGATGGACGGGTGAGTGAGCACACGACGCTCTTCGCGATCTACGAAGAGGCCTTGGTGAGTACGGAGAACCCGGCTGATCGCGAGTGGGTCGACCCTTCGTTGGAGTGCTTGTCTCGCCGGCAGTCCGCGATCGTGCTGACGGCCTACAACCCGGGAACCGATCGTCCGACCTGGGCGGAAAACGAGGCCGCCAACGAGCGCCTACTGGAAGTCTTAGTGGATTCCGGTTACGAGGTGTGGCCGGCCGATGGCTTCTCCGCGGATGGCACGTGGCGGGAACCTGGTTGGCTGGCGTGGGGGATGCCGGTGGAGGTCGGGGTGTCGATCGCGGCTGACTTCGGGCAGTGGGCGGTGTACGCCTACGACGTCGAAGGAGTTCGCACGGTGGTGCCTTGCACCGATCCGAAGCAGCCGCCAGCTCGTTCGTAGCTAGTAACGGTCGGTGCCTACTGCGCTGAGTCCGCTTCCTCGTCGGCGGATGCTTCCTTCGCGGGTGCCGGGAACAGCGTTGCCGGCCGCGTCTTATCCGCGAGTGCCACCCAGACCTGACCGGGCTTGAAGGCCAACGGTTCACCGTCCTTGGTGGTGAAGGTGGTGCCGGCATCGGCATCGGTGCGCTTCCAGCGAGCGTCGTAGCGCAGCCCATCACGCAAGATCACGGCCTTGCCCTTGCCGATGGTCTCCGCGTGCGGGGTGTTCCCGCCGCCTTTGTCGAAGAACTGCGAGGGGTTCTGCTCCACGTACTGGATGACGACGGTCGCCGCCCGTTGACCATCCTCGTGCTCCTCGGCTTGCGCCGGGCGATCGTTGAGTTCGACCAAGTACAGGCGCGATGCCTGGTCGTAGCGGAATTCCGCTGAAGCCGCCGGCCAGTCGACCCGAGCCGACAGCCCGACCTTGCCATCGGGGGGCGGGCTATCGGCGAAGGTGAAGCCGATATCGCGTTCGAGGGAAGCATCGGGTGCCGCCTTCAGTCCCTGCCGACCATCGAGGAAGTAGTTGTAGGGGGCGCGACGGGAGAAGTCGCGTTCGTACGCCGATGCCGCCTTATTGGGTGAGATGTCGATCAGCGTCGATCCGGCGATGACCGGCCACATCTTGCGCTGCACGCCGGAGAAGCTGAAGGCAGGGGACCCGTATTGGGCCAGTAGGTCGATGTCGGTGATGCGGGCCGATCGGACCGGGCCGATGCGTCGGGGGACGTCGTCGGCGAACACGGCGGCTAGTCGGGTGATGCCGTACTCGACTTCCTCGATGTAGACGACATCCGCTTCGTGTAGTCCCGCGTGCGGCTGAGCGTTGCGGGTGTTGTCGAGCTTGACCGCGAGGACCGGCCCGGGCGTGGGGTCGGGGAGTCCGTCCAGGGGAGAAGTCGGCGTGGGCGTCGGGGTCGGCGTGGGGGTTGGCGTCGGCGTGGGCGTCGGCGTGGGGGTGGAAGTGGGAGTTGGCGTGGCGGAAGCCGACGCCGGTTCGGACTCGGTCGGTGCGGGGGAGGAGGTCGGCGCACCGCAGGCGGCTAGGACGAGCGACAGGGCCAGTAGTGGGGCCAGCAGTGGGGCCAGTCCGGTGGCCGCCGTGGCTGCATGGGGCGCGGATCGAGGGGACCGGCGGGGCATCTGCCGAACTCTAGGCGGCCGCGGACCGGATACCCGAACGCTCCACGCCGCCTTGACACCGGGCAGTGGTGTGCCGGGGGAGGAAAGGGGGCTGGAAGTGCCATCAGAGGGTTGACGGTGGAGCAAAGTGGAGTAGAGTGGCGGCACTTGGGGTTACCTGAGTGATGTGTGTGGCATAAGGGACAGATGAGGGGAGTGGTGCACGGTGTTCTTGGGCACCCACGCTCCCCGACTCGACGACAAGGGTCGGCTGGTCCTGCCGGCGAAGTTCCGCGAGCAACTCGCGGCCGGCCTGGTCCTGACCAAGGGCCAGGACCGTTCGATCGTGGTCTGGCCGGCGGCGGAGTTCGCGGCCTACTCCGAGCGCCTGAACGAAGCCTCCCGATCCGACGCTCGGGTTCGTGCCTACCTGCGGGTGCTGTTCTCCGGGGCCTCCGATGAGATCCCGGATCGTCAAGGCCGGGTGACCGTCCCGACCGCACTGCGCGAGTACGCCGGCCTCGACCGCGACGTCATCGTCGTCGGAAACGGCAGCACGGCGGAGATCTGGGACGCCGCCACCTGGGAGACCTACCTCGGACGGCAAGAAGACGACTTCTCCGGAATCGACGAGGAGGTGATCCCCGGGGTGCTGTGACCCACCTGCGGTGAGGCCCCCACCCGCTGGGCGCCCCCTGGCACTCCTTCCCCGGTGCCAGGACGCGCAAAGCGGGCGGGGACCTGACCGGGACGGTGAATATCGACACCCGGCCAATTCCGACAGCAACACGACCAGTAGATGCACCAGCACGACTCGACCGCGAACGAGGAGCCGACATGGCAGCAATCGATGAGACGACCGTCTCGCAGACGACCACGATCACCGGGCTAGGTCCGGTACGTACCGGGGTCGCTGTGATGGTGGCCGGTGTAGCGACCGGCAGCATCTTGTACGTGCTGTCCGTCGTCGTGGCGGGTTGGGCCTAAGTCCTACCCGCTCGGGGCTTCGCAGTCCCGGTCGATGGGGAAGTCGACTCGTGACCACATCATCCGCTCACCACACTCCGGTGCTACGCGAGCGCGTCTTCGCGCTGCTGGCACCGGCCCTGACGCGCCCGGGTGCGGTGTTCGTCGACGCAACCGTCGGCCTCGGTGGGCATAGCGAGTACGCACTTCGAACCTTCCCCGATCTCACGGTCATCGGCATCGATCGCGATGCCTCCGCATTGGAGATCTCCCGTGACCGACTCGCGCCGTGGGGCGTTCGCCTTCATCTGGTGCATGCGGTCTACGACGAAATCCCCCAGGTGCTCGCCGATGCGGGCATCCACAGCGTGGACGGGATCTTGTTCGATCTCGGTGTCTCCTCCATGCAACTCGACGACCCCGAGCGGGGCTTCGCCTACTCCATCGACGCCCCCCTGGACATGCGGATGTCCACGACGGACGAGCGCACTGCCGCGGACATCGTCAACGATTACAGCGAGGCGGAACTGACCTCGATACTCCGGGAATTCGGCGAGGAGCGGTTCGCTGCGCGTATCGCCCGCGGCATCGTGCGCGCCCGCGCGCAAGAGCCGATCACCAATTCCGCTCGCCTCGTGGAGATCATCCGCGCAGCGATCCCCGCTGCGGCCCGGCGCACCGGCGGTAATCCGGCCAAGCGAACCTTCCAGGCGTTGCGCGTGGAGGTGAACGGTGAACTCGATGTCCTGCGGTCGGCTATTCCGGCGGCGTTGGACGTACTGAACCTCGGCGGTCGATTGGTCGTGCTGTCCTACCAATCGCTCGAGGATCGCATCGTCAAGGCGGAGTTCACGCGACGGACCACGCTCGATGTTCCCCCGGACCTGCCGTTCGTTCCCGAAGGCAGCGAACCGTCCTTCGAGCTGCTGGTCCGCGGATCGCAGCAAGCCTCGGCAGCGGAGGTCGAGGACAACCCGCGCGCGGCTTCGGTACGCCTGCGCGCCATCGAACGGATAGCGGCATGAGCGCGCCCGCATTCGAAGCTCCGCTCGCCGAGTCCACCACCGAGTACGCGACCGGCGCAGCCGGACGCAAGCACCGCCATGACCTCCCGCATCTGCGACTCGTGGCGCCGCTGCGCCCCGAACGGGCCAGTCGCGGATTGTTCGCCGTAGTGATCACCGCGATGCTGGCCCTGGGCCTGGTGGTCATGCTGGTGATCAATACCTCGGTGGCGCAGACCGCCTTCACGGTCAGCGAGCTGCAGATCCAACAACGGGAGTTGGCTCGAACCGAGGCGGCGCTGACCGAGGAACTGAGTGCGGTCGCCGCGCCCCCGGTTCTCGAGGCCAAGGCACGTGCGATCGGCATGGTGCCCAGCGGCCGACCGGTGTTCGTGACGATCCCGAGCGGTGAAGTCAAAGGCCGAGCCAAGCCGGCCCGCGGTGATACCTCCCGCACCGCGAACGTCGCCACCTCGCTCACGGCCTCGTTGCTGGATCCGGTTCCCGGATCAGGCGCCGCTGATGATGGTGCCCAGGCAGCTGGCGATTCGGACTCAGCCGAGGGACAGCGCCGGCAAGTCGGTGACGGTGCGGTCCTGGTCGACCCGGGCGCGGCGGAGCAATTCGACGAAGCGACCGAACAAGCCCGCCGCAACGAGGCCCGACAGCAGGGACAAGAGGTCGAAGGTCTCGCGGTGACCGATGGCGCGGTGCTCGTGGGCGGCGATCGCGCGGCAACCGGAGCGAACGCCTCCGGTGATGGTGCGGTCGTGGATGGTGATGCCCGATGAGTCCGCGCGGTGATTTCACTCCCGGTAGTTCACGCAAGCGCGGTACCGCCCTGCTGCTGGCTACCGCGATCGTGGCGTCGATCTTCGCGACCCGACTGGTGGACCTGCAGGCGGTGCGCGGAGAGGCGCTTGCAGATGCGGCCTTGACGCAACGGCTGCGCACCCTGGAGATCCCCGCCTACCGCGGCAGCATCTTGGATCGCTCCGGTCAAGCCCTCGCCGTGACGGTGGAGGCGCGGGACATCACCGCCGACCAGACGCTGATCGACGATCCCGCCGCACTCGCCGTGGAACTCGCGCCGATCCTCGAGGTACCCCAGGACGTGCTCGCCGATCGGCTGTCGGGGGACAAGCGGTTCATGTACGTGGCCAAGGGAGTGACCCCGGAAACCTGGGATGAGATCTCCGCCCTGCAACTGCCGGGGATCTTCAGCCAGGAGACCGCGCGACGCATCTATCCCGCGGGCGACCTCGCTTCGCACATCGTCGGATTCGTCAACGCCAATGGAGTGGGCGGAGCGGGCATCGAATCCAGTTTCGATGAACTACTCACCGGAACCGCGGGTCAGCAGACCTACGAGCGTGGCCCCGGTGGTCGGGTCATCCCCACACAGAACCAATCGTCGGTAGCAGCCGTACCCGGCTCGGATGTGCAGTTGACGATCGATCGGGATATCCAGTTCGTGGCGCAGGAGGCGATCGATGCGGTAGTGCGCAAGTCCGGTGCCTCGAGTGCGACGGCGGTCGTCATGGACGTACAGACCGGGGAGATCCTGGCCATGGCGACCGGCCCGGATTTCGATCCCAATCGCTTCACCCAAGCCCTACCCGAGGAACGACGCAATCGCGCGATCACCGACATCTTCGAGCCGGGATCGACCGGCAAGGTCATCACCGCTGCCGCCGTCATCAACGAGGGTGCGGTCGATGCACTGACACCGATCAAGGTGCCGGGCACGCTGAAGCGAGCCGGTAAGCGCTTCAACGACTACTGGAAGCACGGGACCTTGCGGTTGACGATGACCGGTGCCTTCGCGAAGTCCAGCAACATCGGCATGATCCTCGCGGCCGAGAAGATGCCCAAGATCGAACTCGCGCGCTACATGGAACGCTTCGGCATCAATCAGAAGACCGACCTCGGCCTTCCGGGTGAATCGGCCGGACTGATGCTCTCGCGGGAGAACTGGTCGGGCACCACCTTCCCGACGATGGCATTCGGCCAGGGGTATTCCGCGACCACCGTGCAGATGACGAACGTCTTCGCGACCATCGCCAACGGGGGAGTGCGCGTGGATCCGTCGATCATCGAGGCCACGATCGACCCCGACGGCACCGTCCACGAACAGCCGGCCGCCGAGCGCGACCGGGTGGTCAGCGAGGACACCGCCCGTCAGGTGATGGCGATGATGGAGGCCGTCGTGGGTGAAGGTGGCACCGCACCGCAAGCGCGGATACCCGGCTACCGGGTGGCCGGCAAGACGGGTACGGCCCAGTTCGTGGACCCCGATTGCCGTTGCTACGCCGGGGATGTCACGGCATCGTTCATCGGTGTGGCACCGGCTGATGCACCCCGCCTCGCGGTCGGGGTCTTCGTGCACCAACCGAAGCGCGGCCGCGGCGGTGGTGAGCTCGCCGCGCCCGTCTTCAAGGAGATCACCACCCACGCGTTGCAGGCGCTGCAGATCCCGCCCTCGGGCAAGCGGGCCCCACGGCTCAGCCTGACGACGGGGTAACGATGCGGCTGTCCAAGCTCGTTGCCGACGCGGGGCTCGCGGCGGGTACAGCCGACCGAGGATCGGGAGCCGACCCCGAGATCACGGGACTGTCCTACGACTCCCGCGATGTCCCCGCCGGCTCGGTCTTCTTCGCCCTACCCGGACACAACGAGCACGGAGCGGCATTCGCCGGCCAGGCGGCTCGCTCGGGTGCGGCGGTCATCGTCACCGACGAGCGCGGTGTGCGGTTGCTCGACGCTTCCGAGTACTACGAGCAAGGCGACCACGGTGGATCCACCCCACCGGTGCTCGTCGTCGACAGCCCGCGGGCGTCGATGGCTGCAATGGCGGCGGCCTTCTACGGGTTCCCCGCTGCGGCCATGACGATGGTCGGTGTCACCGGCACGAACGGGAAGACATCGGTGACCTATCTCGTGCAAGCGGCGTTGCAGGCAGCGGGTAGGCCGTGCGGGATCGTGGGGACGCTGGGCACGTATTACCCCGGCTCCCCCGGTGGTGCGACGCATCCGCATCCGCGTACCACTCCCGAAGCCCCGGATCTGCAACGAACGCTCGCCGAGTTGCAGCGCGATGGAGCGCAAGCGGTGGCGATGGAGGTCTCGAGTATCGCCGTTTGCGAGAACCGGATCGATGGCATCGATTTCGACGTCATGGGTTTCACCGGATTGAGCCATGACCACCTCGACTACCACGGCACTATGGATGCCTACTTCGACGCCAAGGCGCGGATGTTCGCCCCCGGTCGTTGCCGAGCCGGCGTCGTCGTAGTCGATGAACCCTGGGGGCAACGGCTAGCCGAGCAGGCTGCGGTTCCCCTCACCACCGTCAGCACGCAGCCGGATATCGACGCCACCTGGCGCGCACGTCGAACCGAATCCGGTGTTCGGATCGAGGGGCCGGAATCGGTGACACTGGCCATCGGCATCCCTGCGGGGTTCGCGATAGCCAATGCGACACTCGCGATCGCTATCGCGCATTCCCTCGATGTGCCCGCACAGCTGGCCGCGGATGCGCTGCGGACCGCGAGCGTGCCCGGTCGCATGGAATCGGTGGCGTCGGTCGACTCACGCGAGTTCCTCGTGGACTACGCACACACCCCCGATGCGATCGATCGGGTCGTGCAGGCGGCCATCGAGATGCGGGCCAGTCGGAGTGAAGCCGCCGGTGGGCACGGTCGAGTCGTGGTGGTGCTGGGTGCCGGGGGCGATCGTGACTCGGCGAAACGCTCGGCGATGGGTCGGGCGGCGTCCCAGGCCGGCACCGACCTGGTGATCGTGACCGACGACAACCCCCGGACCGAGGACCCAGCCCAGATCCGGGCCGCCGTGCGCCGCGGAGCCGAATCCGGACCTGCGGAAGTGTGGGAGATCGCTCCCCGTGAGGAGGCGATCGCCAGGGCGGTGCAGGAGGCAGGGCCCGGGGACATCGTGCTCGTGCTGGGCAAGGGCCACGAGGCGACCCAGGAGGTGCAGGGTCGGGTCGTTGCCTTCGATGATCGTGCGGTGCTGGCATCCTTCATCCGACAACGTTTCGGGGTAGCCGGGGGCGGACGAGGAGACGGCGCGTGAAGGCACTGGCGGTGGCTGCCCTCGCAGACATCGTCCAGGGACGACTCAACGAACCCGCCGGTGAGCTGGGAGAGCAGCCACTCGTACAGGGCTTCAACGTCGATTCCCGCAGCATCGAACCGGGGCAGGTGTTCGTGGCTACCCGCGGCGAACGGGTGGACGGACACGACTTCGCCGCCGCAGCGCTCGAGCGCGGCGCGGTCGCGGTACTCAGCGAGCGCGATCTCGCACCGCTGCCGTGCATCGTCGTCGAGGACTGCGTCGCGGCGCTGGGCCAGGTCGCGGCCTGGTATCGGCGCGAGGTGTTGACCGCGACCGTCATCGCACTGACCGGATCCTCGGGCAAGACCACCACCAAGGATCTGATCGCCGGAGTGCTCGATGGTGACGTCGTGGCCGCCCGGGGTTCGTTCAATACCGAGATCGGGGTTCCGCTGACGATCCTGGCCGCAGAAGCCGATACCGACTTCCTCGTGCTCGAGATGGGTATGCGCGGCCTTGGGCACATTCGCTATCTAGCCGAGTTGGCTACGCCGGACATCGCGTTGGTGTTGAACGTCGGCACGGCGCACGTCGGCATGCTGGACGGGCCCGCCGATATCGCGCAGGCCAAGGGGGAGATCATCGAAGGCCTCCCCGCGAGTGCCGTCGCCGTTTTGAACGCCGATGACCCGCAGGTCGCGGCGATGCGGTCGCGGACCGATGCACGCATCGTGTGGTTCGGGGAAAGCCCCGACGCCGACGTCCGCGCTCTGGATATCCGTCTCGATGAACACGGTCGTCCGAACTTCCGGCTGAGCGTCGCCGGCGAGGTCTCCGAGACCATCCGATTGCCGATGCACGGAGAGCACTTCGTATCCGCGGCCCTGGCCGCGGCCAGCGTCGCGCATCTCACCGGCGTGCCTGTCGCGGTGATCGCCGACCGGCTCGCCGATATCCGCATCGATAGTCGATGGCGGATGGAAGTGCGTCGGTCCGAAGCCGGTGTCACCGTCGTGAACGATGCCTACAACGCGAACCCCGAGTCGATGCGGGCGGCTTTGAAGGCGTTGCGTTCGATGGCGCAGGGCTCGCGCACCTGGGCCGTTCTCGGCGAGATGCGCGAACTCGGCGAACTCAGCGTGCCCGAGCACGACGCCATCGGCCGTCTCGCGGTGCGCTTGGACATCTCGCGCCTGGTGTGTGTGGGTCCGCAGACCAAGGTGATGCACTTGGCCGCTAGCAACGAAGGATCCTGGGGTGAGGAGTCCGCCTGGGTTCCCGACGTAGCCGCCGCCATCGAACTGCTCGACGCCGAGGTGCAGCCCGGCGACGTCGTGTTGATCAAGGCGTCACGGGCAATCGGTTTGGAAGCCGTTGCCGCGCACCTGCTAGGTGAGCAGGAGGAGAGCGCATGAGGTTGGTGGTCATCGCGCTGGCGATCGCGTCGGTCGTCTCACTCGTAGGCACTCCGCTGCTGATCAAGTTGCTGGCACGGCGCGGCTACTCGCAGGCGATCCGTGTCTCCAGCGAAGGCGAGGCCTACCCCGATCACGAAGCCAAGCGGGGAACCCCGTCGATGGGTGGCGCTGCGATCCTGCTCGCCGTCGTCATCGGATACTTCGGCACCCACTTGATCACCTGGCGACCGGTCACGGTCTCCGGTCTGTTGGTGTTGTTCTTGATGGTCGGCCTGGGACTGGTCGGCCTAGCCGATGACTACCTGAAGATCTTCAAGCAGCGCAGCACCGGACTGCGGGCACGAACCAAGCTGATCGGCCAAGCCGTAGTCGCGTTCACGTTCGCCTACCTGTCGGTCCAATTCCCCGACCAGGACGGGCAGACGGCGGCATCGATGGCCGTCTCGTTCGTGCGGGACACACCGCTGGTGCTGCCCCTGGGCCTGTTCTTGATCTGGGTGTGGTTCCTGATCACGGCCACCACCAACGGCGTGAACCTGACCGATGGGCTCGATGGCTTGGCCGTCGGTGCCTCGGTGATGAGCTTCCTGGCCTACGTCCTGCTGTCCATCTGGCAATACGGTCAAAACTGCGCGTTCGAGGTCACCGAGTTCTGTTACACCACGCAGAACCCGCTCGATCTGGGCATCGTCGCGGCATCCGCCGCAGGAGCCTGTTTCGGCTTCCTATGGTGGAACACCGCCCCGGCGCGGATATTCATGGGCGACACCGGCTCGCTCGCCCTCGGTGGTGGCATCGCCGGACTCGCCATCTTGACCCGTACCGAATTGCTGCTGCCGTTCATCGCCGGTCTGTTCTTGATCACCACGGTCTCGGTGATCTTGCAGGTCGGATCGTTCAAGTTGACCGGACGGCGCGTGTTCCGGATGGCACCACTGCACCATCACTTCGAGATGATCGGCTGGCCGGAGATCCAGATCGTGGTGCGCATGTGGATCGTGCAGGGTCTGTGCATCGGAGCCGGGTTGACCCTCTTCTACGCCGAGTGGGTGCGAGCGTGAGCCGTTCACCGGTCGATGATCTGCATCGATCCTCGGATTGGTCCTCGGTTCGGGTCACGGTCGCCGGACTGGGGATCGCCGGGTATTCGTGCGCCGACGCCCTGCTGCAATTGGGCGCGCAGATCACGGTCGTCGACGACTCATCGGGTGAAGCGCAACAGCAGCGAGCGGAGATCCTGCGAACGCTCGGAGCCCAGGTGCACCTCGGTGGCCGGAAGGAACCCGAAGTCGCGCAGGAGCATGCGGCAGGTGCCGACGTCCTGGTCGTATCGCCCGGCCTGCCACCTCGCGCCGAGGTCATCGTCGCTGCCCGCGCAGCCGGTGTGCCCGTGTGGGGCGAATTGGAACTCGCGTGGCGGCTCCGCGGCCAGGACCGACCCGCGGAATGGTTGTGCGTGACCGGAACGAACGGCAAGACCACCACCACGTTGATGCTGGAATCGATGCTCCGCTCGGCGGGCCGGCGCACGACCTCCGCGGGCAACATCGGCAAACCGCTCGTCGACATCGTGATGCACGACGACATGGACGTCCTCGCCATCGAGGTGGGGGCGCCGCAACTGCCCTTCGTGGAATCGATGAGCCCGCTGGCGTCGGTGTGCTTGAACTTCGCCGATGACCACCTCGACCACTTCGGGGACTCCAGCGCCTATTTCCACGCTAAGTCGCGGGTCTTCGAACACTGCCGCGTTGCTGCGGTCTACGACGTCGACGAACCGGATACCCGAACCATGGTCGAGAACGCCGATGTCGTCGAAGGATGCCGCGCCATCGGCATCACCCGGGGCGTTCCCGATATCGGCATGCTCGGTGTCGTCGATGACCTCCTGGTGGATCGGGCCTTCCTCGAGCAGCGATCGGAGATGGCGCAGGAAATCGCATCGGTTGCGGACATCCACCCGCCCGCGCCGCACAACATCAGCAACGCACTCGGTGCCGCGGCCTTGGCGCGGGCCTACGGAGTCCACCCGGATGCCGTCCGGCAGGGCTTGCGGTCCTTCGAACCGGCGGCGCATCGCATCGCCGAGGTCGCGACCGTTGCCGGGGTTCGATTCGTCGACGACTCCAAAGCCACCAATACGCACGCAGCCGCCACGTCACTGCGTGCCTACGACTCCGTGGTGTGGCTCGCGGGCGGGATGGCCAAGGGCCAGTCCTTCGATGAGTTGGTCTCCTCGGTAGCCGATCGACTGCGGGGAGTGGTCCTACTCGGGGTCGATGCTCCGGTCATCGCCGAGGCCTTGGCGCGACACGCACCGGATATACCCACCATCGTCATCGACCGGCCCGACACTGGGGCGATGCGCGAGAGTGTGGCCGCCGCAGCCGATCTCGCCGAACCCGGGGACGTAGTACTGCTCGCCCCCGGATGCGCCTCCTGGGACATGTTCGACAACTACGCCCAGCGGGGCGAACTGTTCGCCGAAGCGGTCCGAGGTCTCCAGGGCCGATGAGCGATCGAAGCGTGGACGTCGGCGATAGCCGCGGTGAGGTCGATCATGTCGATCATGTCGATCAGGCCTCGACTATCCGAAGTTCGCGGGTCGCCTTGCTGATGCAGCATCCGCTCAGCGGCTACTACCTGTTGATGGGCGCGACCTTGCTGCTGCTGTTGCTCGGCTTGATCATGGTGCTGTCCGCCTCGAGCATCGAGAGCGTGCGGGTCTTCGGCTCGCCCTACACCTTGGCCCAGCGCCAAGCGTTCTTCGCTGTGTTGGGGATCGTGGCGATGATCTTCGCTTCGCGAACTTCGGTGGAGTTCTGGCGTGCCTTCGCGTGGCCGCTGCTGCTGGTCGCCTTCGGATTCCTGATCGCCGTGCTCATCATCGGGGTCGAGGTAGCCGGTCAGCGCAACTGGATCGAGATCTTCGGTCCCTTCCGGTTCCAGCCCAGTGAGATAGCCAAGTTGGCGCTGGTCGTGTGGGGCGCCGAAGTGCTCTCCCGGCCGCGCCGACGCCTGGACACCTGGCGCGGACTGCTCATGCCGATCGTTCCCGTCGCCCTCATCATGATGGTCCTCGTCGTCGCCGAGGGCGACTTCGGCAACACCGTCATGCTCGGCGCCATCCTCGCCGGCATGCTGTTCGCCGCGGGCGCGCCCTTGCGGGTGTTCGCGGCCTTCGCTGCCGTCGGCGCGGTGGCCGTGTGGGTGCTCTCCCTCGCCGCTCCGTACCGGATGGAGCGGATCTTGTCGTGGTTGGACCCGGGGTCGGACCGCTTGGGCTTCGGCTGGCAGGTGACCCAAGGCCAGTACGCGTTGGGCACCGGTGGATTCTGGGGAGTCGGACTCGGGGCGAGCCGCGAGAAGTGGGGGACCTTGCCCGAAGCGCATACCGACTTCATCTTCCCGGTGGTCGGCGAGGAACTCGGCCTCGTGGGCACCCTGACCGTCTTGGGGCTGTTCTCGCTGCTGGCCTTCGCGATCTTCCGGCTCAGCCGCAATACCGATTCGCCGTTCGTGCGATACGCGGCGGCCGGTGTCGGGTCGTGGATCGTGGTGCAGGCCATCGTGAATATCGGCGGCGTCCTCGGTCTGCTGCCCGTCGCCGGAGTCACGTTGCCGCTGGTGTCCTACGGGGGTTCGTCCTTGATCCCCACCCTGACCGCGATCGGCATGTTGATGGCCTTCGCCAAACGCGAGCCCGATGCTCGCCGCGCCCTGCGACGCCGCAGCACGGCGCAGGCCCTTCGACGTCGTTGACGACGGGACTGCGGCCACCATGCACATCGTCTTCGCGGCCGGCGGAACCGCCGGACACATCGAGCCGGCGCTGAACACCGCCGACGCCCTGCTCCGAGCGGACCCGGCCATCGAGATCACCGTGCTCGGTGGCAGGCGCGGGTTGGAGTCCACCTTGGTGCCGGCCCGCGGCTATGAGTTGATCGAGACCGATGCCCTGCCCCTGCCGCGCCGGCCGGGTATGGCGGCGCTGCGCTTTCCCGCGCACGCGCTGCGTGGAGTCAGCCAGGCGGCGGCGCACCTCAGGCGCGTGCAGGCCAGTGCCGTGGTCGGCTTCGGCGGCTATGCCGCCGTACCCGGCTACGTAGCCGCGCGGCGCACCCGCACTCCGCTGCTGATCCACGAAGCCAACTCCACCGCCGGATTCGCCAACGTGCTCGGCGCCCGGTTGACCGAGCATGTGGCGGCGGTCCACGACGGGGTGCTTTCCGGCGCCCGGCACCTGGCACTGCCGATCCGGCGCAGCATCGCGGAACTCGATCGGGCGGCTGAGCGCAGTGCGGCCCGTCGTGAGTGGGGTTTGGATCCCCAGGCACCGGTCGTGTTGGTGTTCGGTGGCAGTCAGGGTGCGCGTCACCTCAACGAGGTGGTCGCTGCTTCGTTGGATGTCCTGCTGGCATCGGGCGTTCACGTGCTGCACGCCGTGGGCAGCAGGAACGAACTGCCGCAGGCCCGGGAGGGGTACGTGCCCGTCCACTACGTCGATCGGATGGAATCGGCCTACGCGGCCGCGGACATCGTGGTGTGCCGAGCGGGCGCGATGACCTGCGCGGAGGTGACGGCTGTCGGGCTCCCGGCCGTCTACGTGCCGCTACCGGTCGGCAACGGCGAACAGTCCGGTAACGCCGCGGCCATCGTGGCAAGCGGTGGGGGCTTCCAACGAGCCGATGCCGAACTCACCGCGGAGTGGCTCACCGACACCCTCGTAGATGTAGTCCATGATGAAAGCCAGCTTGCGCGCATGTCCCAGGCGGCTTCGCTCCACGGTGAACGCGACGCCGACGACGCCATGGCCGAGTGGATCATGCGCATCGCACGCGGCTAGTGCACGACCGAACACGACCGAACACGAGAGCACACGAGAGAGGGAACATGCCCGAGCAGTTGGCCGATTCCCTCGGTCGCGTGCACATCGTCGGTATCGGTGGCGCGGGCATGTCGGGAATCGCCCGCGTGCTCGCCGCGCAGGGCGTCCCGGTGTCCGGATCCGATGCCAAGGATTCGCGCCGGATGCAGGCGTTGCGGATGCTCGGTATCGACGCCCACGTCGGTCACCTCGATCGAGTAGACGCGGACACGCTGATCGTCTCCACGGCCATACCGGCCTCGAACAGCGAACGCACCTACGCCCGTGAGCATGGGATACCCGAGTTGTCGCGGGCCCAAGCGCTCGCCGAGATCATGCGCGGGCACACCGGTATCGCCGTCTCCGGTACGCACGGCAAGACGACCACAACCTCGATGCTCACCGTCGCCTTGCAAGGCTGCGGCGCCGATCCGTCCTTCGTCATCGGTAGCGAACTGAACGAGTCGGGGTCCAATGCACATGTCGGCAGCGGGGATGTGTTCGTCGTCGAAGCCGACGAAAGCGATGGGTCCTTCCTCGCGTTGCCGGCGCGGGTCGCGATCGTCACGAACGTCGAGCCCGATCACCTCGACCATTGGGGTGATTTCGATGCACTGGAGGAGGCGTTCACCACTTTCGGTCGGGCCGCCGGTGCCGCCGGTGGCTTCGTGGTCGCCTGCGCCGATGACCCGGGTGCCCGTTCGCTAGTCGAGCGGCTGCGGGCGGAGGGCACACCGGTGCGAACCTACGGCGAACACGAGGACGCCACCGTTCGCATGGTCGATGTGCACCGCGGGGAGTTGGGCTGGGGCTTCGACATCGTGGATGAGGGAGTGCGCCAAGGCCGCGTTCAGTTGCAGGTGCCCGGTCGACACAACGCACTCAACGCACTCGCCGCCTTCACCGCCGCTACCGGACTCGGCTACTCCGCTGGCGATGTCCGCACCGGCCTCGAGGGATTCTCCGGAACGCGTCGCCGCTTCGACTTCAAGGGGGAAGTGGCCGGGGTGCGGGTGTTCGACGACTACGCCCACCATCCGACCGAGATCACCGCCACCTTGCGCGCGGCCCGCGAAGTAGTGGGTGAGGGTCGGATCATCGTCGCCTTCCAAGCCCACCACTACTACCGGACCGCGATGTTCGTCCGCGAATTCGGTGCCGCACTCGGCTTGGCCGACGTAGCCGTGGTCTTGGAAGTGTTCGCACCCGGTGAGCAGCCCATCCCCGGTGCCAGCGGCCAGACGCTTGCGGCGAACGTCCCGCTCCCGCCGGAGAACGTGGTCTTCGAGCCGTCCTGGACGGCCGTGGCGGGAGTACTCGCCGCCCGCGCCGAGCCCGGTGACCTGGTGATGACACTCGGTGCCGGGGACATCGGGATGCTGGGCGGCGAGGTGCTGGAGATCCTGGGGGATCGGCGATGAGCGCCTCCGCCCCCGAACGAAGTGCCCGTCGTCGAAGTGGGCGCCGCGCGATGCGGCTGCCCCGGTTGCCGCGACTAACGCGACTGCCTCGACTATCGCGGCCCGCGGTCTTCGCCCGGCGCCGTCCGGTAGCGGATCGACACCTCGCACGCGAACAGCGCCGTCGCAGGTTGCGCTTGCTCGCTATCGCGGCGGGCGTGGTTGCGATCGTCGCCGGCGTATGGGCCGTGCTGTTCTCGTCGTTGTTCGCGGTCCGCGATGTCGACGTCGTAGGTCTATCCGAGGAGTCCTCCCTCGCGGGTAGCGCGCAGGTGATCACCGCGGCAGCGATCCCGGTCGGTGAGCCGATCGCCAGACTCGACACCACCGGTGCGCAAGAGCGCGTATCGGCGTTGCCCTGGGTCGAGGAAGTGGAAGTGCGCAGAGCCTGGCCGGACTCGGTGGTGCTCGCGGTCACCGAGCGAACTCCGGTAGCGGTCGTGGAGTCACCGGATCCCTTCGACCCCGATGGTGAACCCGTGCGGCAGGGAGTCGACGAATCCGGAGTCGTATTCGACCCACCGGGCGGGTTGTGGTTGACCGATCCGGTTATCCGCGGGGAAGCCCGCGCGATCCCCGAGGCCGTCGCGGTGGTCGCGTCGATACCCGCGGACATCGAACGTCGCGTGCGCGATGTGCAGGCGGTCAGCCCCGATGACATCCGACTGCGCTTGGGCAACGACGCCATCGTGCGGTGGGGGAATGCCGACGAGCCGGAGTTCAAGGCCGAGGTATTGACCGCGCTGCTGCCGCGTCGCGCCAAGGGCTACGACGTCAGTGCGCCGCGGTTGCCCACCACTTTCGATGAGCGCGGTCCGAAGGACTGAGCGCACCGATTTTCGAGTGGCGTGGGATTCGACGCGGGTTTGTGCTTGCGTAACACCCGCCCCACCCCCTACCCTCCCGCCGGCTCGGGCAGGGCCGAAGTTTTGACCTGAAGTAGAGGTTGAGACTTTCCCGCTCGGCCGCACCAGTCGGTGCGCCCCCTCGCGCCGGCGTGATCGAAAGGACGAGCTGTGGCGGCTCCCCAGAACTACCTGGCAGTTATCAAGGTCGTCGGTATCGGCGGCGGCGGCGTCAACGCCGTGAACCGGATGATCGAGGTCGGGCTCAAAGGTGTGGAGTTCATCGCGATCAACACCGACGCGCAGGCGCTGCTGATGAGCGATGCCGATGTGAAGTTGGACATCGGTCGCGAACTCACCCGCGGACTCGGTGCCGGCGCCAACCCCGAGGTGGGTCGCAAGGCCGCCGAGGACCACATCGAGGAGATCGAGGAAGTCCTGCAGGGCGCGGACATGGTGTTCGTCACCGCCGGCGAAGGTGGCGGGACCGGGACCGGTGGCGCGCCCGTGGTGGCGAAGGTCGCCAAGTCGCTCGGTGCGTTGACGATCGGTGTCGTGACACGGCCGTTCGGCTTCGAGGGACGACGCCGTCAGGTGCAAGCCGACCAGGGCGTGGAGGATCTGCGCGCCGAGGTCGACACCCTCATCGTCATCCCCAACGATCGCCTGCTCTCGCTCGCCGATCGCGAGATCAGCGTGATCGACGCCTTCCGTCAGGCCGATCATGTGCTCTTGCAGGGCGTCTCCGGGATCACCGACCTCATCACCACCCCCGGCTTGATCAACTTGGACTTCGCCGACGTCAAGTCCGTGATGCACGCAGCGGGTTCGGCCCTGATGGGGATCGGTTCGGCGCGTGGTGAGGATCGAGCCATGCAGGCAGCCGAGAAGGCGATCTCCAGTCCACTACTCGAGGCCGGCATCGACGGAGCGCACGGCGTCCTGTTGTCGGTTTCCGGTGGCAGCGATCTCGGCCTGTTCGAGATCAACGAGGCGGCGCGGCTGGTCAGCGATGCAGCGCACCCGGAAGCCAACATCATCTTCGGTGCGGTCATCGACGACACCCTCGGCGACGAGGTGCGGGTCACGGTGATCGCCGCGGGCTTCGAAGGCGGGGAGCCGCCGGTGCGCAAGGTCGCCCCGGTCGCCTCGGCCACGGACGCCACCGGCGATATCCCGACGGTCCAGCAGCCACGCACCGTCGTCTTCGACGATGCCGGCGACGACCTCGATGTGCCGGACTTCTTGAAGTAGGGCGCTAGTTCGGCATGGCACCACCGACAGGGGGTGCGAAGCCGTCGACCATGGGTAGGCACTTCCCCGACCTACGGGTGGATCGCGGCGAGCTAGCGGGGGCGCAGTGGTGCGTTACCACGCGGTTCGGCGGCGCCAGTACCGGCGCGTTCGCCGAGTCGAACCTCGCTGAGCACGTCGGCGACGATCCATCGTCGGTCGCGGCGAACAGGGGATCGGTGATCGAGGCCTTCTCGGGCATCACCGATGTCGCCTTCGTCCAAGCCGAACACGGCGCCCGGGTGCTCCCGGTGGCCACCGCCGCGCAGGTGGGCGCTGCGGATGCGTTGGTGACCGACGTCCCGACCCTCGGGCTCGCGGCACTCGGGGCCGACTGCGCGGTCGTGGGAGTCAGCGCGCAGCGGGCGAACGGGGAGTATGAGATTGCGGTCGTGCACTGCGGATGGAAGGGGCTCGTCGCCGACATCGTGGGCGCGACGATCGGAGTACTTCGCCAGCGAGGAGCGGTGCGGATGACGGCTGTGCAAGGACCCGCCATCTGCGGTGCCTGCTACCCGGTGCCCGTCGAACGATGCGAGCAGATCACCGATGCGTGCTCGAGCGTCGTCGCTCGAAGCGCGGTGCTGCGCCGGAGTTCGGAAACTCAATCGTCCTGGGGCATCGATATCGGTGCCGGGGTGCACGCGGCGCTCGTCGAGAACGGGGTCGAGGTCGTGAAGCGTTTCGGCTGCACCGCCCAGGATCGGCGTTGGTACAGCTTGCGGCGAGCGGTGCAGCAAGACGGGCCATCGGCGCGCACCGGACGTCACGCACTCGTGATGGCGCGGCTATGAGTCCCGACGAACGACGACGCCAGGAGATCCGCGCGAACCTGGCGCAGGTTCGCGCGCGGATCGAAAGCGCCAAGGAACAGGCGGGGCGAACACAGGACGTATTGCTGGTCGTGATCACCAAGACGTTCCCGGCCTCGGATGTGGACATCCTGGCCGAGGAAGGCGTCAGCGACGTAGGGGAGAACCGGGATCAAGAAGCCAAGGCCAAACACGCGCAGGTGAGTGATCGTGGATTGCGCTGGCACATGGTCGGACGGCTACAAAGCAACAAGGCGGCATCGGTCACGCAGTGGGCCGACGTCGTGGAATCGGTGGACAGGGCCTCGTTGGTGCCGCGCCTAGCCCGCGGTGCCCAACAGGTGCGCGATGCGCATTCGCCGATCGAACTGCTCATCCAGGTGAGCTTGGATGCCCCCGAGGCGATCGATCGAGGTGGCGCTCGGCCCACGGACGTACCGGCGATCGCGGATGCCATCGCGCAGGCAGGACCGGCGGTGCGTCTTGGTGGATTGATGGCGGTGGCCCCGCACCCGGACTCCGGGATCGATCCGAGGCGGGCGTTCGCGGCCCTAGCCGAGGTCGCGGCGGCTCTGCGCGCCGATCACCCCGAGGCCACGGTGCTGTCGGCGGGGATGAGCGGGGATCTCGAGGCGGCGATCGAGGCGGGTGCGACACAGGTGCGCATAGGAGGCGCGGTACTCGGGCAACGCCCCCGGGTGCAGTAGCGTCTAAGCGCTGTAGCCCGCTTCGGCTGCGCGAAAACGCCCTAGCGATGGGCCGAACGAACGAAGGAGGTACGCCATGGCCGGTGCGATGCGCAAGATGGCGGTGTACCTCGGTCTGGTCGAGGACGATTCCTACGACACCTACGAGGACTTCGAGGAACCCGAGCGACCATCTCGGCGCGAGCGCAAGGAAGAGCGGTCACGGCGGGGCTTTCGTGATCGGTACGACGTCGAGGAGGAAGAGGACGTCTACGAGGTTCGCAGCGTTCGACCGATCAACGAGCCGCGGGCGGTACGCACCGTGCGCCCGGATAGTGGCCCCGAGCGGCTGCCGACCGCCGCTCCGATGCCGGGCCGGGGCGTGCCCGTCGGTGACCTGAGCCGCATCGAGACGATCCATCCGCGCTCTTACAACGACGCCCGACGCATCGGCGAGGAGTTCCGCTCGGGCATCCCGGTGATCATGAACCTCGGCGATATGGACGATCTCGACGCCAAGCGGATCATCGATTTCGCGGCGGGCCTGGTGTTCGGCCTGCACGGCACCATCGAGCGGATCACCGGCAAGGTGTTCTTGCTCTCACCGGCGAACGTGGACCTCGGTGACCAGGCACGCGCTCAGATAGCGGAAGATGGATTCTTCAACCAAAGTTGATACGTCGTCCTACCGGTCTACCCACCAGGGGAGTGTTCGCCGTTGAGCAGCATCGGCCAGATCCTCGCCACCGTGCTGTGGCTGTATTGGCTCATCCTGATCGGGAGGCTCGTCTTCGATTTCGTACGGATCTTCGCCCGATCCTGGGAGCCACGCGGGCCGATCCTGCTGATCGCGGAGTTCGTCTACTCGCTCACCGATCCGCCGCTTCGGGCGCTTCGCAAGGTGATCCCGCCGTTGCGCCTCGGTAGCGTCTCGCTGGACTTGGCTTTCCTCGTTCTCATCCTCGGCGTGCAGTTGCTGATCAATTTCGTCGTGCTGCTCTAGGGTCGTCTCCGTGGACCTGAGCGCGAACGACGTACGCGAGGTGCGCTTCGGCACCACACGTATTCGGGCCGGTTACGACATCAGCGAGGTAGATGAATTCCTCGATCGCGTGGAGAAGTCGATAGCCGAGTACGCCGATAACTATCGACGAGTGCAAGACGAAGCCGAAGCGCTTCGCTCGCAGGTGCAACAGATCCAGGGCCGGCTCGAGGCTACGCAGGCCGAATTGGCCGAGCTAGCCGAGCTAGGCCAGCTGAACGAGGCCCGCTCGCAGACGGTCGACCTGGATTCCACCGCGGAGAATCCCGTGGTGGTGCTCGAACCGACAGGGCCGGAGGGCACCGAAACGCTCGATGATCTTCGGCGCATCCGCGACGACGTCCGCCAAATGCTGCAGCGCCAACTCGAACTCGTGGATTCGGTGCAGGTTCCCGCGGCGCCGGACGCACCGGACTCGCCGAACTCGCCGGACTAAATGCGCTAGCCGGCCACCACCCGCTCGATCGCCACCTGCAGTGGCAACTCGGTGCCGATCGTCTCGGTTTCGGGTGTGCGCTCGTTCACCTCGGTCGCCAGCACCTCGGTGGCGATGTCCGCGCCGTGCTCCTCGATGACGGCTTGCATATCGGCGTCCTGGGCCTGCCAGGTGATGGTGATGCGGTCGGTGATGTCGAAGCCCGATGCCTTGCGAGCCTCCTGGATCACCCGGACCACTTCGCGAGCCAGTCCCGCGCGGCGGAGGTCGTCGTCGATAGCCAGGTCGATCGCCACGGACTCCTCGGCATCGCTGGCAACGGCCCAGCCCTCGCGTGGTGATTCGGTGATCAGGACGTCGTCGGGACCGATCTCCACGGTTCCCGAATCGATGGGCACCTCGGCTCGGCCTTCGGAGCGCAACTGGTGGGACAACGCGATCGGGTCGGCTTCGGTGATCGCCGCGGCGACGATCGGTGTCTGCTTGCCGAAACGTGCGCCCAGCGCGCGGAAGTTCGCCTTGATCGAGATGTCGACCAAGCCCGCATCGGAGTCCAGTGGCTGCACCGAGCGTACGTTCAGTTCCTCACTGACCTCGGCGATGAGTTCCGCTGGCAACTGCGACCAACCCGGTGCCGAGACAAGAGCCCGGGAGAGCGGCTGACGGGTTCGGATACTGCTCGAAGCGCGTGCAGCGCGTCCGAGTTCGACGACCGAACGCACTTTGGCCATATTGCGTTCGAGTTCCTCATCGATCAGGGAGTCATCGGTCGTGGGCCAACTGGCCAGGTGCACCGAGACCGGTGCCGCGGGGTCGGTGGAGCGGAACAGGTCCTGCCACACCCGTTCGCTGATGAAGGGCGTGTAGGGCGCTAGGCACAACGTGACGATGCGCAGCGCCTCGTGCAAGGTAGCCAGCGCCGCGGGATCGCCGTCCCAGAAGCGTCGCCGCGTGCGGCGTACGTACCAATTGGACAGGTCATCGATGAAGCCGGCCAGGATGCGGCCGCCGCGCTGGGTATCGAAGTTCTCCAGTGCATCGTCCACCTCGCGCGCCAACCGCCCGGCGGTCGACAGCACCCAACGGTCGATGGCCGGCCGCTGCGCCGGTTCCGGCGCCGGATCACCGGGCTGCCAGCCGGCGGTGCGTGCGTACAGCGCCTGGAAGGACACCGTGTTCCAGTAGGTGAGCAGGGTGCGACGCACGACATCCGCGATCGCCGTGTGACCGACCCGTCGTGCCTGCCACGGTGAACCGGAAGCCAGCATGAACCAGCGCACGGCATCGGCGCCGTGATCGTCCATCAGCGGGATGGGCTCGAGCACGTTGCCTAGATGCTTGCTCATCTTGCGGCCGTCCTCATCGAGGATGTGCCCGAGGCATACGACGTTCTTGTAGGAGGACCGTCCGAAGACCAGGGTGCCGACCGCCATCAGCGAGTAGAACCAACCGCGTGTTTGATCGATGGCTTCGCAGATGAAGTCGGCCGGGTACTGCTGCTCGAAGCGCTCGGTTCCCTGGTGCGGGTAGCCCAGCGCCGCGAAGGGCATGGCGCCGGAGTCGTACCAGCAGTCGATGACCTCGGGCACTCGGTAAGCGAGTTCGGAGCACTGCGGACAGGGCAAGGTGATGTCGTCGACGAACGGACGGTGGGGGTCCACCTCGGTGACGTCCTGACCGGAGAGTTCGGATAGTTCGGCCAGGGAGCCGACCGCGGTCAAGTGGTCGGCGGGGCAGCGCCAGATCGGTAGCGGGGTTCCCCAGTAGCGATTGCGGGACAGCGCCCAATCGACGTTGTTGGTCAACCAGTCGCCGTAGCGACCCCACTTGATGGTCTCGGGGTACCAGTTCGTCTTCTCGTTCTCGGCGAGCAGTTCGTCCTTCTTGGCAGTGGTCTTGATGTACCAGGACGGTTGCGCGTAGTACAGCAACGGCGTGTGGCATCGCCAACAGTGCGGATAGGAGTGCTCGTAGGGATCGCGACGAAACAGCAACTCGCGGTCGGCGAGGTCGGAGGTGAGCGTCTCGTCGGCCTTCTTGAAGAAAGCGCCACCGACCATGGGGACCGAGTCGATGAAGTGGCCGTCGGCTGCGATCGGATTCACCACCGGGAGTCCGTACTCGCGGCAGCTTGCGAGGTCGTCGGCGCCGAAGGCGGGGGCTTGGTGCACCAGACCGGTGCCGTCGTCGGTGGTGACGTAGTCCGCGAGGATCACGAAGTGGGCATCGGGGATGTCCACCAGATCGAAGGGTCGTCGGTAGGCGACGTGCTCTAGGTCGCGGCCGGGCATCGTGGTGAGGATCTCGACCTCCTCATCGCCGAATACCCCCTCGATGCGCTCGGTGGCCAGTACGAGTCGTTCCCCGTTCGAGCGTTGGACCACGGCGTAGGTCGCATCGGGCAGGACGGCTACCGCGGTGTTGGAGACCAGCGTCCAGGGGGTGGTCGTCCACACCAGCAAGGCGGCGTCGGGGTAGTCGGCGAGCGCGCCTGCATCCGCACCTTCACCTGCACCTGCCGCCTGCCCGGTCACCGGGAAACGCACGTAGACCGACGGGTCCACCACGGTCTCGTAGCCCTGGGCGAGTTCGTGATCGCTCAACCCGGTACCGCACCGCGGGCAATACGGGGCGACTCGATGATCTTGGACGAGTAGTCCGGCATCGAAGATCGTCTTCAACGACCACCACACGCTTTGCACGTACTCGGGGTTCATCGTCCAGTAGGCCGAGTCGGTGTCGACCCAAAAGCCCATCCGCGTGCTCATCTGGGTGAATTCATCGACGTGGCGCAGGACGGATTCCCGGCAACGCGCGTTGAACTCCGCGATCCCGTAGTCCTCGATGTCCTGCTTCCCGGTGAACCCGAGTTCACGCTCGACGGCGAGCTCGACCGGCAAGCCGTGGCAGTCCCAGCCGGCCTGGCGGGGCACGAAGTAGCCCTTCATCGTGCGATAGCGCGGGAAGATGTCCTTGAAGACCCGGGCCTCGACGTGGTGGGCACCCGGGGTGCCGTTCGCCGTAGGGGGACCCTCGTAGAAGGTCCACAGGGGGCGATCGGCCGATCCTTGGAGCGTCTTCTCGAAGACCGCTTCGCGGTCCCACAGCCCCAAGATCTCCCGCTCCATGGCCGGCAGGTCGACCTGCGCGGGCACGGCGTTATACATATCGCCTCCCATTCAAGCGGGCAGGATAGTGCCGCGGGTGTCGGCGTGCCGGTGACCGGTTGCCGCGCGGCCGGTCCTACTATTCCCCGATCCCGGTGCGGACACCGACCGCGTGGGATCTTCATCACCCGAGGGGGCTGCGATGGCCAAGAAGACGGCCGCGAAGAAGACGGCCAAGAAGACGGCCAAGAAAGCGGCCAAGAAGGCGCCGGCCAAGAAAGCCACGAAGAAGGCGCCGGCCAAGAAGGCACCGGCCAAGAAAGCCACGAAGAAGGCGCCGGCGAAGAAGGCGGTCAAGAAGGCTCCCGCGAAGAAAGCGCCGGCCAAGAAGGTGGCCAAGAAATCTCCCGCTAAGAAGGCGCCGGCCAAGAAGGCAGCCAAAAAGGCCCCCGCGAAGAAGGCGGCGGCTAAGAAAGCGCCGGCGGCCAAGAAGGTAGCTAAGCCCAAGCGGCGACCCGTCGTTCGGGAGGACGAATCCCCGTGGACGGACGCCGAGTTGCGCGAGGTGCGCGAGGAACTCGGACGGGAGAAGACCCGACTACTGGAGGAGATCGCCACCGCCGAGGAGGGCCTAGCCGACCTGATCCGTGATTCCGGCGACGGCGCCGGTGACGATCAAGCCGACGCCGGTAGCAAGACCTTCGAACGCGAGCACGAGATGTCGCTGGCCAACAACGCCCGGGACATGCTCGATCAGGTGGAGCACGCGCTGGCCCGGATCTCGGATGGCTCCTACGGGGTGTGCGAATCCTGCGGCAAGCCGATCGGGAAGTACCGGTTGCAGGCCTTCCCGCGGGCGACGCTGTGCCGCTCGTGCAAGGAAGCCGAAGAGCGCTTCTAGTCCTCGCAGGACGTGGCCCGCGTAGGACGTGGCCCGCGTGGGATGGCCCCGTAGGCTGCTGTGATGCCATCCGCGCCACGTTCCCGCGTGCTCGCCGTCCTGCTCGCGACCGCCGCCGGCATCGTGGTGGTGGACCAGCTGACCAAGGTCTGGGCGGTGGCCGTGATGCAGCCGCGGATCGAAGCCGGTGAGGGGCCGATCTACCTGCTCGGTCCGTTGCTGCGGTTGACCTACACCGAGAACAGCGGCGCCGCCTTCGGCTTCGGGGCCGGGTACACCTGGGTGTTCACGACCGTCGCGGTGATCGTGGGCGTCGTCATCATCCGTTTCTCGCGCACCATCACCTCGCTTCCGTGGGCGTTGGCGCTCGGGGGCCTGCTCGGCGGGCTGCTGGGCAACTTGATCGACCGGCTTACCCGGCCACCGTCGCCGGGCATGGGTTCGGTCGTGGACTTCATCGGTCTGCCGAACTTCCCGATATTCAACGTCGCGGATATGTCGATCACGTTCGCCTCGATCGGCATGATCTTCCTGGCCTGGCGGGGTGTGCCGCTCACCGATGAAGCCGACGACGACGACGCCGACGACGCTAACGATGCCGACGCTAACGATGCCGGCGAAGCGCACGACCCCGCTGCCGAGGGTGAGCGGTGACCCGCACCCTCCCTGTTCCCCCCGCCCTCGTCGGCGAACGATTGGATTCGGCGTTGGCCCGCATGCTCGGCCTGTCCCGGGCGCGGGTGGAGACCCTGGTCGATCGCGGCGTGGTGCTGGTGGACGGCAAGCAGGTGGTGAAGTCCCACCGGCTCGGCCCCGATGAGTGGATCGAGGTCGGCGAGCTCGACACCGATCCCGATGCGCGCACCGATGCCGGTACTCACGTCGAACCGTCGCTGGAGCTCCCGGTGCTGTGGGCGGATGCGGATCTCGTCGTCGTCGATAAGCCGGTGGGGATGGCGGCGCACCCGAGCCCGGGATGGCACGGGCCCACCGTGACCGCGGCCATCGCCGCCGCCGGCCACGCACCCTCGGGCACCGGCGCCGCCGAACGCGAGGGCGTGGTGCACCGGCTCGACGTCGGTACGACCGGCGCCATGGTGGTGGCCAAGAGTCCGCTGGCCTACTCCTCGTTGAAGGCGCAGTTCAAGGAGCGCACCGTGGACAAGGAGTACCACGCGGTGGTCCACGGGCTGCTCGATCCGCTCGAGGGCACGATCGATGCCCCCATCGACCGCCACCCGACCAAGGACTACAAGTACGCGGTCGTCGCCGGCGGCCGCCCGAGCATCACGCACTACCGCACCCTCGAGGCGTGGCCGCGGGCCTCGCTGGTGGAGGTGCATCTGGAGACCGGCCGGACCCATCAGATCCGGGTGCATATGGCGGCGATGCGCCACCCGTGCGTGGGCGACACCACGTACGGAGCGGACCCGACCTTGGCCGCTTCCTTGGGACTGACGAGGCAGTGGTTGCACGCGAGACAGTTGGGTTTCGACCATCCGCGGACCGGCGAGCGGATCGTGGTGACCAGCCCGTACCCCGCGGACCTGCAGACCGCGCTGGATCGACTCCTCGACGGCCTGCCTTCCTGAAGGCCCGTCGGTTCCTGGCCTAGGGTTGAGCGGTGCGTTCGCGACCCCCGGCCCCCTTCCTCGAATCCGGGGTGCGCCCGTGAGCGAATCACGCGGGGACTTCGTCCATCTGCACGTGCACACCGAGTACTCGATGCTCGACGGTGCCGCCCGACTGCCGGATCTGATGGCCGAGGCCAAGCGGTTGAACATGCCCGCGATCGCGATGACCGATCACGGCAACCTGTACGGCGCCTACGACTTCTTCACCGCGGCGCGCGCAGCGGACATCAAGCCGATCATCGGCTTGGAGGGCTATTACGCACCGCAAGGTCGAGCCGAGCGTCGTCCCTTCGACTTCGGTGGTGGGTTCGACGAAGGCACACCCGAGGACCCCGGGGCCGGTCGGGGCAAGCACAACTACACCCACATGACCTTGTGGGCCGAGAACACGACGGGGATGCACAACCTGTTCCGGTTGTCGTCCCTGGCCAGTTTGGAAGGGCAGTACCACAAGCCCCGCTTCGATCGTGAGTTGCTCGAGCGGCACGGTGAGGGGCTGATCGGCACGACCGGATGCCCCAGCGGTGAGGTCAACCGCTGGCTGCAGGCCGGGGAGTTCGAGAAGGCGCGCAGTGCGGCGGCCGATTTCCGCGACATCCTCGGGGCGGGGAACTACTTCTGCGAGGTCATGGATCACGGCCTTGCCATCGAGCGCCGCTTCCGCGAGGACCTGCTGCGCATCGCCCGCGACCTCGATCTGCCGCTGATCGCCACGAACGATCTGCACTACGTGCACGCCGACGACGCCGACACCCACGAGGTGCTGCTGTGCGTGGGCACCCGCACCACCATGGACGACCCGAAGCGGTTCCGCTTCGACGCGCGCGACTTCTACGTCAAGTCCGCCGAGGAGATGCGCCGGGTGTGGAGTGAGTTGCCCGAGGCGTGCGACAACACGCTGCTGATCGCCGAGCGGTGCGAGGTGTCTTTCGACGAAGGCGCCAACTTGATGCCCCGATTCCCGGTGCCCGCGGGTGAGACGGAGGAGTCCTGGCTGGTCGCCGAAGTCGAGCGCGGTCTGGCCACCCGCTACCACGGTTCGGTTCCCGACGACGTCCGCGCCCAGGCCGAGTACGAGCTTCGGGTCGTCTCGCAAATGGGCTATCCCGGTTACTTCCTGGTCGTCGCCGATCTCGTGCGCTACGCCAAGGAGAACGGCATCCGCGTGGGCCCGGGTCGTGGATCGGCCGCGGGCGCGATGATCGCCTACGCACTGGGCATCACCGAATTGGATCCGTTGCAGCACGGACTGCTGTTCGAACGTTTCTTGAACCCCGATCGCATCTCCATGCCCGACATCGACATCGACTTCGACGAGCGTCGGCGGGCCGACATGATCCGCTACGCGACCGAGAAGTACGGCGAGGAGCGCGTAGCCCAGATCGTCACCTACGGCTCGATCAAGGCGAAGGCTGCGATCAAGGACAGCGCGCGCGTGCTCGGCTACCCCTACGCCCTCGGCGACCGCATCACCAAAGCGATGCCACCGTCGGTGATGGGCAAGGACATCTCCCTAGCCGGCGCATTCGATCCGGGCGATCCCCGCTACGGCGAGGCCGCCGACTTCCGCGGGCTCTACGAATCGGACGAGCAAGCCCGTCAGGTGATCGACACCGCCAAGGGCCTCGAAGGCCTCAAGCGACAGCCGGGAGTGCACGCGGCCGGGGTGATCTTGTCCCGCGAGCCGTTGATCGACGTCATCCCCATCTGGCGGCGCGAGCAAGACGGTGCCGTGATCACGCAGTTCGACATGGGCGCCTGCGAGTCGCTCGGCTTGTTGAAGATGGACTTCCTGGGCCTTCGCAACCTCACCGTCTTGGACGATTGCCTCGACAACATCGAGAAGAACACCGGGCAGCGGCTGGTGTTAGAGGACATCACCCTCGATGATCCGGCCACCTACGAGTTGTTGTCCCGAGGAGACACCCTCGGTGTCTTCCAGCTCGATGGCGGACCGATGCGTTCGCTGCTGCGCTCGATGCAGCCGGACAACTTCGAGGACATCTCCGCGGTGCTGGCGTTGTATCGACCGGGACCGATGGGTGCGAACGCGCACAACGACTACGCCGACCGCAAGAACGGCCGCAAGCCGGTGGTGCCGATCCACCCCGAACTCGCCGAGCCGCTCGAGGGGATCCTGGGTGATACCTACGGCCTGATCGTCTACCAAGAGCAGGTCATGGCGATCGCACAGGAACTCGCGGGCTATTCCCTGGGCAAGGCCGACCTGCTGCGCCGGGCGATGGGCAAGAAGAAGAAGGAGATCCTGGAAAAGGAGTTCGTGCCCTTCCGCGACGGCATGCGCGACCAGGGCTACAGCGATGGCGCGATCGACACGCTGTGGGAGATCTTGGTTCCGTTCTCGGACTACGCCTTCAACAAGGCGCACACGGCCGGGTACGGGCTGGTGTCGTACTGGACGGCGTACCTGAAGGCCAACTATCCGGCCGAGTACATGGCAGCGCTGTTGACCAGCGTCCAGGACGACAAGGACAAGAGCGCGATCTACCTCGGCGAGTGTCGTCGCATGGGCATCAAGGTCCTGCCCCCCGATGTCAACGAATCCGACGGCGCGTACACCGCGCGGGGCAGCGATATCCGGTTCGGGTTGTCGGCGATCCGCAACGTCGGCGATGGAGTCGTCGAATCGATCATCAACACCCGCATCTCCGCCGGCCGGTATACCGACTTCCACGATTTCATCGCGAAGTCCGATATCGCCGTGTGCAACCGCAGAGTGGTGGAATCGCTCGTCAAGGCCGGGGCCTTCGATTCCCTGGGGCATACCCGCAAGGGCTTGGTGACCGTCCACGAGCTGGTGATCGATTCCGCGGTGGAGATCAAGCGGGCCGAGGCCGCCGGTCAGTTCGATCTATTCGCCGGCCTTGCCGAGGCGGGCGGTTCCGACGGTGCGGACGGCGATCAGGGCTCCGGTCTGGCCGAGCGCACCCCGATCCCGGTAGGGGAGTGGGATAAGTCGGTACTGCTGGCCCACGAGCGCGACATGCTCGGGCTCTACGTATCCGACCACCCGCTCAACGGACTCGAGCACGCGCTGGCCACGATGGCCGATCGTTCGTTGGCCTCGTTGCTGACCGACGATTCGCTCGAGTCCACTGTCGTGACGATCGCCGGCTTGCTCACCACCGTCCAACGCAAGACCACCAAGAAGGGATCGGCGTGGGCGATCGCCGGACTCGAGGATCTCGACGGTGCGGTCGAGGTCATGGTGTTCCCGCAGACCTACGCTTCGGTTGCCACATCGCTGGTGGAGGATTCCATCGTCACCATCCGGGTGCGCGCTGAGCGCAGCGAGGACGACGGCCTTCGGTTGATCGCGATGGACGTCGATACCCCGGATCTGTCCCAGGCTTCCTCCGGACCGGTTCGGTTGTCCCTCGCCGCGTCGCGTTGCGTCCCGCCGTTGGTCGAGCGGTTGAAGGACGTGCTGCGCCAGCATCCGGGAACCACCGAAGTGCACCTGCACCTGACCGGGGGCACCCACACCACCGTCCTACGCATCGACGATGCCTTGCGGGTAAGCCCGTCGGCGTCCTTGTACGGGGACCTCAAGGCGTTGCTGGGCGCGAACTGCCTGCACTAGCGAAGGTGGCGTAACGTTTCACCGTGACGCCGCCCCAGGCCACGCAGCCGCCTTCGGAGCATCCTTCGACTGCTACGTCTGCTACGTCTGCTTCGACTGCTGCGTCGGATCCGATGATCGCCAAGCAGCGGGGCCCGGAGCGAGCACTGCGATCCCTGGTGATCGCCGGTGCGATCGTCGGTTTGCTCAGCGGTGCCGCGCTCGGGGTGCTGTGGTGGCGGTTGGCGCCGCGGGTGCCGATCGTGATCCAACCCGATGGCAGCCGGCCGCAGGGATTCCAGCCCGAGGAGTACCTCGCCGCGGACATCGCCTTCGCCGCCATCGCACTCGTCGCCGGCGTGATCTTGACCGTGGCGTTGGCGGCGATGCGCCGTCAACACCTGTTGGGGGTGCTCACCGCGGGGCTGGTCGCCAGCGCATTGGGCACCGCGGCGATGTGGCAGGTGGGCACCCGCTTGGGTTCGGTCGACATCGAGGGTCTGGTGGCCACGACCGATGTGGAATTCGTGGTCGACGCGCCGCTGGACGTCACGATGCCGGGGGTCTACCTGGTCTGGGCGATCGCCTCGGCCACCGTCGTCGCCGTGCTGGCGCTGTCCGACCTGCTGGCTAGCTATCGCGCGAACCGCGCGCGATAGCAGCGACCGTGGCATCGGTGGCCGCGATCAGATCCGCGGGTGCGAGCGCCACCTCCACTCCGCGCTGGCCCGCACTCAAGAAGACCCGATCGTGATCGTGGGCCGATACGTCGATGACCACGGGCACCGCTCTGCGCGGCGCGATCGGGGAGATAGCGCCGAGGGTGGAACCCGAGATCCGTCGTGCGGTGGGCTCGTCGGCCAAGACCGCACTACGGCCATCGAGCGCGGCCGCTAGCCGCTTCGCGGCAACCTGCCCGGTGACGGGCGCGATCGCGAAGCACGCACGCCCATCGACCAGCCACACCAGCGTCTTGAAGATCGCGGATGGATCGCAGCCCACAAGCCGAGTCAGTTGCGCAGCCGCCTCGTCCCCGAAGTCCGAGGTTCCGGGTTCGTGCCGGTAGCGGTGCACTTCGTGCGCTATCCCCTGCGCGCGCAGGAAGCGCAGTGCCGGTGTGCCCGCCGACCGGTCGTTCATCGCGTGACTAGTTCGCCGAAGTCCGCTTGGCTAGTTCGCCGAAGGCTGCTTGGCTAGTTCGCCGAAGGCGAGGAGTTCAGCAGGTCCAGGGCCGGAACCGCACCGAGTGCGCCGATCAGTGCCGCCTCGGTGTCCAGCACGCCGATCCCGGTCATCAACCGGGTACGCGCATCCGGTGAGACGAGCAGCTCCTGACGGGTGGTGGCGTCGACGATCAACGCGGCGGTGATCAGGTAACTGAGCACGGTGGGATCGTCGGGGATCTGCTCGTCCTCGGGGCGCTGCTCGTCCAGGCGCCCGCCGAGCGCGGCGCGGTACCGCTCGAAGGAACGCTTGGCGCGCTCGACGACTCCTCGGATGGCCGGATCATCCGGATCCACGTCCGGCTCCTCGAGGAAGTCCACGCTGGCCCGCAACAGCGGTGCGGAGCGATCCACCTGCTGCACGTTGAAGCGGCGACCGCCCACGGCGACGATGTCGTAGCGACCGTCATCCAGCCGATCGGCTTGCCGAAGGACAGCCGTGACACCCACCGGGAAGAACTCATCGGCCTGGCTGGGGGAGGCTTCCGGTGAGTTGACCGCCCCGAGGTGCCGTTCGCGAACGGCGACGATCCCGAACTCGCGTTCCTCCTCCGGCTTGGCGAGCAGTTCCTCGACCATCAAGCGGTAGCGCGGCTCGAAGATGTGCAACGGCAGGACCAAGCCGGGAACCAGTGCCGTCGTCAAGGGGAAGAGCGGCAACTGCGGTTCCATGCCTCGAGCGTAGACTTCACGCCGTGCTCCGTCTCATCGACGTCCGTGATTCCGCCGCGGATCCACGCTCGGAAGTTCCGCGTGCCGCGATGGATCTGGCCGATGCCGGAACCATCATCCAACCGACCCTCGACGATGTCCGAGAGCGCGGGGCGGCTGCCGTCCTCGATGCCTGCGAGAAGTTCGACGGCGTGCGACCGGACTCCTTGAGGGTGCCGGCCGCGGTCATCGCCGACGCCCTCGAGCGGCTCGACCCAGCGGTGCGCGCAGCCCTCGAGGTCGCTATCGAGCGGGCCCGCAAGGTGCACGCCGACCAGCGGCGAGTGGACGTGATCACCGAAGTCGTCCCCGGCGGTTCGGTCACCGAACGCTGGCTCCCGGTCGCCCGGGTGGGTCTGTACGTCCCCGGCGGCCGCGCCGTCTACCCCAGCAGCGTGGTGATGAACGTGGTGCCCGCGCAGGAAGCGGGTGTGGAATCCCTGGTGGTGGTGAGCCCGCCGCAACGCGATTTCGGTGGCTGGCCGCACCCCACCGTGCTCGCCGCCTGCGCCCTGCTCGGGGTCGAGGAGGTCTATGCGGTCGGGGGTGCGCAAGCCGTCGCGATGCTCGCCTACGGCGTCGAACTCGACGATTCCGCGCGCTGCGAGCCCGTGGACCTGGTCACCGGTCCGGGCAATATCTACGTCACCGCCGCCAAGCGGGCATTGCAGGGGATCATCGGCATCGACTCCGAGGCCGGACCGACCGAGGTCGCGATCCTCGCCGACGATTCCGCCGATCCGCGTTACGTGGCAGCGGATCTGATCAGTCAGGCCGAGCACGACGTCATCGCCGCGGCGGTGCTCGTGACCACCAGCGAGCAACTGGCCCACGACGTCATCGACGAGGTCCGAGCCCAGGTGGCCGACACCAAGCACACCGAACGGATCACCGAAGCCCTCACCGGGATCCAAAGCGCGGTGATCGTGGTTCGCGATATCGAACAAGGACTCCAAGTGGTCGATGCCTACGCCGCCGAACACCTCGAGATCCACACCCGTGAAGCCCGCGATGTCGCTATGCGCGTTCGAAACGCCGGTGCGATCTTCGTGGGCCCCTGGGCGCCCGTCTCGCTAGGTGACTACTGCGCCGGCTCCAACCACGTACTGCCGACCATGGGTGCGGCGCGGCACTCCTCGGGCTTGTCCGTCCAATCGTTCCTGCGCGGCATCCACGTGATCGACTACGACCACACCGCACTGGCCGATGTCGCCGAGCACGTCGTCGCGCTGGCCCAAGCCGAGGACCTGCCCGGACACGGCGATGCCATCACGGTTCGCCTGCGCGAGCCGAAGTAGTCGTGCCGGACTTCCGCCCACCGGTTCGCGACGATCTAGCCGGGATCACCGCCTACGGTGCCCCGCAGCTCGAGGTCGATGTCCGGCTGAACGTGAACGAGAACCCGTTCCCGCCATCTGCCGAACTCGCGCGCGACATCGCGGCGAACGTCGAGCGCGCCGTGGCATCGTTGAACCGATACCCCGACCGGGACTTCCTGCGGTTGCGCGAGCACCTCGCCGATTACCTGGCCGGTGAATCCGGCGTACGGCTTGCGCCCGAGCAGATCTGGGCCGCGAACGGCTCCAACGAGGTCATGGCGCACGTGATGGCCGCGTTCGGCGGGCCCGGGCGCCGCGCTGTGTCCTTCCCACCGACCTACTCGATGTACCCGGAGTACGCACGGGAATCCTTCACCGAGTTGCTCGAGGTCCCGCGGGCGCAGGACTTCACCGTGGACATGGCCGCCGCCCTCGCCGCCATCAACGGCAGCACAGACAGCCCAGACAGCCCAGACAGCACCGGGCCCCGACCCGCGCTGGTCCTCGTCGCCTCCCCGAACAACCCCAGCGGCACCGCCGTGCCGATCGGGGAGTTGACGGAACTCGCGCAGGCGGCGGCGCAGGTAGGAGCCGTGCTCGTGGTGGACGAGGCGTACGCGGAGTTCCGTCATTCGGGCACACCGAGTGCGTTGACGTTGCTCGCCGACCATCCGAACGTGATCGTGACGCGAACTATGAGCAAGGCATTCGCCATGGCGGGTGCGCGTGTGGGGTACGCAGCCGCCGCGCCATCGGTCATCGACGCGCTCACGATCGTGCGGTTGCCCTACCACCTGTCGGCCATCACGCAGGCGGTCGCCAGCACCGCACTGGCGCATGCCCGCGAACTGCAGCAGGGACTCGATGTGCTGCGCATCGAGCGCGATCGTTTGGTCGCGGCCCTACGCGAACGTGGTCTGACGGTGCCCGATTCGGATGCCAACTTCGCCCTATTCGGGGTGTTCGATGATCGTCACGCGATCTGGCGCGGGCTGCTGGAGCGTGGCGTGCTCATCCGGGAGACGGGACCTGAGGGTTGGCTTCGGGTCACCGTAGGCACTCCCGAGGAGAACGCTAAGTTTGTCGCGGCGTTGGATGAGGTCCTCCAGCCGTGACACCAGCGAAGGATGGCAAGGGGCGATGAGCAGAACCGCGCGCGTGGAACGCAACACCAAGGAGAGTTCGGTACTCGTGGAGTTGGAACTCGACGGCACCGGAACCAGCGATATCGCAACCGGGGTGCCGTTCTTCGACCACATGCTGGCGCAGCTCGCCAAGCACGGGGGACTGGATCTCACGGTGCGCACCGAGGGCGACCTCGAGGTCGATGCGCACCACACGGTCGAGGACACCTCACTGGCCCTCGGCCAAGCCTTGAACGAGGCCTTGGGTGATCGTGCGGGTCTGCGGCGCTACGGGGACGCCCTCGTGCCGCTCGATGAATGCTTGGTGCAATCCGCGGTCGACCTTTCCGGTCGGCCCTACCTGGTCCATGAAGAGCCCGAACTCGTGGAACTCATCGGGTCCTACGACACCACCTTGACCCGGCACATCTGGGAATCGATCGTGGCCACCAGTCAGATCACGTTGCACGTGCGGGTCCTCAGTGGTCGCAACGCCCACCACGTGGTCGAGGCGCAGTTCAAGTCGGTGGCGCGTTCGTTGCGCGATGCGATCGCGCAGGATTCCCGGGTAGTGGGGGTGCCCTCCACCAAGGGAACCCTGACCGCCTCGTAAGACCCAGCAAGATGAGCGCTCCCAGCGTCGTCGTCCTCGATTACGGAAGCGGGAACCTGCGCTCGGCGCAGCGCGCGCTGGAGCGGGCCGGTGCGAGCGTGCACGTGACGGCGAACCGCGATGAGGCCTTGGGGTGCGATGGCTTGGTCGTTCCCGGTGTCGGTGCGTTCGCAGCGTGCATGCGCGGGATCGCGGAGGTCGGCGGGGAGTCGATCATCGACGGCCGGCTCGCCGGAGGGCGCCCGGTACTGGGCATCTGCGTGGGCATGCAGGTGATGTTCACCGCGGGGGTCGAGCACGGCGAACGTTCCGACGGTCTGGGGATGTGGCCGGGTGTGGTGGAAAGGCTCGATGCGCCCGTGCTACCCCACATGGGCTGGGACACGGTCGATGTCCCGGCCGGTTCGCGGCTGTTCGAAGGAGTCGAGGATCAGCGTTTCTACTTCGTGCACTCCTACGGGGTGCGCAGGTGGGATTGGGTGGACACCGATGCGTATCGCCGTGCACCGTCGGTCAGCTGGTGCGATTACGGAGGTCGTTTCGTGGCCGCCGTGGAGAACGGTGCGTTGAGCGCGACCCAATTCCACCCGGAGAAGTCCGGTGATGCCGGTGCGGCAGTGCTACGCAATTGGATCCGCAGCCTCACCTAGGGTTAGCGGCGTGACCAAGCCCAAGACCCTCGAACTCCTGCCTGCAGTGGACGTGGCCGATGGCCAAGCGGTCCGACTCGTCCAAGGCAAGGCCGGCACCGAGACCACCTACGGCGCACCCCTGGAAGCGGCCCGCTCGTGGGTGAACCAGGGCGCCACCTGGATACACCTCGTCGATCTGGATGCCGCCTTCGGTCGGGGAAGCAATGCGGGGGTTATCAACGAGGTGGTGCACGCCCTGCGCGATCACGTGCGCATCGAACTATCCGGCGGCATCCGCACCGACGAAACGCTCGAGGCCGCCTTGAAGACCGGCGCCACCCGGGTGAACCTGGGCACCGCCGCGCTCGAGGATCCGGAGTGGACCGAGCGGGTGATCGGAGAGCACGGCGAACGCATCGCGGTCGGTTTGGACGTCAAGCACCACACCCTCGCCGCGCGCGGGTGGACCACCGAGGGTGGTGACCTGTGGGAGACCCTCGGTCGCCTCGACGCCGCCGGTTGCGCCCGTTACGTGATCACCGACGTGCACAAGGACGGCACCATGAAGGGGCCGAACTTCCACCTGTTGCACGAGGTCTGCAAGGTGACCAAGGCGCCGGTCGTGGCATCCGGCGGGATCTCGCACCTCGAGGACTTGCACAAGCTCGCCGACATGACCTCCGATGGCATCGAGGGCGCGATCATCGGACGGGCCCTGTACGACGGCGCTTTCACCCTGGCCGAGGCCATCGCGGCGATCGAGGCCCGATACGACCCCTATGAGTGGGGTCCGCCGCGGCCATGACGTCCTCATGACTCTCGCTATCCGGGTCATCCCGTGTTTGGACGTCGACGCCGGTCGCGTGGTCAAAGGCGTCAACTTCGAGGGCCTGCGCGATGCCGGCGATCCGGTGGAGTTGGCGGCGCGGTACGACGCCCAGGGCGCCGATGAACTCGTCTTCTTGGACATCACCGCATCCTCGGGTGATCGCCAGACCACCTACGACATCGTCCGCCGTACCGCCGAGACGGTGTTCATCCCGCTGACCGTGGGCGGGGGAGTGCGCAGCGTCGAGGACTTCGATCGACTGCTGCGCTCGGGAGCCGACAAGGTCAGCTTGAATACCGCCGCCATCGCCGATCCGAATCTGTTGACCGATGCGGGTCGGCGTTTCGGGGCCCAGTGCGTCGTCTTGAGCGTGGATGCCCGACGCTGCCCCGCGGGAACCTCGACCGCCAGCGGATTCGAGGTCACCACGCACGGTGGCCGGCGCGGAACCGGCATCGATGCGATCGAGTGGGCCCGCGAGGGCGTGCAGCGGGGTGCGGGGGAGATCCTGCTGAACTCGATGGATGCCGACGGCACGACCTCGGGCTTCGACACCGAGTTGATCGAACTCGTGCGCGCCGCGGTCGACGTCCCGGTCATCGCCAGCGGTGGGGCCGGACGCGCCGAGGACTTCCCGGTCGCGGTGCAGGCCGGAGCGGACGCCGTTCTCGCGGCGAGCGTGTTCCATTTCGGCGACATCACCATCGACGATGCGAAGTCGGCCCTCGCGCAAGCGGACTACCCGGTCCGACGCACGGAGGTGGTCTCCGGTGGCTAGCAACCTGCTGGATTCACCGATCGATTCGGTCATCGCCCGGGTGCGCTTCGATGATGCCGGTCTGGTTCCGGCGATCGTGCAGCAACAAGGCTCCGGCCTGGTCTTGATGATGGCCTGGATGGACGAGGACGCCCTGCGTCACACCCTGCAAACCCGCCGCGGCACGTTCTACTCGCGCAGCCGCCAGCGGCAATGGGTGAAGGGGGAGACATCCGGGAACACCCAGCAGGTGCACGAAGTGCACCTGGACTGCGATGGCGACACCGTGCTGCTCGTAGTCGACCAGCACGGCCCCGCATGCCACACCGGTGCGCTCAGTTGCTTCGAGGTCGAGGGGGATCCCGGTGGACGGTGAGACCTCCTTGGACCTCGCCGGATTCCGGAAGGCGGCGAAGTCCGATCGGGTGATCCCGGTGATGCGCACCCTGCTCGCCGATGGACTCACCGCAGTCGGGTTGTTCGAGCAACTGTGCGGATCGCGAGCGGGCACGTTCCTGCTGGAATCGGCCGAGGCCGGTCGTTCCTGGTCGCGCTACTCCTTCGTGGGGGTGCGCGCGGCGGCCATGCTCACCGAGGAAGCCGGCCAGGCGCAGTGGTTCGGTCGTGTTCCGGTGGGCCTTCCTACTTCCGGGTCGGCTTGGGAGGTCCTCGCCGAATCCGCCCGCGTGCTGCACACCCCACGCGATGAATCCGGTAGCGGGCCGCGGTTGACCAGCGGCTTCGTCGGCTACCTGTCCTACGACGCCGTTCGCAACTTCGAGCAACTGCCCGATGCCAACCCGCCCGTGGTCGAGCTTCCGGAGATGGCGTTCTTGCTGGCAACCGACCTGGCCGTGTTGGATCACTTCAAAGGCACGGTCACCTTGATCGCGAACGCCATCAACTTCGATGCCAGCGACGAGCGGGTCGATGAGGCCTGGCAGGACGCTTGCGCGCGACTCGATTCGATGGAGGCCGATCTATCCGCGGGGCACGCGACCGCGGTCACCAAGGTTCCGGACGTCGATGAGCCCAGCGTCCAGGCGCACACCAGTCCCGAGGACTACCTGCGCTCCGTCGCCGTCGCGAAGGACTACATCGCCGCCGGTGATGCCTTCCAGATCGTGCTATCCCAGCGGTACTCGCTGCCCACGTCCGCCGACGGCCTCGATGTCTACCGGGTCCTGCGCTCGGCCAACCCCAGCCCCTACATGTACCTGATCCGGATGCCCGCTACCTCCAGCGGTGGTAACAAGAACGAGAACGAGGAAGTGGGCGATGAGATCGCCTTCGAGATCGTCGGTTCCTCACCCGAGGCACTGGTCACGGTCCGCGATCGGCACTGCACGGTGCACCCGATCGCGGGAACTCGGCCGCGAGCAGCCGATCCGGTGAGCGATCAAGCGCTCGCGGATGAATTGCTCGGCGATGACAAGGAGCGGGCCGAGCACGTGATGCTGGTCGACCTGGCCCGCAACGACCTCGGTCGTGTCTGCGCCCCGGGGACCGTGGATGTCACCGAGTTCATGCAGATCGAGCGTTACTCCCATGTCATGCACATCGTTTCCACGGTGGTGGGACACCTGCGCGATGGGGCATCGGCGCTCGACGCGCTACGCGCCACCTTCCCGGCGGGCACGTTGAGCGGTGCGCCGAAGGTTCGAGCGATGGAGATCATCGATGAACTCGAGCCGACCCGCCGCGGCCTGTACGGGGGAGTCGTCGGTTACGTCGATTTCTCCGGCGATGTCGATGTGGCTATCGCGATCCGGACCGCGGTGATCCAAGCCGGGGTGGCCCATGTGCAAGCCGGCGCGGGGATCGTCGCCGATTCCGACCCCAGCGCCGAAGCGCTCGAATGCGCGAACAAGGCCGGTGCGGTGATCCGCGCCGTCGCGACCGCGGACGCGATGTCCCGACGAAGTCCGTCCGAGCCGACGCATGGGCGCCCGACCTCGTGAGTGCGTCATCGCGCGTGAAACGCGAGTACTTCATCGCCGTGCTCGCGGTCGCCGGCGGAGCACTGCTTTCTTGGTGGGCGCTGTCGCGACCGTGGCTCACCGCGACCGAAGCCCTCCTAGGCACCGGCGATGGTGCAGCCGGCGGACTCGAACTCGAACTCGAACTCGACTCCACGATCACGGCGGCGCAGCGGGTAGTGGAGATCAGCGGATCGGGCATGCTCCCGGCGGTGGCTGCGATGCCCGTGCTGCTGCTCGCCGGTATCGCCGCGGTGATCGGTTCGCGTGGTTGGGGACGCCGCATCACCGGCGGGCTCATCGCCGCCGCCGCCGCGGTGATCGTGATCGGCACTTTCTGGGCCTTGTTCATCGATGGGCTGGATTCCTTCGCCCCGGGTGATGCGCGCGAGGTCACCACCGACACCCTCGCGCCGGTCCTGGCCATGGTCGGCGGCGTCATCGCCCTGCTCGGAGGCATCGTGATCGGTGTGCGTGGTCCCACCTGGCCGGGGCTCGGCCGCTCGTACGAACGAAGCAGCAAAGCGCCGCGGGACGCCTGGGAGGCCCTCGATCGCGGTATCGATCCCACGCTCGATGCGGAGCCGGAAGCAAGCCCCGGAACGAGCCCCGGAACAAGCACTGATGACCAGGATCGGCCGCCGAAGTGATTGGATAGGGATATGTCGACACCCGTCACTCCCGAGCACGACGATCACGGCTCCACCCCCGCTGCGTGGACCGCCGTCATCATCATCACCATCGCCTTCGCCGTCGGCACCTTGGCGGTGGTCCTGGGGAACTGGCCGATGTTCTGGGTCGGGGTGGGCCTCGTCGTCGTCGGAGCCGTCGTCGGGAAGGTCATGCAAGCCGCCGGTCTGGGCAAGAAGGCGCCCGCCTCGCCGTCGGCTACACCGGACCCGTGAGTGAACGTGGCCTGATCCTCGTCGTCGAAGACGAGAAACCGATCTCGGACCTGCTTCGGCTCTATTTGCAGCGCGAGGGCTTCGGCGTGCACGCCGAGTTCGATGGTCCAAGCGGGCTGACCGCTGCGCGCACCAAGCACCCATCCGCGGTCGTGCTGGATGTGGGCCTGCCGGGCATGGACGGCACCGAGGTTTGCCGGATCCTGCGCGAGGAGGGCAACTGGGTTCCCATCGTGTTCTGCACGGCGCGCGACGATGAAGTCGATCGCATCCTCGGCCTGGAGATGGGGGCCGACGACTACGTCACCAAGCCGTTCAGCCCGCGCGAAGTCGTGGCCCGGGTGAAGTCACTCGTGCGCCGCGCCGGTTTGACCGGTGCCGATGATGCCCCACTGACCGCCGGCCGGCTGTCCTTGGACACCACCCAGCGCCGCGCATACGTGGCCGGTGCGGAAGTAACGCTGACCGCCACCGAGTTCGACCTCCTCGCCCGGTTGATGAGCGATCCGGGTCGGGTGCTGAGTCGGGACCAACTGCTGTCCGAAGTGTGGGGCTATGCCTCGGTCGTCGGCACCCGGACCGTCGACGTCCACGTCGCGCAACTGCGCGCCAAGCTCGGCGAGGACAGCCCGATCCGAACCGTCAGGGGAGTCGGCTACTCCTGCGAAGTCGATCGATCATGAACCGGATCGCGCAACGCGGCGATGCTCGCGGCGGCCGGCGTTCGGGGATCGTGCTGCAAACGGTGTTGTTGGCGACCGCGATCGCGGCGATCGCGGTGCTCGTGGCCGGCGTGGCCGCGGCGCCGTTCGTCCGCGCTGCGGCCGAGACCGAAGCGCGTGGATCCCTCGCAACCTTGGCCGATGTGACCACGACCTTCGTCGATAGGCGGGACTCGACCGGCCGCGGCGATCGACTACTGCCGCGGGCACTTCAACAAGTACTGACCCAGGAGCAAGTGACCGGCTACATCGTTTCGGCGGATCTGGGTCGGCCGCCGGAACTAACCGAGCGGGATCTGGCGATCTTGCTCGCGGGGGAATCCATCTCGACAACGGGGCAAGGGCCCGACGGTGAGTCGCTGCTCATCGAGGCCCGACCGGTTGCCGGCGGCAAGGGTGTCGTGTTGGTCCAACCACTAGCGGTGGCCGGGCAGGCCACCGGAGTGTTCTTGGTCCGCATCGTCCTGGCGCTGGCTTTGGGTCTGCTGATCGCCGTGTTCATCGCCTACTTCGCTGCCCGCCGACTCTCGCGACCGTTGCGCGCGGCGCGCGAAGTGGCCCATGAGATGTCCCAAGGCCAGCGCGAGCGCACCTTGACGCCCCGCGGCCCCGCGGAAGTGGCCGATATCGCCGAGGCGTTGAACGCGTTGAACGCCGCGCTCGTGGTCTCCGAGGGTCGACAACGCGATTTCCTACTGTCGGTTTCGCACGAACTGCGCACACCGCTCACCGCCGTCAAGGGATACGGCGAGGCGTTGTCCGAGGACATGGTTCCGCCTCAGGAGATCCCCTCCGTCGGTTCGATCGTGGCCAGCGAAGCGCAACGGCTCGATCGCCTGGTCAACGATCTGCTCGATCTCGCGCGATTGGGCGCGGTGGACTTCCACTTCGATCTCGTCGATGTCGATGCTCGCGAGGTGGTAGGCGAGGCGGCGCTGGTGTGGCAGGACCGTTGCGCGCGCGAGCAGGTCGAGTTCCGGACCGAAGTGCCCGAGCAGCCGGTCATGGTGCGCGTCGACGCCTGGCGGCTTCGCCAGATCATCGACAACCTCGCCGAGAACGCACTTCGGGTCTCGCCGGAAGGATCTGCGATCGTGCTGGCGCTGCATGCGGATTCCGCGCTTGCCGGTGGACATTTCGCCGTCGTGGAAGTCCGTGACCAGGGACCCGGCCTCAGCGATGACGATCGGCGGGTGGCCTTCGAGCCCGGGGCCCTGCACGAGCGCTTTCGCGGGGTGCGTCCGGTGGGGACCGGGCTCGGCCTGGCCTTGGTCGCCCGTCTGGCATCGGGGATGGGTGGTTCGGCGACGGTCACCAGCAACCCGCCGGGGGGAACGAGCTTTTGGGTTCGGGTGCCGCGGGTGCCGGAGGTCGTACAGTAAACGCGTGCCTGAAGCAGCCGACGCAGCGAACGCCGCGAACGCGGTCGACGATACGAATAGCGACTTCGTAATCGATCGTCGTTCGCGTCGACGCCGGATGCTTCCGGTCGTTGCCACGGCGATCGGCGCGCTCGTCGGCGCCGTGTATCTGCGAGCCGTCGATCCCAATGTCCCCGGGCACTATCCGGGTTGCCCGAGCCAGACCTTCCTCGGCGTCGACTGCCCCGGATGCGGTGGGATGCGCGGCACCTACGACCTCCTGCACGGCGATATCGCCGGCATGCTCGACGACAACATCCTGCTCATCGTCGCGATACCCGCACTGCTGTTCGCCTTCGCTGTGTGGGCCTACCGGGCTTGGACGGGGCGTCGACCCAACCTCACGCCCGCGCAGCAGGCCCAGCGCAGCAGATGGATGGTCACCGCGTTGATCGTCGTGCTGGCCTTCGGGGTGGTGCGCAACCTGGTGCCCTACTTGGGCTCCGGACCCGGATAGCCGCGACGATCCAGCCAGTACCGGCGCCCGCGATCCCACGATGGCGGCGGTGCCGAGCGGAACTAGCCGGCGTACTGTGGGCCCGTGACCGTCCTGGAAGACATCGTTGCCGGCGTCCGCGTGGACGTCGCCCGTCGGATGGACGAGACACCCCTCGAAGCGTTGAAGGAGCGCGCGGGTTCGGTGCCACCGGCCCGTAACGCCCGCTGCATGCTGGCGACCGAACAAGTCTGCGTGATCGCCGAAGTGAAGCGGCAAAGTCCGAGCCGCGGTCCGCTCGCCTCGATCGAGGATCCGGCCGAACTCGCGGTGCAGTACGAAGCAGGGGGAGCGCACTGCATCAGCGTGCTGACCGAGGAGCGTCGTTTCGGCGGCAGCCTCGCCGATCTCGAGCAAGTGCGCGCCGCGGTGGATATCCCGGTGCTTCGCAAGGACTTCATCGTGGGCAGCTACCAACTGTGGGAAGCCAAGGCATGCGGAGCCGATCTGGTCCTGCTCATCGTCGCCGCACTGGAGCAGGATGCGTTGGTCTCGCTGGTGGAGCGCACCCGCAGCCTGGGGATGACACCGCTGGTCGAAGTCCACGATGCGCACGAGATCACCCGCGCACTCGATGCCGGAGCGGACGTCATCGGCGTGAACGCGCGCGATTTGAAGACCCTCGAAGTCGACCGCACCGTCTTCGCCCGCATCGCCCACCTCATCCCCGATAACTGCGTCAAGATCGCCGAGTCGGGGATCCGTGAACCGCACGATCTGATCGCCTACGCCGAGGCGGGTGCCGATGCCGTCCTCGTCGGGGAGGCCCTGGTGACCGGGAAGGATCCGCGGGCCGCCGTACACGATCTCGTCACCGCCGGTGCCCATCCGGCGCTTCGACACGGACGCCGGAGTGCGATGTGACGACCACCCACGAACCCACCCAGGAAGCCACCCGAGAAGCCGCCAGCTCGCGATCGGTAGCCGATTCGCAGCCCGGCCATTTCGGCCCCTACGGCGGACGTTTCGTCCCCGAGGCCCTGATGGCCGCACTCGATGAACTCGAGGTGGCCTTCGATTCGGCTGTCGCCGATCCGCAATTCGCCCGTCAGTTGGCCGATCTCGAACGCGACTACACCGGCCGACCCTCGCCGCTCACCCGCGCCCACCGCTTCGGCGCCGAGTGCGGCGGTGCCCGCATCTACCTCAAGCGCGAGGACTTGAACCACACCGGATCGCACAAGATCAACAACGTCCTCGGCCAGGCGCTGCTCACCACCCGGATGGGCAAGGACCGGATCATCGCCGAGACCGGCGCCGGCCAGCACGGTGTCGCCTCGGCCACCGCCGCGGCACTGCTCGGCTTGGAATGCGTCGTCTACATGGGTCGCGAGGACACCGAGCGTCAGGCACTGAACGTGACGCGGATGGAACTGCTCGGCGCCACCGTCGTTCCCGTCGATACCGGCACCCGCACGCTCAAGGACGCCATCAACGAGGCGATGCGCGATTGGGTCACCAACGTCGATAGCACGCACTACCTGCTGGGCACCGTCACCGGTCCGGCGCCGTTCCCGCGGATCGTGCGCCACTTCCATTCGGTGATCGGACGGGAGACCCGCGAACAGATCCTCGAGATCGAGGGTCGACTACCCGATGCGGCCATCGCATGCGTGGGCGGCGGCTCCAATGCCATGGGCCTGTTCGCCGGTTTCATCGACGATCCAGGCGTCCTGCTCGTGGGCTACGAAGCCGGCGGTGAGGGCGTTGATTCCGGCCGGCATGCGGCTCGGTTCGCGATGGGTGCACCCGGGGTGCTGCACGGAGCGCGGACCTACGTCATGCAGGACGAATGGGGGCAGACCGTGCCCTCCCACTCGATCAGCGCCGGTTTGGACTACCCGGGGGTTGGCCCCGAGCACGCCTGGCTGCACGACACCGGCCGAGCGCGATACGAGGCGATCACCGACGCCGAGGCCATGGAGGCCTTCGCCCTGCTCTCGCGCACCGAAGGGATCATCCCGGCGATCGAGACCGCGCACGCACTCGCCGGTGCGATGCGGCTCGGGCGCGAACTCGGACCGGATGCGGTGATCGTCATCAATCTCTCCGGTCGTGGGGACAAGGACGTCCAGACCGCCGCCCAGTGGTTCGGCATGCAGGGCGACCAGTGAATCCGCGCACCGCTGCGCTGTTCGCCGATGCCCGAGCCGAATCCCGGGCCGCCCTCATCGGGTACCTACCCGCCGGGTTCCCGACGATCGATGCCAGCGTCGCGCTGATCGACGAGATGCTCGCCGGGGGCGTGGACCTCGTGGAAGTCGGTCTGCCGTACTCCGATCCGCTGATGGACGGAGTGGCGATCCAAGACGCCGTGCAGATCGCGCTGTCGGAGGGAACCACCACCGAGGATGTCCTCTCGATAGTCGAACGCATCTCGCTATCGGACAGCCAAGCGGCGGTCGTGATGAGCTACTGGAACCCGATCGAACGTTTCGGCCTGCAGTCCTTCGTCGATCGGCTCGCCGCAGCCGGTGGAAGCGGCGTGATCACCCCGGACCTCACCCCCGAGGAGGCGGGGCCGTGGATCGCGGCGACCGATAGCAACGACATCGACCGCACCTTCCTGGTCGCTCCCTCATCCACCGATGCCCGCATCCAGACCGTCGCCGAGGCCTGCACCGGCTTCGTCTACGCGGCATCGACCATGGGGGTGACCGGGGCGCGTGACCAGGTCAGCAACGCCGCGCCGACCTTGGTCGAGCGCGTTCGCGAGCGCACCACGGCGCCGATCGGGGTCGGGCTCGGGGTGTCCAGCGCCGATCAGGCTGCGGGCATCGCCGGGTACGCCGACGGCGTGATCGTCGGCTCGGCTTTCGTACGACGCATCCTCGACGCCGGCGATCTCGCTGCGGCCCGCGCTTCGGTGCGGGCGTTCGCGGAGGAACTCGCCGAGGGCGTGCGCCGACCGGTGGATCGCATTCCGGTCACCGCGAATTAGTCTGTTACTTCACTCGGACATCGAGAACGGAGAGTCCATGGCATCGGGAAGTAGGGATCGCCGCGAGCGCGCCGCCGCCGCACGGGAAGCCGCGCAGGCCGGCGAGAAGCGCCGCGAGCGCACGGTCCGAGTGATCGGCGCAGCCGCGGTCGTGGTCGTCGTCGCCGGCATCATCGGAGCCGCGGTGATCGCCCGCAACAGCGAGGGCTCCGGCAGCGCCAGCGGCATCGAGGTAGTCGAACCCGATCCGAGCGCCCCGGTACCCGAGGGCGTCTACGGCGGCGACAGCGAATGGGCCTACGGCGTTCCCTACGGCACGGGCGGGGAGAACGTCCCGGTGCTGGAGTTGTGGGAGGACTTCCAATGCCCGGCGTGCGCGTCCTTGGAACAGGCCAACGGCGCCGGCATGGCCGAGTTGGCCGAGACCGGCGTGGTCCAGTTGGTGTGGCGACCGACCGGGTTCTTGGACCGCAACCTCGGTAACGACGCCTCCAACCGCGCGATCGGCGCGTGGGGCTGCGCCATCGACGCCGGCTTCACCCGGGAATTCCACGACGCCCTATACGCCAACGTTCCCGAGGTCGAGGGCGATGGCTGGCCGAACGAGGACTTCATCGCCATCGGCGAGGAGATCGGGATCAGCGGGGAGGCCTTCGACACCTTCGAACAGTGCGTGAACGATGGCACCTACCGCCCGTGGGCGGCCAACTCCACCCAGGAGTTCTACGACTCCGGTGTCGGGGGAACGCCGTTCGGCACGATCGACGGGCAGGAGGTCGGCAACGCGACCCTCGCCGATCAGGCCGCGTTGCTCGCCGCCGTCACCGAAGCCGCAGGCAGCTAAGACGTGCCCAGTCCCGACCAAGCCGCCTGGAACTTAGGGCCGGTACCGCTTCGGGCCTACGCCCTGGCCATCATCCTGGGCATCGTCGTTGCCATCTGGCTGGGCAACAAGCGTTACGTCGCCCGCGGGGGAACGCCCGGACTGATCACCGATATCGCGCTATGGGCCGTGCCGTTCGGCATCGTCGGGGGTCGGATCTATCACGTGCTCAGCGACTGGCAGATCTACTTCGGCCCCGATGGTCGCGGCTTCGTCGCGGCCCTACGGATCTGGGACGGCGGCCTGGGCATCTGGGGCGCTGTGGCCGTGGGCGGGCTGGGTGCATGGATCGCCGCGCGTCGCCACCATGTGGCGCTGCCACCGATCGCCGACGCCATCGCCCCGGGCATCGCCCTCGCGCAGGCCATCGGCCGGTGGGGCAACTGGTTCAACCAGGAACTGTTCGGGCGACCGACGGATGTGCCCTGGGCGCTGCAGATCGACGAGGCCAAACGCCCCGCCGGCTACGAGGAGTTCGCGACCTTCCACCCGACCTTCCTGTACGAGTCCCTGTGGCTGGTCGGGGTCGCCGTCGTGGTCATCTGGGCCGATCGCCGCTTCACGATGGGACACGGACGCGTATTCGCCCTGTACGTGCTGTTGTACGTCACCGGTCGTGGGTGGATCGAGGCCTTGCGGATCGACCCCGTCAACACCGTCGGGGGACTGCGCTTGAACGTCTGGACCTCCATCCTGGTGGGCATCGGTGCCCTGGTGTACCTGGTGTGGTCGGCTCGCACCCGCCCGGGCCGCGAGGAGCTCACGCCTGCGGATTCCGACGCCGACACGCAAGCCGGCTCCCCTGAGGACAGCAACCCCACCTCCCGGTAGCATTTCCACCCCACGGGCCAACGTCGTCCCGTGCTCGCAACACCGGCTACACCCGCGGCCTTCTCGCGGGGGCGATTAGCCGTGCATAGGGCAACAGTGACGACGACGAAAGGCCTACCGTGCTGGATCGATACTCCACCGCCCCCGCCGCCCAAGGTCTGTACGACCCGAGCGCGGAGAAGGACGCGTGCGGCGTGGCGTTCGTGGCCACCCTCACCGGTGAGCCGACCCACGATGTCGTCCAGCAGGCGCTGACGGCGCTGGTGAACTTGGAGCACCGGGGCGCCTCGGGCAGCGAACCGGACAGCGGCGATGGCGCGGGAATCTTGCTACAGGTGCCCGATGGCTTCCTGCGCGAGGTCGGTGGCGTGGACCTGCCCGCTGCGGGCTACTACGCAACCGGCATCGGCTTCCTGCCGGTCGACCTCACCGAGCGCGCCGAGGTGATGCGCGCGATCAGCGCGCTGGCCGACGACGAAGGAGTCACCGTCCTAGGTTGGCGCGAGGTGCCGACCGATGCGTCGCTGGTGGGTGCCACCGCCCGCGCCTGCATGCCGGCCTTCTGGCAGGTCTTCCTTGCCGACGCCACCGGCCAAGCGCAGGGCATCGACCTCGATCGCCTCATCTACGGACTGCGCAAGCGCATCGAGCACGAGGTGGGCGTGTACTTCGCGTCGTTGTCGGCGCGCACCATGGTCTACAAGGGGATGCTCACCACCGGTCAGCTCGCACCGTTCTACCCGGACCTCGGTGATCCGCGGATGGCCTCGACCCTGGCGATGGTGCACTCGCGCTTTTCCACCAACACCTTCCCGTCCTGGCCGCTCGCCCACCCGTACCGGCTGATCGCGCACAACGGCGAGATCAACACCGTGCAGGGCAACCGGAACTGGATGACCACCCGCGAGGCGATGCTGACCAGCGAGGTCATCCCCGGCGATCTCACCCGGCTGTTCCCGATCTGCACCCCCGGTGCCAGCGACTCCGCCAGTTTCGACGAGGTCCTCGAACTGCTGCACCTCGGTGGACGCTCGCTGCCCCAGGCGGTGCTGATGATGATCCCCGAGGCGTGGGAGAACAACCCGGAGATGGACCCGACCCGGCGGGCGTTCTACGAGTTCTACGCGACCTTGATGGAACCGTGGGATGGACCGGCCAACGTCTGCTTCACCGACGGCACCCAGATCGGTGCGGTGCTGGACCGCAACGGGCTGCGCCCGGGTCGCTTCTGGGTCACCGACGACGGCCTGGTCGTGCTCGCCTCCGAAGCCGGGGTGTTGGAGATCGATCCCGCGACCGTCGTGCGCAAGGGCCGCCTGCAGCCCGGACGCATGTTCCTGGTCGACACCGCCGAAGGTCGCATCATCGAGGACGACGAGATCAAGGCCGAACTCGCCGCCGAGCTTCCGTTCGCCGACTGGCTGGATCAGGGCTTGATCCACCTGGAGGAACTACCTGAGCGCGAGCACGTGGTGCACACGCACGAGTCGGTTGCACGTCGTCAGCAGACCTTCGGCTACACCCAAGAGGAACTGCGCATCATCTTGGAGCCGATGGCGCGCGCTGGCGCCGAACCGATCGGATCGATGGGCACCGATACGCCGATCGCGGTGCTCTCTTCCCGCCCGCGGTTGCTGTTCGATTACTTCAGCCAACTGTTCGCCCAGGTGACCAACCCGCCGCTGGATGCCATCCGCGAGGAGATCGTCACGAGCTTGGCTTCGCTCATCGGCCCCGAGGGCAATCTGTTGGACTCCCAGCCGGGGCATTGCCGTCAGGTGGTCTTGCCGTTCCCGGTAATCGACAACGACGAACTCGCCAAGATCTTGCACATCAACGCCGACGGCACACTGCCGGAGTTCGCCGCGACCCGCATCAAGGGTCTGTACCCGGTGGCCGGTGGGGGAGCTGCGTTGCATAAGCGGCTCGGTGAGATCTTCAACGAGGTCGATGCCGTCATCCGTCAGGGCAAGCGCTTCATCGTGCTCTCGGACCGCGATAGCAACGCCGCCCAGGCACCGATTCCCTCGCTGCTGTTGTGCGCGGCCGTCCATCACCACCTAGTGCGCACGAAGGCGCGCAGCCAGATCAGCTTGTTGGTCGAGGCCGGGGACGTCCGCGAGGTGCACCACGTCGCCCTACTGGTCGGTTACGGAGCCGCAGCGGTCAATCCGTACCTGGCCTTGGAGACGGTCGAGGATCTCGTCCACAGTCACGTGATCGAAGGCGTGTCGGTGGAGAAGGCCGTGCGCAACTACATCAAGGCGATGGGCAAGGGCCTGTTGAAGGTGATGTCCAAGATGGGTGTGTCCACCGTGGCCTCCTACCGCGGCGCGCAGATCTTCGAATCGATCGGGCTGTCGCAAGAACTCGTGGACGAGTACTTCACCGGCACCACCACCAAGCTCGGTGGCATCGACCTCGACGTGCTCGCCGAGGAGGTCGCCAAGCGGCACGCCGTCGCCTACCCGGCATCGGGCATCTCACCGGCGCACCGCATCTTGGCCGACGGCGGCGAGTACCAGTGGCGCCGGGACGGTGAGCCGCACCTGTTCGATCCGGAGACCGTCTTCCGGTTGCAGCACGCGACCCGCACCAAGCGCTACGACATCTTCCGCGAGTACACCCGCGAGGTGAACGAACAAGCCGAGCGGTTGATGACCCTGCGCGGGTTGTTCGCACTCAAGGAAGGGGTGCGTGAGCCGGTTCCGATCGAGGAAGTCGAGTCCGTGGAATCGATCGTGGCCCGCTTCTCCACCGGCGCTATGTCCTACGGATCTATCTCCGCCGAGGCGCACGAGACGTTGGCGATCGCGATGAACCGCCTCGGCGGTAAGTCCAACACCGGCGAGGGTGGCGAGGATCCCGAGCGGTACGTGCCGATGGAGAACGGCGATTCCAAGCGTTCGGCGATCAAGCAGGTCGCCTCAGGGCGCTTCGGAGTCACCAGCGAGTACCTCGTCAACAGCGACGACATCCAGATCAAGATGGCCCAGGGCGCCAAGCCGGGGGAGGGCGGCCAGCTGCCCGGACACAAGGTGTACCCCTGGATCGCGAAGACCCGGCACTCCACGCCGGGCGTCGGGCTGATCTCACCGCCCCCGCATCACGACATCTACTCGATCGAGGATCTCGCGCAGTTGATCCACGACTTGAAGAACGCGAACCCCCGGGCGCGCGTGCACGTGAAGCTGGTCGCCGAGGTCGGTGTCGGAACGGTGGCGGCCGGGGTGTCCAAGGCGCACGCCGACGTCGTGCTCATCTCGGGCCACGACGGCGGCACCGGAGCCTCCCCGCTCACCTCCTTGAAGCACGCGGGCGGTCCGTGGGAGTTGGGCCTGGCCGAGACGCAGCAAACGCTGCTGCTCAACGGCCTGCGCGATCGGGTGGTGGTGCAAACCGACGGGCAGTTGAAGACCGGACGCGATGTCCTGATCGCCGCCCTCCTCGGTGCCGAGGAGTACGGCTTCGCCACCGCGCCGCTGGTTGTCATGGGCTGCGTGATGATGCGGGTATGCCACCTGGACACCTGCCCGGTGGGTATCGCCACCCAGAACCCGGTGCTGCGCGAACGCTTCCGTGGCACCCCGGAGTTCGTGGTGAACTTCTTCGAGTTCATCGCCGAGGAGGTGCGCGAGTACCTGGCGCAACTGGGCTTCCGCAGCCTCGATGAGGCCATCGGCCACACCGAGGTCCTGGATACCCGTCGGGCGGTCGATCACTGGAAGGCCGACGGCCTCGACCTCACCCCCGTGCTGCACATGCCCGAGATCGGCGAGGACGAAGCCCGGCATCGCATCGTGCCCCAGGACCACGGCCTCGATCGCGCGCTGGATGTGCAACTCATCGAGTTGTGCGCACCGGCCATCGAACGCCGGGAGCCGGTACGGGCGCAACTCCAGATCCGCAACGTCAACCGCACGGTGGGCACGATGCTCGGTTCGGAGGTCACCCGCGCGCACGGCGGTGAGGGCTTGCCGGACGAGACCATCGATCTCACCTTCCAAGGATCCGCGGGACAGTCCTTCGGGGCGTTCGTCCCCGCGGGGATCACCCTGCGCCTGGAAGGGGACGCCAACGACTACGTCGCCAAGGGCCTATCCGGCGGCCGCGTGGTGGTTCGTCCCGACCGGGCGGCGCCGTTCGTCGCGCAGGACAACATCATCGCCGGCAACGTCATCGCCTACGGGGCGACCAGCGGGGAGGTATTCATCCGCGGCCAAGTCGGCGAGCGGTTCTGCGTACGCAACTCCGGTGTCCACGCGGTCGTGGAGGGCGTCGGCGATCACGCCCTGGAATACATGACCGGCGGCATCGCGGTGATCTTGGGTTCGGTCGGGCGCAACCTCGGTGCGGGTATGTCCGGTGGCATCGGCTACGTACTTGACCTCGCGGTGGGCCGGGTCAACCCGGAGATGGTCGACCTCGATCCGCTCGATGCCGATGATCTCGAGCAATTGCATGCGTTGATCACCCGACACGTCGAGGAGACCGACTCGCAGGTGGGTGCGCAACTGCTCGAGGATTGGGCGAACCAGCAGGCTCGATTCACCAAGGTGATGCCCAAGGACTTCAAGCGCGTGCTGCGGCTGCGCGAGGAGGCACTGGCCAAGGGCGAAGACCCGATCCTGGCGGTCATGGGAGGTAACAATGGCTGATCCACGCGGTTTCTTGACCACCGAGCGGGAGCTGCCCAAGCGGCGTCCGGTCGATGTGCGCATCAAGGACTGGTCGGAGGTCTACGAGGAGTTCGATGCCCGCTCGCTGGAGAAGCAGGCCGGGCGCTGCATGGATTGCGGCATCCCGTTCTGCCACCAAGGTTGCCCGCTGGGCAACTTGATCCCCGAGTGGAACGACCTCATCTACGACCGCGACTGGGGTCAGGCGATCGAGCGTTTGCACGCCACGAACAACTTCCCGGAGTTCACCGGGCGGCTGTGCCCGGCTCCTTGCGAGGCGGCGTGCGTGCTGGGCATCAACGCCGAACCGGTCACCATCAAGCAGGTCGAAGTGGCGATCGTCGATCGCGCTTGGCAATCGGGGTGGATCACGCCCCAGCCGCCGGAATCGCTCACCGGGAAGACGGTCGCCGTCATCGGCTCGGGTCCGGCCGGACTGGCCGCAGCCCAGCAGCTCGCGCGCGCCGGACACACCGTCGCCGTCTACGAACGAGGTGACCGCATCGGCGGGTTGCTGCGCTACGGCATCCCGGAATTCAAGATGGAAAAGCGTCACCTCGATCAGCGGCTGGAGCAGATGGAGGCCGAGGGCGTTAAGTTCCGGCCGAACGTCGAGGTCGGGGTGGATGTCACCGTCTCGGATCTGCGGCGGCGCTACGACGCCATCGTGATCGCCACCGGCGCTACCGCGTGGCGTGACCTGCCGATCCCCGGACGCGAACTCACCGGCATCTACCAGGCGATGGAGTTCCTGCCCTGGTCCAACAAGGTCCAAGAAGGCGATCTCGAGGAATCCCCCCTCGATGTCGAGGGTCAGCACGTCGTCATCATCGGCGGCGGCGACACCGGAGCCGATTGCCTAGGCACGGCGCACCGGCAAGGGGCGGCGAGCGTCACCCAGTTGGAGATCATGCCGCGGCCCTCCGATGAGCGACCCGCGAGCCAGCCGTGGCCGACCTTCCCGATGACCTACCGGGTCTCCAGCGCCCACGAGGAGGGCGGCGAACGCATGTTCGCGGTGTCCACCGAGCGTTTCGAGGGCGATGCCGACGGACACGTGCGCTCGTTGCACCTAGTCGACGTCGAGTTCGTCGATGGTTCCTTCCAGCCGGTCGCCGGCAGCGAGCGCAGCATCCCGGCCGACACCGTGCTGTTGGCCATGGGCTTCACCGGACCGGAGCAGGGGCCGCTGATCGAGCAGTTCGGTCTGCCGCTCACCGAACGCGGCGCGATCGCCCGCGATGACGAGTACGCGACCGATGTCGAGGGCGTCTTCGTCGCCGGCGACGCCGGCCGCGGTCAATCGCTGATCGTGTGGGCGATCGCGGAGGGACGTGCCGCCGCTGCGAGCGTCGACCGCTACCTGATGGGCACGACCAACCTGCCCTCGCCCATCCGGGCATCGGCGCGGCCACTGATGGTGTAACCGTTTACGCATAGAATGCGGCCATGCGCCGAGCCAAGATCGTGGCCACGTTGGGCCCGTCGGTTTCCACGCCCGAGCAGATCCGGGAACTGGTGGATGCCGGGATGGATGTCGCCCGGCTGAACCTGTCCCACGGCACCCACGATGTGCACCGCCAGGCCTACCTGGCCGTGCGCCAGGCCAGCGATGCCAGCGGCCGCGGGGTCGGGGTCCTGGTCGACCTGCAAGGCCCCAAGATCCGGTTGGGCACCTTCGCCGAGGGCCCGGTCCTGCTCGAATCCGGCGCGGAGTTCATCGTCACCACCGAGGACGTCCCCGGCGATCGACACATGGTCTCCACCACCCACACCGGCCTGCCGAGCGACGTCACACCCGGGGACCTCGTCCTCGTCGACGACGGCCGCATCGAGTTGCAGGTCACGAAGGTGGACGGGCCCCGCGTGCATACGACCGTGATCGAGGGTGGACGGGTCTCCGACCACAAGGGCTTCAACCTGCCCGGTGTCCCGGTCAGCGTGCCGGCGCTTTCGGACAAGGACGTCGAGGATCTGCGTTGGGCGCTGCGGATGGGCGCGGACATGGTGGCGCTGTCCTTCGTGCGCTCGGCCGCCGACGCCAAGGAAGTCCACGCCATCATGGAGAACGAGGGCATCAGCGTCCCGGTGCTCGCGAAGGTCGAGAAGCCGCAGGCGATCGACAACCTCGAGGAGATCGTCCAAGCGTTCGACGGCATCATGGTCGCGCGCGGTGACCTCGGTGTCGAACTGCCGCTGGAGCAAGTGCCCCTGGTGCAAAAGCGCGCGATCCAAAAGTGCCGGGAAGCCGGCAAGCCGGTCATCGTCGCGACCCAGATGCTCGACTCGATGATCAGTGCCAGCCGACCGACCCGCGCGGAGGCCAGCGACGTCGCCAATGCCGTCCTCGACGGCGCCGATGCGCTCATGCTCTCCGGAGAGACCAGCGTCGGCCATAACCCGGCCCTCGTGGTGCAGACGATGTCCACGATCATCGAGCACGTCGAGTCCGAGGCCCTCGATCGACTGCCACCGCTGCAAGAGGAGGTGCACGGTTCCACCGCGCGCGCGATGACGCGGGCCGCGGTCGATGTCGCGCAGTACGTCGGTGGTTCGCACCTGATCGCCTTCACCGAGACCGGGCGCTCGGCCCGGCTCATCGCCCGCTGGCGCTGCGACACCCCGCTGTTGGCGTTCACGCCCAACCCGCGGGTGCGCAGCCAGCTCGCGTTGGTGTGGGGAGTCGAGACGTTCCTAGTGCCGCAGGTTCGGCACACCGACGACATGGTCCAGCAGGTCGACAAGGCGCTGCTGGAGATCGGTCGGGCGAGCGTGGGGGAGCGCGTGGTTATCGTCGCTGGCGTCCCGCCGGGCATCCCGGGAACCACCAACGGGATGCGCGTGCACAAGATCGGCAGCGCCGGCCCCGGCGGCGGCGTCTAACCGCGAACTTGCTGACCTACGGCGCGAACTTGCTGACCTACAGCGCGAACTTGCTGATTGACAGCGCGAACTTGCGCTCTTGGGAGCCGACTTTGCGCTTCGCACCTCATTGATCACATTGGTACCAGGGGCAAAGGACGATTACGACGACGGCACGCGTCCTGCACGGCATCGCAAAGTCGGGCGCCATTTGCGCAAGTTCGCGCCCCCAGGCAGCAAGTTCGCGCTCCCAGGCAGCAAGTTCGCGCCCCCAGGCAGCAAGTTCGCGCCCCCAGGCAGCAAGTTCGCGGGGGTGTAGGTTTGGGACTGGTCCTTTAAGCCCGTCCCGAGAGGCGGGGAAGGGGAAGGTGATCGGTGCCTGAGCGCACAGTGCTCGACGCGTCGGACGTGCGGCGCGCGGTACGACGGATGTCCCACGAGATCCTGGAATCGGCCAAGGGTGTCGACGATCTCGTGATCTTGGGAATACCCACCCGCGGCGTCTATCTCGCCCGACGTATCGCGGCGGCGATCCGGCAGATCGAAGAGATCGAGGAAAGCGAAGCGATCGACGGCCAGGGTGTGCCCTGCGGGTCCTTGGACATCACCTTGTATCGCGACGACCTGCGGCTTCGCGAGGTGCGCGCCCTGGAACCCACGAGCATTCCCCCCGAAGGCATCGACGGACGGGTCGTGGTGCTCGTCGACGATGTCCTGTACTCCGGTCGCACGATCAGGGCCGCCCTCGATGCCCTCGCCGATGTCGGTCGTCCCGCCGCGGTCAGGCTCGCCGTGCTCGTCGACCGGGGCCATCGCGAACTACCGATCCGCCCGGACTTCATCGGCAAGAACCTGCCCACTTCGCAAAGCGAGACGGTGCACGTGCACCTCACCGAGTGCGACGACGACGATTCGGTGACCATCGCGCAGGTGGGCCAGTGATCGGTCGTCATCTGCTCTCGGCGCAGGATCTGACGTCGGCCGACGCCGTTCGCATCCTGGATACCGCGGGGGAATTGGCGACCGTGACCGACCGATCGGTCAAGAAGCTGCCCACGTTGCGCGGGCGCACGGTGGTCACGTTGTTCTTCGAGGATTCCACGCGCACCCGGATCTCCTTCGAGCTCGCGGCCAAGCGGCTATCGGCCGATGTGATCAACTTCGCGGCCAAGGGGTCCTCGCTGTCCAAGGGCGAGAGTTTGAAGGACACGGCGTTGACGCTCGAGGCGATGGGAGCCGACGCCGTCATCATCCGCCACGGTGCTTCCGGTGCTCCTTACCGCTTGGCGAATGCCGGCTGGATCCAAGGCTCGGTGATCAACGCCGGTGATGGCACCCACGAGCACCCCACCCAGGCGCTGCTCGATGCCTTCACGCTGCGCAACCACCTGCGAGCCGGGAGCGGTGACTTAGCGGGCGCTCGCGTAGCGATCGTCGGCGACATCCTGCACAGCCGTGTGGCGCGTTCGAATGTGGCGCTGCTGCGCACGCTGGGCGCGCAGGTCACGGTGGTTGCGCCACCGACCTTGCTGCCCTACGGCGTGCACACCTGGCCGTGCGATGTCAGTTACGACATCGACGATGTCCTGCCGCACGTCGATGCGGTGATGATGCTGCGCGTGCAAGCCGAACGCATGGCCGGTTCGTACTTTCCCAACGAGCTCGAGTACTCCCGGCGCTACGGACTCGATTCCCGGCGGATGGCCTTGATGCCGGACGAGGCGATCGTCTTGCACCCGGGGCCGATGAACCGTGGGGTGGAGATCTCCGCCGAGGTCGCCGATTCGCCGCGGGCCGTGGTGGTCGAGCAGGTGACGAACGGGGTGCACGTGCGCATGGCGGTGCTGTACCTGCTGCTCGGTGGCCGCCCCGAGGAACTCATGGTGGAAGGAGCCGATCGATGAGCGATTCGATCCTGGTGCGCGCCGGTAGGCCGTACGGGCAAGAGCCGGTGGACATCGTGATCGAGGGTGATCGCATCGCCGCGATCGCCGAGGTCGGCACCGCCACGGCGGATCGGGTGCTCGATGCGCAAGGGTGCGTGGTGCTGCCCGGGCTCGTGGATCTGCACACCCACCTGCGCGAACCTGGCAGGGAGCACGCCGAGACCATCGAATCGGGCTCCCAGGCCGCGGCCCTCGGCGGTTTCACCTGCGTGCACGCCATGGCGAACACCTCACCGGTCGCGGATACCGCCGGTGTGGTCGAGCAGGTCTGGCGCCGCGGGATCGAGTGCGGCCTGGTGGACGTTCGCCCGGTCGGCGCGGTGACCGTTGGACTCGAGGGCCGACAACTGGCCGAACTCGGCGCGATGGCCAGCAGCGCGGCCGCGGTGCGGGTATTCAGCGACGACGGCCTGTGCGTCCACGATCCACTGTTGATGCGCCGGGCCCTGGAGTACGTGAAGGCCTTCGACGGTGTGGTCGCCCAGCATGCGCAGGATCCGCGGCTGACCGAGGGCGCGCAGATGAACGAGAGCGAGCTGTCCGGGCGGTTGGGCCTGGCTGGATGGCCGGCGGTGGCGGAGGAATCCATCATCGCCCGCGACGTCCTGCTCGCCGCGCACACCGGCTCCCGCCTGCACGTGTGCCACGTGTCCACCGCGGGTTCGGTCGAGGTCATCCGCTGGGCGAAGTCCCGCGGGATGCCGGTAACCGCCGAGGCCACCCCGCACCACCTGCTGCTCACCGAGGAGTTGGTGAGCACCTTCGATCCGGTGTACAAGGTCAACCCGCCGCTGCGGCGGCGTGCGGATGTCGAAGCGCTGCGCGCCGCGGTGCTCGACGGCACCATCGACATCATCGCCACCGACCACGCCCCGCATCCCCGCGAGGACAAGGACTGCGAGTGGGCAGCGGCCGCGATGGGCATGCTCGGGCTGGAAACCGCCTTGGGCATCGCCGCGCAGGTGGTGACCCGCGATGAGAACTCCGGTAGCGCTGACGGGGGCGCGGACGCAACCGACTCGACCGACTGGCAGGCGATCGCGCAGTTGATGTCCGTTGCACCGGCGCGGATCGGACAGGTGGCCGACCAAGGCCAGCCGATCGAGCCGGGATCCATCGCGAACCTCGCGATCTGGGATCCGTCCGTCGAGACGACGGTCAGCGGCGAGCGGTTGGCATCGCGCAGCGGCAACACCCCCTACGCCGGGTTCACCCTGCCCGGTGCGGTGCGCCATGTGCTCTTTCGTGGCCGCCCGAGCGTGGTCGACGGGGGCCTCGCATGATGGGCACTCTTATGAGCACTCTGATTGTCGAAGCGCTTACGACGACCTCGGGCGTGCTGCGGGCCGAGGAGTTCGTCGAGCAGGCGCAGGTGACCAATTGGCCGGCGCGGTTGGCGTGGACGGCCCTGGTGCTCGGCGTGATCGCCCTGGTGCTGTGGGCGATGCGGCGTGGTTGGCAGGCCCGCATCCGGCGCCAAGCCGATGTGCCCGCACCGCACGCACCACCCGCCGAGCCCACAGCCGATGCGCTCCCGGGCCTGTACCTGGGCACGTCGGTCAGCGGGGACTGGCTCGATCGCATCGCCGCCCACGGGCTCGGGGTGCGAAGCCGCGCTTTCGTGGACTGGTCCGAAGAAGGTGTGGCCATCCACCGGCAAGGAGCCCCCTCGCTGCTGATCCCGGCGGCGGATCTGCTCGGGGTCCGCGCGGACAGCGGCGTGGCCGCCACGGTGCGGTCCAAGGACAGCGTCGTGGTCGTTACCTGGCAGTTGGGGGAGCGGGTGGTCGACACCGGGTTCCGGGCGGATGACTCGGCCGGTCACCGCACTGTGTTGGATGGGCTCATGGCCACCTTCCCACGCGAGGCGCGCGCATGAGCCACTCCAGCGACAAGAAGGTGCCGGCGGTGCTGGTCCTCGAGGACGGCACCACGATGCCCGGTCAGGCCTACGGAGCGATCGGTGAGACCTTCGGCGAAGCCGTCTTCTCGACCGGGATGACCGGCTACCAGGAGACGCTGACCGATCCGTCCTACCACCGGCAGGTGGTGATCATGACCGCGCCGCATATCGGCAATACCGGGGTCAACGACGACGACCTTGAATCCGGTCGTATCTGGGTTGCCGGCTACGTGGTGCGCGATCCCGCGCGGATCGCTTCCAACTGGCGCGCCAAGCGCAGCCTGGACGACGAACTGCGCAGTTACGGCATCGTCGGCATCAGCGGCATCGACACCCGCGCGCTGACCAGGCGGCTGCGCGATGCCGGTGCGATGCGCGTGGGGATCTTCAGCGGCCCGGCAGCCAGCCGCACTCCCGCCGAACTGCTCGATGCCGTGCGCGCCAGCCCGCCGATGGAAGGCGCGGATCTCACCGACGACGTCACCACCGAGGCGATGTACACGGTCGAACCGCTGGCCGAGCATCGGTTCACCGTCGTCGCGGTGGACCTCGGGCTGAAGTCCATGACACCCCAGCGCATGGCCGAGCGTGGGATGCGCGTTCACGTCGTGCCCGCTTCGTACACCTGGGAGCAGATCGCGGCCTTGGCACCCGACGGTGTGTTCTTCTCCAACGGACCGGGGGACCCGGCCACGGCCGAGCATGCCGTCGAGGTGATGCGAGCAGCGCTTGGCGCACGGATCCCGGTGTTCGGGATCTGCTTCGGCAACCAGATCCTCGGTCGGGCGCTCGGCCTGGGCACCTACAAGTTGCGGTTCGGCCATCGGGGCATCAACCAACCGGTCATGGATCTGGCCACCGAGAAGGTCGAGGTCACCGCGCACAATCACGGCTTCGCGGTCCTCGCCCCGATCGGGGAGGAATTCGACACCCCCTTCGGACGCGGGCGGGTGAGCCATGTGTGCTTGAACGACGACGTAGTCGAGGGCTTGGAGTTGCTCGACGCCCCCGCGTTCAGCGTGCAGTACCACCCCGAGGCGGCCGCCGGGCCGCACGATGCCGCCTACCTGTTCGACCGGTTCGCCGACCTCATGCAACAGCACCGCTCAAAGGTGGAGGCCTGATGTCACGACGGGCGGATATCGAATCGGTGCTGGTGATCGGATCCGGTCCGATCGTCATCGGTCAAGCCTGCGAGTTCGACTACTCCGGAACCCAGGCCTGCCGGGTGCTCAAGGCCGAGGGGCTGCGCGTCATCTTGGTCAACTCCAACCCGGCCACCATCATGACCGACCCGGAGTTCGCCGATGCCACGTACGTCGAACCCATCACCCCGGATTACGTGGAGCGGATCATCGCCAAGGAGCGCCCGGATGCGCTGTTGCCCACCTTGGGCGGGCAGACGGCGTTGAACACCGCGATCGCCTTGCACAAGTCCGGGGTCCTCGCGAAGTACGACGTCGAGTTGATCGGTGCCGATGTCGATGCGATCGAACGTGGTGAGAACCGGGAGAAGTTCCGCGAGATCGTCGAAACGATCGGTGGTTCCAGTGCTCGCTCGATCATCTGCCACAGCCTCGAGGAGTGCTTCTCCGCCACCGAGGAACTCGGCTATCCGGTGGTGGTGCGTCCGTCGTTCACGATGGGTGGAGCCGGTTCGGGGATCGCCTACGACCCCGACGATCTCGCGCGCATCGCCGGCGCCGGGCTGCAGGCCAGCCCCACCACCGAGGTGCTGCTCGAGGAATCCATCATCGGGTGGAAGGAGTACGAACTCGAGTTGATGCGCGATCGCAACGACAACGTGGTGGTCGTGTGCTCGATCGAGAATCTCGACCCGATGGGCGTGCACACCGGGGACTCCATCACCGTCGCCCCGGCGCTCACCCTCACCGACCGCGAGTACCAGCACATGCGCGATGTCGGTATCGCGATCATCCGCGCCGTCGGGGTCGATACCGGTGGCTGCAATATCCAGTTCGCGATCAATCCCGACGACGGCCGGATGATCGTCATCGAGATGAACCCGCGGGTCTCCCGTTCCTCCGCGCTGGCATCGAAGGCCACCGGTTTCCCGATCGCCAAGATCGCCGCGCGCCTTGCCATCGGCTACACCCTCGACGAGATCCCCAACGACATCACCCAAGAGACCCCGGCATCCTTCGAGCCGACGCTGGACTACATCGTGGTCAAGGTGCCGCGCTTCGCCTTCGAGAAGTTCCCGGGGGCGGACACCACGCTCACGACGACGATGAAGAGCGTGGGCGAGGCGATGGCAATCGGCCGCAACTTCCCCGAGGCGCTACAAAAGGCGCTGCGTTCCATGGAGCGGCCATCGGCGGTATTCGATTGGCCCGCGGATCCGGGCGCTATCGATGTCGCGGATTCACTCGAGCGCATGCGCCGCCCGCACGAGGGCCGACTCAGCTTGGTGCAGCAGGCGTTGTGGCAGGGCGCGGGGATCGACGCCGTGTACGAGGCGACCGGTATCGACCCGTGGTTCCTCGATCAGATCGAGCAGATCAACGAGTGCGCCGATCACCTGAGATCGATGCAGGCGCTGGACCGGGAAGCGGTGTTCGATGCCAAGCGCTTGGGCTTCAGTGACCTGCAGATCGCACGGTTGCGGGAACTGAGCGAGGACGAGGTGCGCGAACTGCGCCACGAGTGGGGGATCCGTCCGGTCTACAAGACGGTCGACACCTGCGCCGCGGAGTTCGAAGCCAAGACCCCGTACCACTATTCGGCCTACGACCACGAGGACGAATCCGACCCCTCGGATCGCTCGAAGGTGATCATCTTGGGCTCGGGTCCCAACCGCATCGGTCAAGGGATCGAATTCGACTACTCGTGCGTGCACGCCGCACTCGCGTTGAGCGATGCCGGCTTCGAGACCGTGATGGTCAACTGCAACCCCGAGACGGTCTCCACCGACTACGACACCTCCGATCGCTTGTATTTCGAGCCGCTCACCTGCGAGGACGTCCTCGAGGTCGTCCATGCCGAGAGCCGGCGCGGGAGCGTCGCCGGGGTGATCGTGCAACTAGGCGGTCAAACACCACTGGGTCTCGCGCAGCGCCTCGCCGACGCCGGTGTCCCGATCGTGGGCACGAGTCCCGAAGCGATCCACCTGGCCGAGGAGCGCGGTGCGTTCGGACAGGTGCTCGCCGAAGCCGGGCTGCCGGCACCCGATCACGGCACGGCCCGCTCGTTCGCGGATGCGCAGGCGATCGCGGCCCGCGTGGGCTACCCGGTCCTCGTTCGACCCAGTTACGTCCTCGGTGGTCGCGGCATGGAGATCGTCTACGACGACGCCATGTTGGAGGACTACCTGCGTCGCTCGACCGACGTCACCGCCGAGCATCCCGTCCTGGTCGACAGATTCCTCGACGACGCCATCGAGATAGACGTCGATGCGCTCTACGACGGCACCGACATGTACCTCGCGGGCGTGATGGAACACATCGAGGAGGCCGGGATCCATTCCGGTGATTCGGCGTGCGCGCTGCCGCCGATCACCCTGGGCGCCGCCGACATCGAACGCATCCGCGAGTCGACCGAGGCGATAGCAAAGGGCGTTGGCGTGCGCGGCTTGCTGAACGTGCAGTTCGCCCTCGCGCAGGACACCTTGTTCGTCCTCGAGGCCAACCCCCGGGCCTCGCGCAC